>CAZSSA010000005.1:26277-53886 GCA_964609375.1 uncultured Verrucomicrobiota bacterium | reverse complement strand
GAAACAAAAGTTAATTCATCCGCGATTCACCATTCACCATTCCCCATCAACCATTAACCATCAACCATTCCTCCCTCCCACTCCCGCTTTGACATCACGCCCTGCGTGGCCTATTCTATCACTCTATTTTATGGGTAGCAGGTTATGACAACACCATTACCAACCAGTCTGACAGGTCTATTGAAGCGCACCGGCTTGCTATCCGAGGCGCAAACGGCGGCCGTCCTCCAACAAGCTCAGCAAGCGGAAACTTCCATCACCCGTGCCGTCACAACGCTCGGCCATGCCACGGAAGAAGCGTTTTTGGAGGCATTAGCCGTCGCCCTGCGCTTGCCGTTCATCCGGCTGGGCCCCATGACCATCGAAGCGGACGTGCTCTCTAAACTGCCAACCCGCGCTGTTTTCCAGTACGGCGTCATCCCCTACTCCGTTGAAAATGGCGCCTTAATGGTTGCCACCAATGACCCGTTTGACGCCAGCTTGGTGGATGCCCTCCGCCTTGCCTCCGGCATGCGCGTCAAGCTCGCCCTCGCCTTGCAGAATGAAATCGCCGCCGCCATCAAGAAATTCTACGGGGTCGGCGCCGATACCATGGAAAAGCTGATGCAGGACGGCGAACGTATCGAGGTCGCCCCCGAAGAATCCCTCCTGAAGACCGATCTGGGTGACCTGGATCAGGAAGCCTCCATTGTCCGGTTCGTCAACCAGATCATCTGGGAAGCCTATCAGGAACGCTCCACGGATATTCATCTTGAACCCATGGAGAACCAGCTCCGGATTCGCTATCGCGTCGATGGAGTTCTTCATCAAACCCCGCTTCCCCCCCAATTATCCCGCTTCCAGGCCGCTATCCTTTCGCGCCTGAAGGTCATGGCCAACATGGATATCGCCGAAAAACGACTGCCTCAGGACGGCCGTATCGGCATGCGTATCCAGGGCGAGGACATCGACATCCGCGTTTCCACCATGCCCACCGTCTACGGCGAAAGCGTCAGCTTACGCCTGCTGATGCGCGGCAAGGAATTTATCGGCTTTCCACAACTCGGCATGCGGGCTCACGATGAAAGCATCATGCGCAAACTCATTGAGCGCCCAAACGGAATCATTCTGGTCACCGGCCCCACCGGTTCCGGAAAATCAACATCCCTCTACGCCTATCTGCACGAGATCAATACCATCGACCAACGCATCATCACCGTCGAGGATCCCATCGAATACGAAATGGCGGGAATCAACCAAATCAGCGTCCGGTCGGACATCGGCCTCACCTTTGCCACCGCCCTTCGTCATATCCTCCGTCAGGATCCCGATATCATCATGATCGGTGAAATCCGCGACTTTGAAACCGCCGAAATTGCCATACGCGCCTCCCTGACCGGTCACTTGGTGTTCAGCACCCTGCATACCAATGATGCCGCCGGAGCCGTCACCCGTCTCCTGGATATGGGCGTTGAACCCTTCCTCGTGGCTTCATCGCTTGAAGCTGTCGTGGCTCAGCGGCTCATCCGCCGCCTCTGCCCCTTCTGTAAACGTCCAGCCAAAGTAGATATGACCTTCCTGAAAAGCATCGATTTCCCTGTCGAAAAACTGGCAAACAGCACCATTCTCGAGGCCGCCGGTTGCGAAAAATGCAGGAATACCGGTTTCAAGGGCCGCACAGGCTTATATGAAGTTCTCCAAGTCACCGAGGGCATTGAGCCTCTCATCCTTCAGCGCTCCTCTTCGCACGCCATCAAACAGAAAGCCACCGGACAGGGGATGCAAACCCTGCGCGAGGACGGATGGATGAAGGTCCTTGAGGGCGTCACCACCATCGAAGAAGTCCTGCGAGTTTCGGAGGAAACAGATTGATCTTTACCTACAAAGCCAAAGACAAGTCTGGCCAAACGGTGACCGGAACCCTCGAGGCCAATGACCGGCTTTCCGCGCTCAAGCAAATCGAAAAACTGGGTTGCACTCCCATCTCCATAACCACGTCCGAGTCCGGAGCCACCCCTAAAGCCGCCCCGCGCGGAAAGTTCAAATTAACGTTCCAACGGCAACCTCGAATGGGAACCGGCGAAATTCTGAACTTCTCAACGGAACTGAGCGATTTGCTCGCCTCCGGCATGACCCTTGGCCACGCGCTCACCACGCTCAGCAAACGACGAACCGGCGGTCCGGCGGACGATATCATCCGTGACCTTCGCGACCAGATTATCCAGGGGACCAATCTTTCCGATGCCATGGCCCGTCATCCCAGAAGTTTCCCGGCCCTCTACATCAGCATGGTCCGTGTCGGGGAAGCCAGCGGCGCATTATCGGAAGTGATGCTGCGCCTGGTGGAACATTACGAGCGCATCCAGGACCTCAAGGAAAAGGTCATCATGGCCCTTGTCTACCCCATCATCGTCCTGGTGATGGGATTCGCCACCATGATTTTCTGCATGGTCTACGTGATTCCCAAATTCTCGGCCATTTTTGAAGAACTCGGCAGCACGTTGCCGCTGCCCACCCGCATGTTGATCGCCATGAGCAGTTTCATGCTCAAGTACGGGTGGCTGGCCCTCGGCATACTTGCCGTGTCTGGATTTCTTCTCCATCGATATCTCAAGACCCCCGCCGGCAAAAAACGGTGGCACCGCCTGCAACTCAAAGCCCCCTTCATTCGCGGGATCGTCGCCTCCAGTACTTATTCCAATTTCGCCAGGACGCTCAGCACACTTTTGACCAACGGAGTGCCGGCGTTGCAGGCACTGGGCATCGTCGAACAGACCGTCGGCAATGTCATCATCGCCGCGGAAGTCCGCAAGGCGCGCGACAGGGTCACCGATGGAACCACCATCTCCGGCCCCTTGGCAACGGGCGGCGTTTTCCCGCCGCTGATGACCGACATGCTGGCCATTGGTGAACAAACCGGCGACATGCCCGGCGCCCTGAAACATATCGCCCACCGCTACGAGAGCGAATTAAACCGTAATGTGAAAATTTTCACCACGGCTCTGGAACCCATTCTGATCGTGCTGGTCGCCGTTCTCGTCGGATTCATCGCCGTCAGCATCGTCATGGCCATTTTTAACGTTACAAACGGACTCGGGGTATAACGCCATCACACGCAACATTGCATCCCCTGGTTTGGTTATGCTATTTTAAGGAAGTGTTTGAGAACCAACGGAGGTAGCCCCATGAAGAACCGAATCGCCAATATGCTCCTGCTAAAATCCCACTCCCATGATCGACGACAAGGGTTCACACTGGTGGAAATCTTACTGGTCGTCGCCATTCTCGGCATCCTCGGCACCGTCGCCGTCGTCGGCCTCGGAAACCGGACGAAAAATGCCAATATCATCGCCGCACGCACCAGCATCAAGGCCATCCAGACCGCCATCGACATTTACGAAGTGGATAACGGAATCTATCCAGCCACCCTTCAAGCCCTACTGACCAAAACCTCCGAAAATAACTGGAACGGGCCTTATATCAAGGATGGACGCATGCCCAAAGATCCGTGGGGTAACGACTTTGGATACGCGGTGAAAAGTGACTCCTATGAAATCAAGTCGGCGGGCCCCGACAAACAGATGGGTTCGGCTGATGATCTCACCAACTAACCTTGAGGCACATAAACAGGTCCGGCGGCGCGCCTTTACCCTGGTGGAAATCCTGATGGTGTTGGCGATCCTTGGCATCATTACCCTTGTCACGATGCCATCCATCGTTAAATCCATCCGCGGAAACCGTCTGCGCGTGGCCGCCAATACCGTTGTCCGCGCCGGTCGCTATGCCCGAAGCATGGCTATTCTTGGCAACCGGGAAATGGTCCTCTCATTCGACATCTCCACGGCGACCATTAATGTCTCCCCCGGCCACACCGCATCCCCACCAACCGCGCCAACACCTTCCACCTCCCGGACCCCCACTCCCGACCTCGTCCCTCAGGAATCGGCATCCCCCGCGCCTCCCCAAAACAGCCCATCATTTAATATCACCCGTCAACTGGATGCCGTTCGGATCGAATCCGTTGAACTGGAGCATAAGGATAACCGGGGCTCTAAAACCCTCGCGGTACTTTACCGCAGCAATGGACGTTGCATTCCCTATGAGGTCAAATTGGTTGATGAATTTGGCACCACCATGCGGATCACCGTGGACGCCCTCTCTTCCGCAGAAGCCAAACGGGAGGACAACTAACCCATGCCTCCCCTCCATTCACCATTCACCACCTCCCCTCATCAACCATCAACCATCAACCATCATCAACCATTCCCCCTCCCCCCCCGTGGCGGCATGACCCTCGTGGAAGTTCTAATCGCTCTGGCCATCCTCGGAATATCCGCCGCCGTCCTCATGACGGCAACGTCCCGCTGCCTGGCCGTCGTCCGGGTTTCAAAAAATTACTACGAGGCTCGCCGCATCCTTGAACTGGGAGAAATCGAGCACCCCATCCTGGTCATAAAGGATAAAGACAGTTCCACTCCAAGTGCCGCTACCGACAAGGTTCTCAATCCAAACGTCAGCCCCATTGACTATCCCGGCGGATTCATCTTCTCACGATCCTGCAAACGTTCAGAAAAACACGAGGACCTCCTCGAGATTCAAACCCGTGTGACCTGGTCATTGCGCGGAAAGGATGCCTTCGAACAAGTAACCTCCTACCTCTATTTCACGAATGACGTTACCTTCTAACATATTCCCGAGAGCACAAGACCCTGGCAGAGTTTCAGGATTCACCCTGCTGGAACTGCTGGTCGCCATTGCCATCTTCGCCCTCATTGGCTCGGTGACGTTCGCCCTCATGGCTTCTGTCAGCAAAGCATGGGAACGCGGCACCGCCCTTAGCGAAGACCTGCATGCCGGCGACTACGTCATCGACCAGGTTATCGACGGCCTCCTTTCCGCCCGTTACCGGGATAAAACCGATGGCCTGCACCTGGAGGATAAAGGGAACGGGCCCGGCGCCATGGACTCCATCAGCTGGGTCAAGGAAGGCCCGGCCCTTGTTGGCGAAGACTCCAATCTGGCCAAGACCTATCACCGCATCCGCTTCTTCATCGGGAAGGACAAGCACGGCAAGCCCGGCGCCACTTATACCGCCTGGGGAGATGAGTATCTGCAACCGGACGATTTTGATCCCGACTCCCTCACCCCGGAACTGCTCTCCGACCGTGTCGTCGGCTTTAACTGCCGCGTGGCAACAAACAATTTCGAAATGAGCCAACTCCACTGGCTCGACAAATGGGACGAAGACATCGCCGGCGATAACCAGTCCAACCATGTCCCCCGTTTCATTGAAATCACCTTATACCTAAAGCCGTTAAGCGAGGGAGATCCCCCCCTGGAAATGCGACGGATGGCGGACATCCCCATGGCTAGCAAGGGAATGAAATGAAACGCGATGCATCAGCCCTTATCATCGTCATTTGGGTCATCGCCCTCCTATCCGTCTTGATTAGCGGGTTCGCCTTCGACATGCATCTGGAGTCCCGGATTGTCTCCTACCAGCGCAAGAAACTGAAATCCATCTATCTGGCCAAGGGAGGCATCGAATACGCCAAGTCACTTCTCGCCCGTATCGCTTCAGTCCAGGGAGCCACCGATACGGAAGAAACCAAGGCCAAACCCTGGTACAACGCGGCCAAACGCTTGCGTCAGGGATACGCCGTCGTCGGCCTCACCGACGACCTCGGCGAAGGCGCCATGATCGTGGACATCGTTCCCGAGCCGGCCCTGCGCAACATCAATAAACTCAGGGACGACGACTGGGAACGCATCTTCCAGGTCGGCGGTGTCCCCGAAGATTTATGGCCTGAACTGATCGACAGCTTTAACGACTGGCGTGATGCCGACGACCAGGCCAACCTCAATGGAGCCGAAACCGATTACTACTCCCGGCTCGAACCGCCCTACAAGGCGCGCGGACGAAAGGGTCAGGAAGCCACCCTCGACACTGTCGATGAATTGCTCCTCATCAAGGGATTTACACACTCCGTCCTCTATGGGGGCCCCATTTTCGAGGACGATACCAATAGCGTCGCCATCCCCGGCATCGCCGATCTGCTGACCGCCCTCAAGGAATCCAGCGAACCCGTCAACGTCAATGCCGCCTCCAAAAGGGTACTCATGACTCTTCCCGGCATCGACGATACACTCGCCGACGCCATCATCGAGGCACGTGAAGGATTGACAGCCGGCGCAAAAATCGGTGATGATTACTTTTTTAAGGATGCAAATGACTTTTTCGGACGGATTCCGGCGATCAGTGCCGTGTCACCCGAGGACCAACAACGCCTGAGGACTCTTGTGGGTACTGTATCGTCAGTCTATCGGATCACCTCGGTGGGGCGTTCCCACGGAGTGGAATACAAGATTGTCTCGGTGATGGAAACGCCACGGTAAACTAAATATGACCGGCAAACCAATGACAACATTAACTCTGCGCGCACAATCCGCAGAGTGGGTGTCCATTTCCAAGACGGGCGAAAAATCATCAGATTCAAAATCGGTCGTACTCTCAACCGAAGGGCATCAGTCACTGCTGGATGCCATTTGCAACGAACCGGATCGTTTTTCGAAACTGCTCGGCGAATCATGCGGGAAGCCTTCCCCCCCTCTCACACTCGGCATACCTGCCTCGTGGGTCCTCTTGCGCATTGTGGAACTGCCGGAAGCTACACCACAGGAACTTCGCGGCATGGTGGAATTACAGGTGGATAAATTCTCGCCGTTTCCCACCGATGAAGCCACCTTCGCCTACGAAATCCTGGACGCCAAGGACGGGCGCTGCCGCATCCTTCTCGGCGCCATCCCGACAAAAACCGCCGATGCCCTGGGTAACTGCCTCAAGGCCGCCGGACTCCCGCCAAAGTGGATCGACATCAATCTCCTGGGATGGTGGCACCTCCTCCGCAACGCGGGCAAGGCCGATGGATCCCACTCACGGGCCTTTATCATTCTCGATGAAGACGCCTGCGATATGGTGGTCGCCACCGGCAGAATCCCCGTCGCCGTCCGTTCACTCAGCGGGCTCGATGACTTGTCCGCCGATGATATCGCCGACGAAATCGCCCGCGAAACCGTTTACACCATGACCTCGCTCGACTTGGAGCGGTCCGGAGAACCCCTGTCGGAAATTTCCGTGTGGCATCGCGGCGAAGCCCCCGACTCCCTGTTGCATCGTCTCCGCGAACAATTCCCCATCCCTGTTCACGCCACCTCACTCAACACCCTCCCCCCTCTTGCCGAGGGACTGCTACGCCGAGCTCTTGATCGCCAAGGAATCATGGATCTCGCCCCTGTCGCCTGGCAGCAGGCCGAGTCCAGCCGACGCGCCCGCCGACGCCTGATCATGCTCTCAGGAAGCCTTCTCGGAGTGTGGGTCCTTGGAATGGGAACTCTTTTTGGCGGACTCCAATATCAAAAACAACGTCTCGCCAGACTTAACTACAAGCTCGAACAACTTACCCCTGCCGCCGACAGCGCACGCCGGACAAGGGATCGCGTTCAATCCTTGCAGCAATACGTTGAACGCAAATACTCCGCGCTGGAATGCCTCCGCGAAGTCTCCGACCTGTTGCCGCCAGGCATTGCCCTGAAATCCGTCAATTACCACAAAGCTAAAGCCCTGGAAATTTCGGGTGAAGCCGACGCCGTAACCCTCATCTATGACTTCAAGAAAGAAATGGAAAAGTCAGCACTATTCGCCAAAACCGAGCTTACCCGCGTTCAACGAACACCGCAGGGCAGGGAAGTCTTTAAGCTGACCGCCACGCTGCACGGCGGGGGGCAACCATGAAAATATCCCCCCGTGAGATGATGCTGGCATGGATAACCGGGGTCATCGCCCTCTTCGGAGTCTCCTATCTGCTAGCCGCTCCAAAATTCAAGGAGTGGAGCGAGATCATAACCAAACGCGAAGAAGCCACCAAAAAAATAGGGCTTACGGAACGCCTGATCGAACAGAACCCCGCCTGGGAATCAAAACTGTCAGAACTGCGCCGCAAACTCCCCAAATACCCGGCGGACAAGGACGTCACGGCCGACTTACTCATCCGAATCGAAAAACTGGCGTCGGCCAACGGATTGATACTCGCCAGCCGTGACGTGGACAAGGAAACCCAGGCGGGAGACATGTATGAACTCGCCGCCAACTGCAAGTGGGAAGGAAAACTGGAACCCTTGGTCCGTTTCCTCTTTGATCTCCAACAGGAGGATGCTATCTTGGATGTCAGTCAATTATTGGCGGCCCCCAATGAAAAACGGGTGTTAAAGGGGAGTTTTACTGTCTATTGTTCGTACTCCAGAATCAAATCTGC
This sequence comes from uncultured Verrucomicrobiota bacterium, assembly GCA_964609375.1. GTDB lineage: Bacteria > Verrucomicrobiota > Kiritimatiellia > CAIKKV01 > CAITUY01 > CAZDUS01. The sequence goes on along the minus strand of CAZSSA010000005.1, from coordinate 45,595 downwards.
TGCAGCCGTGGAAAAACCTGAAACCAAAGGCAATCAACCATGAGATGCCCAATGCTTAATACAATCGTTGTGTCGATCATGATGGCTGGCCTCATCGGCATCCCCGCCACCCTGATGGCACAGTTGCCTCCCGCTCCATCATCACAACCCCCCGTTGTCCGTCCAACCCCCTCGGTCAGCCATCCAGCCGCGCCCCTGTCATCCGGAACGTTCAACACGAATAAGAATGTCGCCCTTAAATTTAATGCCGCGCCTGTCGATCAAGTACTCCAATTCTACGGAGACCTGACCGGACGCACCCTGCTGCCAGCCCCGGGCATCAACGCCTCCATCACCTTGCGCAGCCAAACCGACCTGACAATCCCCGAAGCCATCCAGGCGCTCAAGACGGTTCTCGCCATGAACAATATCGGATTGGTTGATGTCGGCGATAAGTTCGTCAAAGTGGTCCCTATCGCCGCCATTCAGCAGGAAGGGCTTTCCATCCAAAGCAATGTCTGGCAGCAAGCCGGCCAACCGGAAACAGACGAACTGATCAGCGAAGTGATCCCTCTCAAAAACATTGATCCCGCGGAAGCCCAGAAAGCAATCCAAGGCCTTATCCATGCCTACGGGAAAATCATCCCTCTCGAGCGGATCAACAGTCTGCTGGTGGCCGATGCCGCCGCGAATATCAACCGGATCAAGGATATTCTCACCCGAATCGACCAACCGCTCGACATCAAGGAATCCATTCATATTCTCCAGATGCGCAATTCCAAGGCTTCAGAGGTCAAAACCAAACTGGAAGAAATCATTGCGGACCAGAAGGATAAAGAAAAACAACCCACCATCCGTCGCCTGAGAGACACGGGGGCACCCGGAGTGGATACCACACCAAGCGCTCCCACAATACCGGGCGTCATCCGGGCCCGTCCCACCACCCCGGCGGGAACCGCCGCCACAACCGATACCGAACCGGAAGATGGCCGCATGATTCGCGGCAATGTCAAAATCATCGCCGATGACCGGACAGGATCCTTGATCATCATCACCCGCCCGGAAAACATGCGCTTTTTTGAACAGGTTGTGTCAGCACTCGATGTGGCCACGGCCCCGGATGTGGCAGTCGAAGTAATGCGCCTGGAATATGCAGACGCCGAAGAAGTGGCATCCATGCTAAACGCCCTCATCGGCGCCGCCTCCTCCCCTTCCGCCACCAAGAGTACCACCCTGAAGCGAACCACCACAAAAACCACCGACCAGACAACCGGGGCCGCCACAACCGCCACCAAACAAACGGCCGAAGAACCCCGCAGCTATCAACTTCAGGAATTCATTGACCAGCAACGCGCGCTTTCCTCCGCAAAAGGCGCCGAGGGAAAAACAAAAATCGGCCAGCTCTCCGCCGAAAACATCAAGATCCTCGCCGATAAGCGTAGCAACGCCCTTATCCTGATGGCCAGCAAGGGCGATATGATGGCCATCAAAGAACTCCTGAAGAACATGGACGTCATGCTCTCCCAGGTGCTGATTGAGGCCGTCATCATACAAGTCAGTCTCGACAAAACCTTGGAACGCGGCGTTGACTGGGTACAGCGCTCCATGATCGCCTACAATAAAGGCAGTGGCGGCAGCCGGGATGCCCAATTTGCCTTCGCCGGGGCCGGTGGAGGCGGGAATAGCACCCCGCTGAATGCCACGACCCTTAACTCCTCCGTGCCGGGAGGCGCCGGCTTGACCTATTACTTTACACAATTTGGCCTCAATATCGACGCCATCATTAAAATGTCTGCAACCGATAACCGCTCAAAAATTCTGGCGTCGCCCGTCATTCTCACCACGGACAACAAGGAAGCCATTATTGATGTTTCAAAGGAACAGTATTTCTATAAAGGATCCACCTATGTGGGATACTCCGGACAAAATCAACAGGCAGTTCCAAACGTCGAGTCCCGGAAAGTTGGTCTTAACCTGACCGTCACCCCCCGCATCAATGCCAAGAAATTCGTCGTCATGGAAATCGCACAGAAAATCGAAAATGTCTCCGGCTATCAAACCATTACCGGGGCGGATGGAGTAAATCAGTGGCCGATTGTGGCCTCCCGCGAAATGACCGCATCGGTTTCCGTGAGAAGTGGCGAAACGATCATCCTTGGCGGCCTGGTCGAAAACAACACCAGCCAGGACACCTCTCTGATTCCCTGGATAGGCAAGCTTCCGATTCTTGGCATACCGTTCAGAGCATCCAGCGATAAGAACAACCGGGCCGAAATCGTTGTCTTCATCACCCCTTATGTCCTTGATTCCCCTGAAGAGATCGAAGCGGAATCGGCACGCCGCAAGGCAGCCCTCAGTGCCAGCAGTGAAGGCATGTGGCAAAGGGGCTGGTCAGACAGTAAGTTGGCGGAACCACGCCAAGGCCGCGTGGGGCAATGGTGGAGAAATCTGTTGAAGTAGTCGAAGGAAAGGATCACATGAAGACAACGGCTTTGGGAATCCTATTGCTCTGCGCCCTGGCATTTACCGGCGCAGGGTGCAGTTCATTGAAGATCGTTCAGGGAAGCGTCGCCCCCCCCAAGTGGATCGCTGAACCCCTGCTCGTCGCCAACTGCGACACCAATGCATTCATCTACGCCAGCGGCATGTCCACCTATACCATGGTCCTCGAGGAAGGCATCAACGATGCCCGTCACGATGCCATCCGCAAGATCGTTGAACGCGTCGGCGTCGCCGCCGATGACATCTACCGGACGGACCGCACCGACAAGCAGGGATATACCCAAACTGACATGCCCAATGCCTCGCAGGTCATCTTTAATTCACACAAGGCTGTGAACTCCGGCAATAAACTCGAATCCAAGAAAACCCGCAATCCAGCGGCCACCCACACCTCGCAAACCCGCCTGCACGGAATGGACGAAGTCATTCTCTGCTACTCCGTCTGGCAGTATGGCCCAAGCATGTGGGCCAAATGGTTTTACGGCGATACGGCCGTCCGATTCTATGATGTCTACGTGCTGATGCGCTGCCCAAAACCCGAGTTCGAAAGAGCAATGCGGGCCGAATTGGAGCAGGATTCCCCATCCGCGTTTCAGGGCTCCGAACCGGCAAGTAGCCATAAGTAAGGAAATAGAAGATTGACAGGCGACACTGATTGGGGTAAACAGCGTCGCTTTTTCACGGTTTGAAAGGTTATAGCATCATGAAGACATCTCTTCCTAAGGAGAGCGATATCCAGCGCGGTTGGCATTTGGTGGACGCCGCTGGTAAACCGCTCGGACGTTTGGCGGTGAAAGTCGCCAATATCCTCAGAGGCCGCAACAAGGCCATCTTTACACCGCATATCGATACCGGCGATTTCGTCATCGTGATCAACGCACGTGACGTCAAGCTGACCGGCAGCAAAGCCGAAAAGAAAGTCTACGAAAGCTATTCCGGCTTCCGTGGCGGTCACAAGGTAACCACCATCGCCACAATGCGCGAGCGGCACCCAGACCGTATCGTCCAGAAGGCCGTCGAAGGCATGTTGCCCGACAACCACCTCAGCTGCAAGATTGCCAGGCGTCTGAAAGTTTATGGTGGAGCCGACCATCCGCACACATCCCAGTCGCCCAAGCTCATCAATCTCTAAGATAAGGAATACTAACGTGGTTGAAAAAGTCGCCGAATTCAGTGCAACAGGTCGTCGCAAGACGGCAGTCGCCCGCGTGAAGCTCTCGCCGGGTACGGGAAAATGGATCGTCAACAGCAAGGAACCGATGATCTATTTCGGAACCGAAGCCGTGGTCAAGTACATCGAACAGCCGATGGAACTTACCAAGACGCGCGAGAAGTACGACCTGAGCGCCAACCTCACAGGCGGCGGGATTGTCGGACAGGCAGGCGCTCTGCGTCACGCCATCGCCCGCGCCCTGCTTCTCACGGAGGGATCACTCCGCGAAGTCCTCAAGGCCAGCGGATGCCTGACCCGTGATTCCCGTATGAAGGAACGCAAGAAATACGGTCAGCCCGGAGCTCGCAAACGCTTCCAGTTCTCGAAGCGCTGAGCACTTCCAAAGGCTCTCGCCGAACAACCCGCCATGGATGGCAGCATCCCCTGGCGGGTTTTTTGTTTCACGGATCGACATGTGCCGGGCAGGAATGAATATCCAAGCCGTCCGCTCATTGCCTGCATCATCCCACCGGATCAAGCACCCATCGCTTGTTATACCAGAACCACTGACCGGGATCCTCGCGTATGGCCCCTTCCACAATGTCGAGGACCTGTTGCGTCATCCGCTGAATATCCTCTTGCTTGCTGAGCGTGGAGTCAGGCTCAATGGCCGGATAAATATGCCCCACATGCCTCGCCCATCCAACACGGCGCATGATGATTGGATAAATCGGAACTCCCGTATGCCGCGCAAACATCGCCATCCCAGGACCAACATTGACCTCCCCTCCCAGAAACCGGGCACGGACACCCTCTGTCGGCATCCGCACATCAGGCAACACCGCCAGAAATCCTCCATTTCCAAGCCGGTCAATAATCGTCCGCAAGGTCGCCGCCCCTCGCATCGTAATTGGAATTCCAGCACGCTCCCGTGTTTCATTCAAGTACCGGTCAAACAGCGGGTTCCGCTGTTTACCGGCAACGGAGAACACCGGCATCCCAAGCAATTGCATCGCCCGGCCCGCCAATTCCCACGACCCCATATGCGGCACCGCAATCACCGCACCCCTCCCGCTCTCCCTCTGTTGCCTCAACGTCTCAAAAAAGTCGCATTCTGCCATCCCCTCAAATGCATCAAGGGTCAACGACGGTGACCGGATAATGTCCACCGCTGTAAACATCAGATTCCGGAATGAGTCCCTCGCCATTCTTTTTACGGCAGCCGCATCATGCCGCTCCCCAAACACCAGTCGGATTCTCCGTTCGGCTTCTGCACGACGAAACCGCAAAACATAAAACCCGATGACTGACAGTCCCCACCCAAGCGTTAGCGCCATCCGATACGGCAACACACCCATCACGGCGGCCACACTGCGAAGCACCGCATATTCACATAGATGCTTGACCCGATACTTCATGCCACCCCCCGATCCCGTTTTGAACGAATCGCCTGCACCATCCTGAACAACGGACTCGGCACCATTTCTATCGCATGAACCGGACAAATCTCATGGCAGCAACAACAGGCAATGCACGCTTTCGCATTGAGCATGGGTCGTCCCCCTGGCTTCAATTGCAGGGCACTGACGGGACAAGCTTTCACGCATTGCCCGCAGGAAATGCAACGCTCATGAAATGCAGGACGGTGCCAGATCAACGGCTCAATCACCTTGACCATCCATTGGGGAATCAAGGCCGTCGGCACCGTTTTCGGTAGCCGGCAGGCCCGCTCTGGCATCCCTTTCGCTCCATCGCCTTCCACCACGATCCGCCTGAGATCACAGACCCCAAAGCCCCGTCGTGCCGCCGCCCCCAAATAGGCAAGGTGTGCCGGATCCATCCCCATCATCCCGCATAGCACCGTATCCAGCGCCACGGCATCCGCCGAAGCCGCCACAACCCCCAGCGGAAAGGGGGCCCCTGCCGATGGCCCATCCCCGTCCATCGCCACCACACCATCGGCCACCGCCAGCACCGGCTTAACGTGGCCAAACACGGTGGCCAGCATCTCGCCAAACTCCCCCGCCCGCGGATAACGCTTATGCAGTGCCGTCTTCTGAAAGCCCGGGACCACCCCGTACATATTCTTCACGGCAGCGGTAAGCCCGGTTAGAACATGGGTCTTCACCTTGGGCACTGTGATGATGGCATCGGCCTCCAGTACTGGCCGCGCAATCGTGAACCTCACGCCGCCTTCCTCAACGGTTTCCGATCCCGCCTGTTCAAGATTAATCAGGGGAACGGACTCCTCCCTGCACAACGCCTCCATACCCGTCTTTGCCCAAACCTTCGCCAGATCCGCAACATTGGCCGGACTATCAGCAACCCACGGCGAAGCTCCAACTGCCTTAACCGCCCTGATCACGGCACGGACAACCTCCGGATGCGTGGTCACGGCCTCTTCAGGCCTGGCATCGGTCAGGAGGTTCGGCTTGATAAGGACAGACTGTCCTGGCTTCACAAAGGCCGCCATGCCCCCCAGGCCATCCAGGAGGCCAGTGATGGCCCCTGCCACCTCATCATAGCCGGCACAATGTGCAAGAAGAACCCGCGACGTCATGCGAGGCAAGGTACCTTCACTCCCCCGCCTCCTCAAGCCCAAACCGCTACCAGTAAATATAACTGGCCAGCAAATCGCGATCGGCGGGCGGCAACTCGGAAAGATCCGGGATAACGTAGCGGTTGTCAAAGGAATCCAGCAGGACCTTGCCCGAGGGTCCATAATCTTCCGCACGATCACCCCGCCACGGCATGACAAATTCCAGCCGGCCGCGAGCCGTTTCGACGTCAAAGAACAACAATCCAAACCGGTTCTCGACACTATGGATACGGCTGATCCGGCACTCAAAATAATGCTTGGCCATGCTTTCCTGCACCATCGCCTGCACCGCGTCCGGAAACCCCTTCAAGTCGTCAATGATCCCGATCTCCCGCTCCTTGTCGTCGCCATCGGTATAGCGTAGCGAGATAAACCGGTCGGGATGGCTGACCGGGAAAAGCACCATGGCATACACCCCGCGATACATCGTATCACCCTTGACCGCACAGTGCATCAGAGAGAACGACCCCTCGAAAAGGGTCGTGTTCTCCGGCGTGAGCAACCTTACGCCCACACTTTCCAGGCGGTTGTCATCATACACTTGGATCTCGGAAGCCTGCATCTCAATGCACCTCCAACCGCGTCAGTTCCGTCTGAATCTTGACCAGCTTGTAGTACACCCCCTGCTGCGCCAGGAGTTCCTCGTGGGTGCCGGACTCGATCACACGCCCGTCGTCAATCACATGGATGTGATCCGCGTTCTTAAGGGTCGATAGCCGGTGCGCGATGGCAATGGTGGTCCTGCCTTTGCACAACGTCGCCAGGGCCTTCTGGATTTCCTGTTCCGACTCGGTATCCACCGAGGAGGTCGCCTCGTCCAAAATCAAAATCTTGGGATCGCACAGGAGGGCCCGCGCGATGCTGATCCGCTGCCGCTCCCCTCCGGAAAGCCCCGCTCCCTGTTCGCCGAGTTTCGTGTCGTAGGCCAGCGGGCGTCGCGCGATAAAATCATGGGCATTGGCCGCTCGGGCCGCATTCATGATCGCCTGCGGAGAAGCATCGGGACGCCCGTAGGCGATGTTCTCGGCGATGCTGGCACGGAACAGGAACGGCTCCTGTAACACCAGCGCCATCTGGCGCCGTAAATCCTGCTGCTTCATTTCCCGAACCTCCACGCCGTCCACCAGGATCTTCCCCTCCAGAGGATCATAAAACCGGCACAACAGGTTGACCAGCGTCGTCTTGCCCGATCCGCTCTTGCCCACGATACCGATGAATTGCCCGGGCTCGATCGTCAGCGATACGTTCTTGAGCACCGGCGCGTAGGGATCGTATCCGAAGGTCACATTGCAAAACTCAATCCGCCCTTCCATGCGCTTCACAGGTCTGGCACCCGGCGTCTCGTCCACCACCACCGGGGCATCCAAAACCTCGAACACGCGCTGGCCGGCCGACAGGAATCCCGTCACCCAGTTCGAAAACATGCTTAAGGCCGAAATCGGCCCGTAGAACATCCCCATGTACCCGAAAAAGGCCATCAGGGTCCCCAGGCTGATCCTGTCCTGCAGAACCTCCCGACCCCCGGCATACCAGATGATCAGCCCGCCCAACCCGAAGACGAACCCCATGATCGGGTTGAAGGTCGCCAGACTGGTTTCCATCGAGCGGCGGCTTTCCTGCAGATACCCCGCCGTCTCGCTGAAACGCTTTCGTTCGCGGTCCTCCTGACTGAAAGCCTTGACCAGACGAATTCCGGATAATAATCCCGAGAGCAACTGGGCGGTCTTGGACTGGCTGTCCCAGACCTTGTAGTAGCGGGGATAGATATGCCGCCAGAAAAACGTGGTGCCCACCACCACAAAGGGGATCGGCAGCAGGACCAGCAACGCCAGTTTCCAGTTCATGTAGAACAACATGCCGCCAATACCCAGCACCAGCATCATATTCAGCATGAACCCCTGAGCCACCTGCGTGACAAACCCCTGGAAATAGTCCACATCCCACAACACACGGCTCATCAGGCTGCCCACGGAATGCCGGTTGTAATACTCCACGGCCAGGCTCATGAGCTTCGTCTGGAGTTTCTCCCGCAGTTCCTTCGTAATCCGGGTCCCGATGATACTGGTGGTCCGCCCGATAAAGATGTTGAGCAGGCAACGCCCGCCCGAGGCCGCCACCAGACCGAGCAAAATCATCAACAAAACCCGGAGGCTTTCGCTTCCCGTCAGCGTTTCCGCACCCGGAACCGGTTTCAACACCTTGTCCACCATCGTCTTCTGCAGAAAGGGCGGCAACAGGTCGAGGCATACCCCCATGATCATCACGAGAAACAACAGAAGGATGCTCGGCCAATAAGGCTTCATCAGCCCCAGGGTGCGGGCAAAAATTCCACGCCCACCCTGACACCGGGGGCATTGCGCCCGCCGGCCGGGCAACGGCAGACCGCACGTTTCACAGCGCATGTCACTCGGAGCCGACAACGCCGACTCAGGAAGGGGTTGGCCCTCGATCCGCCGCTGGATCTGACGGGCCACCCGCCCGAACAACTCGCGCTCGGCATTGCTGTAGCGGGTCACATCCACGTAAAGGCCATCCATCCTCACCTGGAGGAACGCGCTCCCTACCTTCTGGTGGGAACGGACCTTCTGGATATCCTTCAGCGCAAAGGGACCAACCGGGGATTCCTTCGGATCATCCGCCTTTATCGCCACAAGGCGTTCAGCCGTCACCAACGTCCAGACTTCGGCGGGATACCCACCGATGTCCAGGTCGCTTCGCGCGGCGAACAGCACCTCCGTATCGCTGAATCCTAGCGCCGATGCCTGTTCACGAACCGCATCAGGAATCCTGCGGAAACAAATTCCCGCGGGTACCTCGCCGCTCTTATCCGTCATTGATGTCATCCCCTTGCCAACCCGCTGACGACCAGAAGCCATCACCACGAGCCGGAGCAACCTATGGAACGGCGAAAGTCGCGTCACTTCGTCGATTGAAGCACGGCCCTGAAGTCATCCAGCTTGCCGGCGCTGCCAAGCTTGACGTTCTTCTCGGCGATGAACTTGGCATACTCTTTCATGAACACCTTGCCCGGCGGCCGCAGATCGAAGTTCTTCGGATCGTCACGGAACGCCTCGCGATGCACACGGCACCATACCAGACGACCATCGGTATCAATGTTGATCTTGGTCACGCCCAGCGTCGCCGCACGCTTGAATTCGTCGGCATTGACACCCTTGGCTCCACCCATCTGCCCACCGGCGGCGTTAATGCGTGCCACTTCATCCTGCGGCACACTGCTGGACCCGTGCATGACCAGCGGGAAACCCGGCAACCGCTTCTGGATGGCGGCCAAGACGTCAAAGTGCAACCCCTGCGAGCCCGTGAACTTGAAGGCGCCATGACTGGTGCCAATCGCGCAAGCCAGACTGTCGCATCCGCTTTTCCTGACAAACTCCTCGGCTTGGCCGGGGTCGGTCAGCTTCGCATCCGCTTCCGCCACGGAAACATGCTCTTCCACACCGCCCAGCTTGCCCAGTTCGGCCTCAACGCTGATGCCGCGGGCATGCGCCGCATCCACCACGCGCTTGGTGATCTCGATGTTCTTCTCAAACGGCTCTGCGCTCGCATCAATCATGACCGAGCTATAGAACCCGCTCTCAATGCAATCCATGCAGGTCGCTTCATCACCATGATCCAGATGCACGGCAAAGATCGCGGTCGGGAAAATCTCGTCAGCCGCTCGAATCATGACCTCCAGCATCTTCTTGTTTGTATACGACCGTGCCCCCTTGGACAATTGGATGATAAACGGCGCCTTGCTGTCAATGTTCCCCTGGAAGAGACCCATCGTCTGCTCAAGGTTGTTGATATTATAGGCCCCGATGGCATATTTTCCATAGGCGTGCTTGAACAACTGTTTCGTCGCAACAATCATGATATCCTGCCTTCCCTGTTCCTGTTCGTTATTCCTTCTGAAAAGCCGCATACTCTATGGGTTGCAGCCAATCCGTCAACCATTTATTACCTTTTCCGGAAGCATTGCCATGACGTCTCTCTCCCCCCTGCCTTTGCCCGCCACTCCCAGCACCTCCCCGGCAAGAAACAGGGATCCGGCAATGCACACCATGCCCCCCTCCCGTATCGCCCAATCCCTCGCCTCCACCATCGCCATATCCAGCAACGAGGCCTGCGTCTCCCACCCCTCGGTCTGCGCAATGCGGGCAAGCCGCTCAGGGGACAGGCTCCGCTCCGTGGCAATCGGCACCGTCCAGCACCGGTGAATCTGCCCCCCAAGAGCCTTCGCAAACCCAAGCGCATCCTTATCCTCGCACATACCCCAGATGAGCCCCACCTTGCGCCTCTTGCACAACTCCTTCAAAGCCACCCCCAGCACCCTGGCCCCGTCAGGATTATGCGCACCATCCAGCAAGATCGGCGGATCCTGTGACAAAACCTGCAGCCGCCCAGGCCATACCGCCGCCGCCAACCCCTTCCGGACCGTCTCCGCCGGAATGACAATCGGGGAATATTCCCCCAACGCCTCCACCGTCGCCACCACCGTCGCACAGTTCTCAATCTGATGCCGCCCCAATAATCCCAACGTCACTGTCCCATACTCCGCCCCACCCCCTGTTATCGACAGCTTTTGCCCGTCAAATCCTTGAGAAACCCGTCGCACGGATACCCGTTCCATCGCCTCCACCAACGGTGCCCCCCGTCGCATCGCCGTCTCCCGAATCACCGTCGCCGCCTCTTCCGACATGGCTCCACAGACAACCGGTCGCCCCCCCTTAATAATCCCGGCCTTCTCACCGGCAATCTCCGCCACCGTCGTCCCAAGATACTGCGTGTGGTCCAAACTGATCCGTGTAACAACCGACAGCGCCGGCAGCACAATATTCGTGGCATCCAGCCGCCCGCCCATGCCAACCTCCACCACCGAGACCTGCACCCGTTTCCGCCGGAAATACTCAAAAGCAAGCGCCGTCGTAAATTCGAAAAAAGTAACCTCACGCCCTCCATGTTCCCGCGTCACCCGCTCCGCCTGCGGTTCTATCCCCTCGAACAACTCCGCCAGTTCCCCATCGGTAATCAACTCCCCGTTCACCCGTATCCGTTCATTAAAACGCACCAGATGCGGCGAGGTGTAAAGACCGACCTTTAGCCCGGCCGCGCGCAAAATGGAATCAAGCATGGCGCAGACCGACCCCTTCCCGTTGCTTCCCGCCACATGAATCGCCGCAAACGAGCGCTCAGGATTCCCAAGGCTTTTTGCCAGCGCTTCCGCTATCTCCAACCCTGGCTTGATCCCATGCGTCCGCATGGCAAACAACCGAGTCAACGATGCCGCAATATCTTTCATGGTGGTTCCACCCAGCGTTCTCCCTCAATTGCTCCTGATCCTAATCTTTATCGTCATCTTAATCCAGCTCTCACGCTCCCTCCCACCCCCCCTTCGCGCCCTGTTCAAACTCCTGGAATATTTCCTGATGCCATTCTCCTCTTCCTCGCCCGTCCATACAAGCGTATGCAAAAATTGACCAAGCCCCATGATCCTTGTATCCTTGCCACCTATGACGACCACAAACACCAAATCCAGCACGAACACGCTGACCCTCCCTCCCGATTACCACATGCACACCCCCCTGTGCAAACATGCCACCGGAGCCCCCGACGCCTACCGCTCCACCGCCTCCACCCGCAAAATTGAAGAGATTGGCTTCACCGACCATGCGCCCGACCCGTCCGGGTACGACATCCGGCATCGCATGTCCATCACCCAATACCCTTCCTATCTACTCATGATCCGCTCCCTGCAGGACGGCTCCCTGCCCAAAACCCTGCTTGGCATCGAGGCCGACTACTATCCCGGTGCCGAGCCGTATTTGAAAAACTGGCTTCCCCGCCAACCCTTCGACCTCATTCTCGGCTCGGTGCACTACATCAACGACTGGGCATTCGACAATCCCGATACCCTCTGTGTTTGGGATTCCGTGGACGTCAAAGGCGTATGGACCCAATACTTCTCATTGATGCGTTCCCTCGTGGAGTTGGGTGTCTCTGACGTGCTAAGTCACTTCGACTTACCCAAGAAATTCGGCCACCGCATTTCAGACAGTGATTTGCGCGAAATTGTGTGTCCGCTTCTCGACAACATTGCCAAGGCAGGCATGGCCATCGAAATCAACACCTCCGGTTGGCGGCGCAAAGTGGCCGAGGCATACCCCTCCCCCTTGATTCTGGGGCTGATGAAGGAACGGAATATCCCGATAACCTTCGGCTCCGACGCCCACACACCGGAGGAAGTTGGCTACGCCTTTGATAAAGCCGTGGTTCTGGCCCGTGAGGCCGGTTACACGGAATTCCGCCGCTACTGTGCCCGCCAACCCTTCAACACGCCAATCCCCCCATCACCAGGCCACTGAAGTCAGACAAATCTTCCCTGCGTGCTATCAGGAAACAACCGCTGAGCCACCTGGAGGGCATTTTCAGGACAGCAAGGATCCAGGGCCGCCCCCACCTTCGCATAAACCCGCAGGCGCTCCGCAAGCGAAACAGATGCATATGGGTTGTCCGGATGGAAAAGGCTCCACCGCGCTTCAACACTCGCCAGTTTTTCATGCGCAATCAATGCCCAAGTGGCATCAATCAAATGGCGGAATGCCGGCTGCAATATCTCGGGACAGCGGAAGGATTGCCGCGAGGAATTAATGTCGACCCCGGATATTTCCATCAACCCATGTTGGGCACAGAGCTTCTGAACACGTTGTAACTGGGCCAAGGTGTTCCTTGGCGGCATGTAGGTCACCGCCCGGAATCCCAGGGTCACAAGTTCGTCGAACAGAAAGTCGAGATAGTCGTCTTCAAACTTCTCCGCTTTCTTGTCGCCCGTCGGCGATGCCGTTACATCCCCCAAGTAGGCATAGGCCGGAATCGCCCCGATGCTTAGCGCAAACTTCACCGCCTGCCGCACGGGAATGCACTCATCGGATCCCGGCTGAATAAAAAAGGACGGCAGGAACGATGCCTTGAGTATGCCAAGCAAGTCGTAAAGATAATGCGGATTGGCCGGGTCGCTCAGCACCGCTGTCATTTTTGCAGGCAACTCAACATTCAACGTATCCTTGAGAAAACCTGCCACCCGCCCATCGCATCCGTAGATGCCAATCAACTTCTCAGCCACCGCCGCCAGGATATGCCGTTCAGTAATCGTCCCGCCTTGCGCCGCCAGCGAACGCGCATGCACATCACGCTCAAAATCAATCAGCGGAACACCCAACTCCTTCAGTCGTTCGTTAAGCCGAACCACCATGGCACGATTACGCTGGTTACGGGCTGTCTGGATGGGCTCAAGAAAACGGGCCACGTTCGGAATCATGGGCCGGGGAATCCCGTGAATGGCCATATAGATAATGGACAGGGAATCCGGGTTGTTGATTTTGCGACCCGCCAGTCCCGTCATACTGCAATCCACGCGCAACTCAACCCCCACCGTGGAGCCAATCCCGATGATCTTGCAGGCCTCCAACATCTCTTCCGCCCCGGCTACGGAATCGTGATCCATAATACCCGCCGCCTTCAACCCCGCCTGTGCTGCCTGCCATGCCGCCGCCGTCGGAGAATAGGGCGAAAATGAGTACACGGTGTGAATGTGGTTGTTCACCTCTTCTGTACGCAGAAACTCCACACCACGTTCACGCGGCTTCTGCACCCATTCGCGTAAATGCTGAAGACGCGCCCCGACAGAATCACCGTTAAGCAGTTCAAGGGTCATGATTTACTTCGCCATCTTCAACAACTCACGCTCCGCCTCCAGCGACCAGTTGCCATTCGCCAATTTGGCGGCCACCGCCGGATAATCCTTCCCCAGCGCACTCAACGGCACCAGCCCCAGATCATGTAACTGCGGATAGATCACGATCTTACCCGCCAAGGTCCGGTTCTCAACCGCCGCCAATCCTTCCAGCGCACCGGCCATACCACAAACCGCATCCACGGAACTATTGGTGTCCAACTGGCCAGCCACCACTTTCGCCAGCACAATCTTCATGTCGCGAATTGTGGAGCCACTCGTGCCGAACATGTAACAACGGTTCCTGATATAGGTATCGAGATCAATCTCATGCTTCACGCCGGCGGGGATCCCCGCAAAAATATTGATCCGGCAACCATCGGCACTGTGCTTGATCGCATCAGCCACCAATGCCCCGATCGGCGCCATGACCACCTGATAGGTGAACGGCCCCTGTATCGTTTCTTTCTTGGGATTCACTGTGCACAGGGTCGCCTTGTTGGCGGCGGCCATCAGTCGAGCCTTATCCATCAGCGAGGCGAGCCGGACATCATCAAAATCAACCGCCGTCATAACCACTCCCGGCTGCCCGGCACACAAATCACGAATGACATGCATCTGCCCCATGGGCCCCCCTGCCCCTGTCACGCAAATGGCATCGCCCGCCCGGATTTCGCCGGTTGCAGGAATTACCTTGTAGGCTTCAGCCGCCGACGAAGCAGTAGTCCCAATCCAGCGCGTCATCCCATAATGAATGCGCCCCACCCCAACGGCTGCCGGGGCCCCGATCCTGCTCCCGCCCGTCACAATGTTAATCAGACCGCCAGCAGCCAATTTGTCATTAAGAACTTCGATCACTTGCTTATCCGCTCCAAAATAAACAATGTCATCAAAATATTCTTTCGGCAAATCTTCCACCTTGTTAATGGCTTTTACCGGCCTCTTGCATTGCGCCAAAAGCACACTCCCTCCATGCCCCCCATCCCCTACATAACACACCTCGGCCGGCCCCCCTTTGGGCGACAGACTCTCCGCAATCCCGACCATGACACGCCCGATATCGGCCACCACCGCAAGCTTGCCACCCGCCTTGATCGTCTGCCGCTCCGGGGTCACATACGAATTTTCAACACATGCCCACGGCTCCACCAAGGCTATGGCCGATGCACTGAGGTTTTCCGGGGCCGGGATCAGGAAACGTTCCCCGGTCTCGGGATCCACAATCACACGCTCATCCATCACCACATATTCCTGGAGCGCTCCCTCAAAATTATACCCAAAGGCCGCATTTGACGCCGCGGTCAAAAAAGGACGGTAATCGGTCTGAACCAGACAACGCTCGCCGACCTTGTGGTGCTTCACCTTGTCGCCAATCTCCACAATCCGGACCACCGTCTCATGGCCCGGCACCGTCGGTTTCTCGCCGGGAACATAACTTGGAATCTCGTTCAGGTCATCCGGTGACAGACCGGAGATCACCTCGCTTTTCCGGGGATGCCCCGAAAACTGCTTCAGCAATTTCAGGTCCGAGAAACAAAGGCAGACCGATTCAATCTTACCCAGTACCTGATGTGAACCAGGCCGCACCACGGGCTTGGTTGTATTGATTTTGAGTTCGCCGGGCCCGATAAGCTGTACGGCATACTGGGTCTTCGGCAGGCTGGTTGCAGGCATTAGTTTCCTCCTTGTCATGATTACGAGAGCATCACCTGGCCACCGGTCACGGGCACCGCCTGACCGGTCTCGTATTGTTGTTCCATAATATAATAAATAGCCTTCATCACATCGCCCGCCAGGCAACCCCGTCGCATCGGCACTTTGCCTTCATAAAAGCGACGCACATCCTCAACGGTCTTGGCACCGGGCACTTTCTTTGTTTTCAAATACTGGACGAATAATCCGTTAACCGGATCAGACCAAAGCGGGCCATCAAAGAAATTCCCGGGGCAAATGGCGTTGACCTTGATGTTGTCCTCGATTAACTCCATCGCAAAGGACTGCGTCAAGCCAATCCCCCCGAATTTGCTGCCAGCATAGGCCCCGTTCTTATTTGATCCTTCGAGACCGGATTTGGAATTGACCTGAATGATGTCACTCCAGTAGTCCGCCTTGGCAAGATGCTGCGTCGCCAGGACGGGTGCAGCCTTCTGCACGCACAGGAAATATCCCTTGTAGTTCACCGCCGTCACAAAATCAAAATCGGAGGACTTCAGCGTCTTCACACTGCCCGCCTTCAACACACCCGCATTGGATACAAACGCGTCAAATCCACCAAACGCGCGGATCACCGCATGGATCGCCGCCTCCATCGAAACCCCGTCCGTGACGTTCGCCGCCACACCCATCACACGGCCGGCTCCATGAAGTTTCCCCAACGCTTCCGCCGCCGCCATGGTGCCGCCCGCATTGAGATCCAGTAACGCCACATGCGCCCCTGCTTCAGCCAACTGCCTTGAAATCTCGAAGCCAAACCCCTGCGCCGCTCCGGTCACCACCACAACTTTACCCCCCGCCCTGCCCTCCTTGCCCCCCCTTTTGGCAATCTGGCGGCGATAAGATTCCACTTCCCAGGCTTCAATAAAGCGGCGCTGCGCGTCGGGAAGGTACTGAACACCTCCCAGTTTCACGGCCCCCGCCATAATCGTGATGGCATCGGTATAAACCATCCGGGTGGTCGTCGCCTGGGCAATGTCGTCACCAACCGCGAACATCCCCACCCCATTCACCAGGACAACCCTGGGCTTGCAACGATACGCCTTGGCATAGGCCGCTATAGCTTTTCGCAATGCCGCCACCACATTTCCTGCCACCCTGTCCCCCGGACACTCGAACCACAACGGATACGAATTGCAGTAAACAATATGATCGGGGGTCAGCGCACCAGAGGTTACCCACGCTTTGCCGTTCGGATTGTTCACCAATGCCTTGACCGGCTCGGAATCATCAAAGGCCACCACCTTAAGCACCTCGCCCTCCGCCAGCAGGCCACGCAATGCCGGACCAATGACATCAATAGCCTGGACGACTTCAAGCCCCGGAGAAACCCTCGGACTCGCCTTCACAACCTTAACCTTGGCCTTGCTCTGGATCGTCGCTATCAGTTGATCGGTACGCGTGTGGATTTCGCTTGCACTGTCGCCACACACAATCAACCCATGATTCTGAATAAAGACAACCGGCGGATACTTCCGGCCTGTGCGCCGGAGGTAATCATTCATCGCTTCCTGCACCCGTTTCGCCAACACAAAACCGGGATCACAAACGGGAACCCATAACACCTCGTCACCAAACCAGGCGCGGGTCAACAACTCCCCCCGCCGGGAACACGTCAACATATTGACCAGTGTGGAATGGGTATGAACCACCAGCCTGGAAGGCAGTAAATGATGCAGAACGCTTTCAACTGAAGGACGCTGGCCCTTTTCAGGATAAAGACGGGACGCCAGAATCGCCTTCTTGAATTGTTCTTCCCGGAGCCGGGCATTCGTCCCCAGTTTGCTTTCCAACAGTGTACTCAACGCGCCGCGGTCCAACTCCACGAAACCATCCGCCGTGATCGAGGCAAGGGCGTGCCCACTGGCTTTGACCCACAGCCGATCGCCAACCTTCAACGACGTATTGCCGCCGCCAGCCAACACAAAACTGCTATCCGCACCATAAAGGCGGGACAGCTCAATCAAAACATCCATTCCCGGCGGTATCTTCTGCATCATGACCGTTTTCTCCATTGTTTCATTCCGGGGTCAGGCAACCTCCTGCAACCCATATCATGCTCACCCTGCCACCACCCGCAACACCTTGCGAGGCGGCAAGTGCAACGCCATCCCCAACGCATCTTCCGCCGATTCCTTCAGACTCTCACTGATGGTAGGATGCGCAAAGACCACCTCGGCCATCTCATGCACGGTCACCCTCTTGTGCAATAGCGCAGCCGCGGAGGCGATACACTCCGTGGCATTATGCCCTAGCATGTGAACTCCAAGCAGTTCATCGGTTTCGCGGTGACGGATCACCTTGACGAACCCCTCAGGATGTCCGACCGCTATCGCCTTCCCCAGTGCCGCCAGCGGGAACATCCCAACAGCGATGGGAATTCCAGCTTTCCTGGCCTGCGCCTGTGTCATCCCCACAGCACCAATCTCAGGGAATGTATACACGGCCGAGGGGATCGGCGATGTGAACGGCCGGGCATGCCCCAGTGCGTTCTCAACCGCAACAACCCCTTGCGCCGAAGCGGCATGGGCCAGAAGACAACGGCCATTGGCATCTCCGATACAATAGATTCCTTTAACGACCGTCTCCATGTGGTCATTCACCCGGATAAAACCGCGATCCGTACTGATGCCCACGGTATCCAAACCGATATCCGCCGTATTAGGTCGACGCCCGATGGACAACAAAACACGATCAGCCTCAACGGTTTGCCCATTACTGAGGACGGCCTTGACGACGCCATCTGCCGTCAGGCTCTCCACCTTGGTGCCCGTGAAGCACTGAATACCGCGCTTCGCAAACACCTTCTGCAGCGGCTCTCCAAGACTTTCATCGAGTTCAGGCAAAAAGGAAGGCATCATCTCAACAACAGTCACCTTCACGCCAAACTCCCGCATCATGCAGGCAAATTCACATCCGATGACTCCTCCCCCGATGATCAGGAGTCGGGCAGGCAGTGTTTTCCAATGCAGGGCTTCATCACTGGTGCATACTCGTTCGGGATCAGTCGGCCAGCCGGGAATCCGCGCCGGAACGGATCCTGTAGCCAGAATGATCTTTCCAGCCGTTAACGCTTCCGGTCCCGCCTGGGTTTCGACGTTGACCTTACCGGGACCATTCAGCTTGGCCCGCCCCTGGAAATAGGTGGCTTTCCGGGCAACAAGCAAAGCATTGATGCCGTTTCGCAGCGTTTGTAGCACCTTGTCCTTGCGAGTCTGGATGGCCTGCCAATCAAAAGTCACTTCACCCGACACCTTCACACCCATCGTCGCGCCGTCTTGAATGGAATGGATCAATTCCGCCGACGCAAGCAGCGCCTTGGAGGGGATGCACCCCACATTCAAGCAGGTCCCCCCAAGCAGTCCCTGCTCCACAATGGCAACGGACGCCCCAACCTGAGCCGCTTTCAAGGCTGCCACATAACCACCGGGCCCCGCTCCAATAACAGCAATGTCAAAATGCTTGCTCATCGTTCTCTCCTCATCCAGGAGCGTCGCTCGCCGACGCCCGCGGACATTGAATTATGACTCCTGAATCATCTTTCGCGATCATCGCGAACTTCTATTCAAACACTTTCCCCCTCCTGCCCCCCCTCAAACCAACGCCGCCGGAGCCTCCATCAACTCTTTCAGACGCACCA
>CAZSSA010000005.1:13592-26177 GCA_964609375.1 uncultured Verrucomicrobiota bacterium | reverse complement strand
GCCCCCCCTCAAACCAACGCCGCCGGAGCCTCCATCAACTCTTTCAGACGCACCATAAACTTCGCGGCCAGCAATCCGTCCACAACACGATGATCGGCACTAAGGGTCATGGTCATCACCTTGCCGATCACCATGGCGCCATTCTGCACCACAACGGTTTCACGCATCGCGCCAACCGACAGGATCGCCGATTCCGGCGGATTGATGATCGCGGCAAACTGCTCGATGCCAAACATTCCAAGATTGGTGATGGTGAAAACACCTTTGCCCATCCCCTCAATCTTGCCGGCCTTGGCCGATTGAACAAGGCGCCGCGTCTCGACCGCCAACGCCTGAATGGACAGTGTGTCCGCACCGAGAATCACCGGAACCAGAAGGCCTTCGTCCATGCCAACGGCAATTCCAATATTTACATCATGAAATTCCACCATTTCATCATTCTCGATGCGGCTGCGGAAGGCGGCAAACTCCCGGATAGCCTTGGCACACGCCCTCGTCACAAAATCATTAAGCGAGCAGGGATACTTGCCCTTTTCAGCCTTCTGGAGGTCGGCCATCGGCACGGCGTTAATCGTCAACTGCATATAGAAATGCGGGATTGTCTGCTTCGAGATCAGCAGGTTGCGGGCAATGGCCTTGCGCATCGGAGTCAATCGGCGACGGGAGGCACCCTCCGGCAAATCAACCTTGACCTGAACGGATTGAGCCGGAAGATCACGGGAGGTAATGCGGCCATTGGGCCCTGATCCGCCCCCGATGGAAGCCAAATCAATTCCTCGCTCCCCGGCAATTTTCCGGGCAGCCGGCGAAACCTTGACCGGACCACTCATGGGGACCGCCACAGGAATACCAGCCTTGGAAACAACCGCCGAAGCAGCCGGCAGGATAACGCCGGCATCGCCAATCCTGGCAATACAGGTTTGAGGCGCAACCGTCTTACCGGCGGGAACGATGATCGTATTGAGCACACCTTGATGCCCGGCCTCAATTTCGGCCATGGCTCTTTCGGTCTCTACGATAAGCAGGATGTCCCCCACGTGAACGGACTCACCCTCTTTTTTAAGCCATCGAGTAATGGTCACTTGCTCCCCCGTTTTCCCGACCTGTGGCATCAGCACATCCTTCAATACACCACCCGTTGCAGCCACCGGCTGAGCCACCGAAACAGGAACGCCAACATCAATGGGAATCGTCTCATTTGCCTCGCCGATTAATCCAACCTTGGTGCGAATTGGCACAAGCTGACCAACCGGAACAATGATTTTCCGCAGAATACCATCATACCCGGCCTCCACTTCCACCACGGCCTTATCGGTCTCCACTTCGAAAAGAATGTCCTTTGCTCGAACCTTATCACCCTCATTCTTAAGCCAACGGACAATGGTCCCCTCTTCCATGGATTGACCAGCTTGAGGCATTTGGACTTCAAACATAATTTTCTTCTCCCTCTATACGTCGGATTTCAGCACATCTACCCAAAAACCAACTCAACATGTAAGAACTTAAAAATATGCAACCGCTTTGTAAATATGTCAAACAAACATTTGCAACATTTTGTTGACAAATGTGCTCCTCTTATGGCAAAAACGTCAAACAGTTGTAAGCATTATAGTGATTACCATGGTTTATTCAAGAAAACAGCGCAAAGAATTCATCCTGAAGGAAATCTATCGGAACGGGCATGTTCTTGTAAAAGAATTGGCCACCGAAATGAACATTTCCGAAGCCACCGTGCGCCGTGACCTGAAGACGATGGCAGACGCCCAGGAACTTGAATTGATCTATGGTGGTGCCACTCAAAAACGTCATGCCGACTTCTCTTTCAGCACCAAGAACATCCTTCATGCCGAAGCAAAGCAGAAAGTGGGAGAATTGGCGGCCACACTGATCAACGATGGTGACCAGATCTTTCTCGATTCCGGAACAACAACATTCCAAATGGCTAGCTTGATGAAAGGCAAACGCAGTTTGTCAGTCATTGCCAATTCAACCCGTTTGACCGAGGCGTTGTCGGCAATCCCTGATATCAACATCATCATGCTGGGCGGACAATACCGGGTGGACCGCATGGATACGGTCGGGCCGCTCGCCATGGAGGCCATGGAGCAATTGCGAGGCTATCGGGCCTTTATCGGCACCGACGGGGTCAGCATGGATTTCGGCCTCACCGCGAGCGATATCGAAAGCGCTCATCTCTTCCGGCTGGTCGTCCGCCATGCAAAGGAAACCATTCTGGTGATGGACCACTCAAAATTTGAGGCGCCCTCTCTCTACAAAATTGTGGACTGGGAGTCTATTGCCACGGTGGTGACAGACCTAACCCCCACACCCGAGTGGCAGGATTTTTTCAAGGCAAACAAGGTGTCGTTAGTAACACCTGATTTTAACATTAATAATTCAGAAACCTGAATCAGAAAAAAGGGGATAATGTGCCTAAACATCAGATGATATTGCCGGACGACGTGCGTTGTCCCGGGTTTGTTGAGTTCCAACCGATCCCGGTGAACCAGTACAATAAAACGATCAAGGATGAATTAAAGCAATTCGCAAAAGATGACCTGAAGCGCATCCAGCGCGATATGATTATCATCCGCGGCTTCGAGACCATGTTAAACGAAGTCAAGTTGCAGGGCGCCTACAAGGGCATCGCCTACAATCACCGCGGCCCCGCCCATCTCTCCATCGGCCAGGAATCAGCAGCCGTGGGACAAGCCTATCTGCTGGACGTGGATGACCACATCTACGGCAGTCATCGCAGCCACGGCGAAATTCTCGCGAAAAGTCTGTCGGCCATCCAGAAACTGGATGACGACACGCTGCAAACAATCATGAAAACCTTCTTCGATGGCGCCTGCCTGCGCGTCGTGGAAAAGGGCTTTACCGGCAGCATCAAGGAACTGGCCATCGACTTTCTTCTCTATGGGGCGCTGGCCGAAATCTTCGGCCGCGATGCCGGCTTCAACAAGGGCATGGGCGGATCCATGCACGCCTTCTTCACCCCCTTCGGTGTTTATCCCAATAATGCCATCGTCGGCGGGTCCGGGGACATTTCCGTCGGCGCGGCCCTCTTCAAGAAGGTCAACCGCCGCTCCGGCATCGTCGTCTGCAACATCGGCGATGCCTCCGCTGCCTGCGGCCCGGTATGGGAAGGACTTTGCTTCGCGGCCATGGACCAATTCAAGGAACTGTGGGATGGCGCCCACAAAGGCGGCCTGCCGCTGGTGATGAACTTCTTTAATAATTTCTACGGCATGGGCGGCCAACCCGTCGGAGAAACGATGGGCTTCAAGGTCCTCGCCCGCCTCGGCGCCGGAATCCGCCCGGATCAACTCCACGCCGAACGCATCGATGGCTTTAATCCGCTGGCCGTGATCGACGCCATCCGCCGTAAAAAGGAAATCCTGGCACGCGGCGATGGCCCTGTCCTGCTCGATACCATCACCTACCGTTACAGTGGCCATTCCCCCTCCGACGCCAGCTCTTACCGCGAAAAGTCGGAAATCGAGGCATGGCAGCAGATTGACCCCCTGGTCACCTTTGCCGGCCAGCTCGTGAAAAACAAGGTCGCCACCGAAGGCGATCTCAATACCATGCAGGAGCAGATTGACGGCCTGATCTTCAAGGCCTATCAGAAGGCGGTCGACCTGACGATCTCACCTCGCGCGGACCTGAAGAAAAAGGGAAGCCTGCTTGAACAAACGATGTTCTCCAACCAGCGTATTGAGAAGATGTCAGGCGAAAAACCCGACACTCTCATGCCACTGGAAGCCAATCCCCGCATCAAGCAACTGGCTGGAAAAAGCCGTTCAGCCGTTGACGAAGCCGGGACCCGCCTGCCAAAAGCCCGCTGCGTGCTTTTCCGCGACGCCTTGTTCGAGGCCATCATCCATCGGTTCTACATCGACCCAACCCTCGTTGCCTACGGCGAGGAAAACCGCGATTGGGGTGGTGCGTTCGCCGTCTATCGCGGCCTCACCGAGGCACTACCCTATCACCGGCTGTTCAACTCCCCCATCGCGGAAGCGGCCATCGTCGGCACCGCCGTGGGCTACGGCCTCGAAGGGGGCCGTGCACTGGTGGAATTGATGTATTGTGACTTCATGGGCCGCGCCGGCGACGAACTGTTTAACCAGCTCTCGAAGTGGCAGTCCATGTCCGGCGGCATCCTCAAGATGCCCGTGACCGTCCGCGTCTCCGTGGGATCGAAATACGGCGCCCAACACAGCCAGGACTGGGTTGCGCTGGTGGCCCATATCCCCGGCCTGAAGATCGCCTTCCCGGCAACACCGTATGACGCCAAGGGATTAATGAACTCAGCACTGGTGGGCACTGACCCGGTAATCTTCTTCGAGAGTCAGCGCATCTACGATATCCCCGAGGAATTCCATAAGGGTGGCGTCCCCGCGGACTATTACGAAGTCCCGTTCGGCGAGCCGGATGTGAAAAAGCCAGGCAGGGACCTGACCATCCTGACCATCGGCGCCACGCTCTACAGGGCACTGGAAGCCGCCAAAACACTGGAGGAGAAGTTTGGCCTCTCCTGTGAGGTCATCGATGCCCGCTCGGTCGTCCCGTTTAATTACGACAAGGTGATTGAGTCCGTAAAAAAGACTCGCCGCATCCTCCTCGCAAGCGATGCCTGCGAGCGCGGCAGTTTCCTGCACACCATGGCTAACAAGATCAGCCAGTTTGCCTTCGACGAACTGGATGCCCCGCCAGTCGTGGTGGGCGCCCGCAACTGGATCACCCCTCAGGATGAAGTGGAAGATGCCTTCTTCCCCTTCGCCTGCGACATCATCGATGCCGTCCATGAACATATCCAGCCGCTGAAGGGATATACCGTCAGCCGTGATTGCAGCAATAATGACTTGATGCGGCGAAGCCAATTGGGTGTATAAACAAGGCGATTAACAACCCGTCATTCTGGAGCGAACGATGGCAACGACAAAAGCGTGTGATAAAGCCTACGCATTGGCGCAAGAACAGTATGCCTCCATTGGAGTCGACACCGATAAAGCCATGCGGCGGCTCGCCAAAGTGGCCGTTTCGTTACATTGCTGGCAGGGTGATGATGTCGGCGGATTCGAGAGCAGCGCGGGACTGACAGGCGGCGGCATCCAAGCCACAGGCAATTATCCCGGCAAGGCCCGCACCGCCGATGAGTTGCGCGCCGACCTGGATATGACCTATTCGCTCATCCCCGGCAAACACCGTCTGAACCTCCACGCCATCTACGCCGAAAACTCAGGCCGCAAGGTGGACCGTGACCAACTCACCCCCGCCCTCTTCTCCCGCTGGCTGGATTGGGCCAAGAGCCGTCGGATCGGCGTGGATTTCAATCCCTCTTTCTTCTCCCATCCCAAGGCGGCAGACGGCTTTACCCTTTCTAGCCGCGATGAGGGCATCCGCAAATTCTGGGTCAACCATGGCATCGCTTGCCGAAAAATCGGCGAGAAATTCGGCAAAGAGTTGGGGACCCCCTGCGTCACCAACGTCTGGATACCCGACGGCTATAAGGATGTTCCCGCCGACCGCGCCACCCCCCGCCTGATCCTCAGGAAATCCCTGGACGAAGTCTTCGCCGGAAAGATCAGCCCTAAACATAACCTCGACGCCATCGAAGGCAAACTCTTCGGCATCGGCTCCGAAAGTTATGTGGTGGGGTCCCACGAGTTCTACCTGGGATATGCCATCGCCAACAAAAAGCTCGTCTGCCTCGACTCAGGCCATTATCACCCCACGGAAACCATCTCCGATAAAATCTCCTCGGTACTGTGTAATATGGACGAGATTCTCCTGCACGTCAGCCGTGGTGTCCGATGGGATAGCGATCACGTCGTGACGCTAACCGACGATCTCAGGGCGATTGCCGAGGAATTGGTGCGCGGCGACTACCTGGAGCGCACCCATATCGGACTCGACTTCTTCGATGCCAGCATCAACCGCGTGGCCGCTTGGGTCATTGGAACCCGAGCCATGCTGAAGGCCCTTCTCATCGCCCTGCTGGAACCTACCCGGCAACTTCAACAATTGGAACGAAAAGGTGACCTCACCTCCCGTCTGGCGCTGCAGGAAGAAATCAAAGCACTCCCGTTCGGCGCGGTTTGGGACTTCTATTGCGCAACAAAGAATGTCCCTGTCGGCCCCGCCTGGCTGGCCGAGGTCAAGAACTACGAAGCAAAAGTGCTGTCTGCCCGGTAATCCAGAAAGGCCGAAACGTATGAGCACCACACGGGTTTTTGCTGCCGATTTCGGAGCGTCCGGAGGAAAATGTTTTGCAGGCATCTTCGAAGCCGGAACCTTCCGACTTCAGGAAGTCCACCGGTTCACTCATGAAGCCGTGTCATTCTTCATCCCGGACGCCGAGGGCCATATGACGGAGCGCACCTACTGGGACGACATCCTTCTTTATCAGAATCTCCTAAAGGGGTTGCAGGAATACCGGCGAACCATTTCAGACACCCTAGAGGGGATTGGCATCGACACCTGGGGCGCCGACGGGCAAATGATGACGGCCGAAGGGGACCCCCTCGGCAAACTCTACGCCTATCGCGATCACCGGCTCGACACCATGGTGGAGAAAGTAATAGCAAAGGTAGGGGCACGAAAGGCCTACCAATTGACAGGCATCCACTTCCAACCTTTCAACGTCAGCAATCAACTCCACTGGTTCATGCTTAACCGCGGCAAAACCCTCAAGCCTGGCGCGTATTACCTCCCGGCCCCCACTCTTTTCTATTATTTCCTGGGTGGCGTCAAAGTTGTGGATTCAACCTTTGCCAGCGTCACGCAACTCATGGATGCCCACACTCAATTATGGAGTCCCGAAATTCTGCGTAAACTCAAAATCCCGGCGGCGATAATGCCCCCGATTGTCCCACCCGGCACCGTCACTGGCAAGTTGCACTCGGAACTCGCTTCATCGGTCGGCATCAACCGAGCCCCGCTGATCGCCGTCGGCGGACACGATACCGCCAGTGCCTTTGCCGCCGCACCCGTGGATAATCCAGCCGAGGCGCTGATCATCAGTTCCGGCACCTGGTCCCTGGTCGGGAAACTGGTTCCCACCGCCATCACCACCAGGGAAGCCATGGCTCATAACCTCAGCAATGAGGGTGGCATTGGCAATGTTCGCCTGCTTCGCAACTGCATGGGGTCGTGGCTGGTTCAGGAACTCAAACGCGGATGGGAAAAAACCGACGGTCATGAAATCAAATGGGCCGACATGGATCGTTGGACGGTAGAAGCACCCTCCTTCACCGCTTTCATTGATCCCGATGACAAGACTTTCTACAACCCCCCGGACATGCAAGCGGCCATCACGGCATTCTGCCAGCATACGGGGCAAACCATCCCCAAGGATCGCGGCACGATGTTAAGGGTTGTGTACGAGAGTCTGGCCATGAAATATCGGCATATTAACGAGATCCTCGCCAAGGTCTCCGGGACTCCGAACAAGGTGGTTCATATCGTCGGTGGCGGCTCGAAAAACAACATGCTGAACCAGTATACAGCCAACGCCATCGGGCTACCCGTTTTTGCAGGTCCTGAAGAGGCCACCGCTATCGGCAATTGCATGGTACAGGCCTTGGGCTTGGGAATCATCAACTCCATGAGTGAAGCCCAGCCGCTAATCCGCAAAGCATTCCCTATCCGGGAATACACGCCTCAAGACGAAGCACGCTGGAAAAACGCTTACCGCCAATTCAAGAACCTGCTTCGCTAATCAGCAAGCTCTTACGACCCAGAGTACTTAGGCTTGATCACTGCCAGTTTGGCTTCCCAATACTTACACCCTTTGTCAACTTGATAGGACGGAATCGGTTTATTGGGCTGTTCAAGCTTGGCGGAAAAATAGGTACACATCCCTAAAAACGCAGGACCGCCAATTTGCTGAAAAACACAAGTCCAACAGGCCTTGGGCGTGGCCTTCCCGCCATCATGAATGCCACGGCTGGATTTGGACGCGGGTTGCTTTGAGTCAGGTTGCATGGGTACCGATGGTGCCAAAGTGCATACATGCAGGGAAGATCAAAATACCACAACTCCCTGTGGTTTTCTGTTGATCCCGCTCCATCGGGACCCGTTTTCTAAACGCCAGACATAAGACCTACCCCGTTCTCTCTCCCAACACTCTGCCACACAACCTTTAACGACTTGTCAATAGGAGCGCCAAAGGTTAATATTCCAACGTTGAAGGGTTGTATAGGAGGTGCGTCATGAAGGGCGATAAACTTCTGATCAGAACCGCCATCGGCGCTGGAAAATGGTTTCCAGGAAACCGTTTCGAATTGGGAAGCATGGTAAGAAATTACCTCGAGGAAGCGGTCGTTCCCGATATCAAAGGCAGAATCGTCGCCATGGTCGCGCCCCACGCCGGTTATCTATATTCTGGCCCGGTCGCCGCCACCGCTTATAAGGCCGTTCAGGAAAACATCCTATCTCACCCCGCCCCCGATCTGGCCATTGTCCTGGGGTTCAGCCACAAGGAAAGTTTTCGCGGCGTCGCCCTTATCGATGGCAACACCTTCGCCACTCCTCTCGGCCAAACCCCGCTTGATGTCGAGTCCGCCGCCTTCCTCACCGCCGCCGACCCTCGCATCACCATCGACTACCACCCCCACATCGGTGAACATTCCGCCGAAAACCAAATTCCTCTTATTCAAGCCACCCTCCCGAAAGCAGCGTTGATTATGGCCCTCATCGGCAGTCACGACCCCGGCACCCTTGACTCTCTCGCCGCCGCCATCCAGAAACTTGCCCTTAAAAAATCTCTGCTCGTCGTTGCCAGTTCCGATATGCTCCACGATCCAAATTATGAACTGGTCCGTAAAACCGATCAGGCCACCCTGAAAAAAGTGACCGCCATGGACATCACCGGCATCCTTCGGTCATGGAATTACACCCAACAGGTGTTTTGCGGAATCGCCCCTGTCGTAACCGCCATGAAGTACGCCCAACTGGAAGGATGCACCAAGGCAACCGTCCTGCGGTATCGTAATAGCGGCGATCAATTCCCGGAAAGCCGCGGCCAATGGGTCGTCGGTTACAGCGCCGTCGCCTTCGCTGTATGATCGCCAGGCCTCTCCATTTTTCGCGTATTGCTCGCTTTTCTCAGTTGCAGTCTGGATAACAGGTTTATTTTCTTCTGGATTCTGTCTTCTAAATTCTGGATTCTCTTCCCTAAGCCATGTCAACACTATCCAACCATCTTCGCGTAACGCTGGTCCAGATCAGTGCCGGTGCGGATATTCAGGCTAACCTCGGGAAACTGAAACGCCTGCTTTCCGGAGTGGGCTCAACAGACATCATCGCCTTGCCGGAAGTCTTCGCCATTCGTGGCAGTCATCAGGACTACCACGACAACGCCCAAAGCATCACTGGACCACTGATGAACTTCATGGCTTCCATCGCCCACCGCCACAATGCCTGGGTCCTCGCTGGCAGCATGATCGAATCTTCCGGCCAGGGACTCTATAATACAAGCGTCCTTGTTAACCGCCGCGGCGATGTCCAGGCATCTTACCGGAAAATGCACCTTTTCGAGGTGGAAATCGGACCTGACCAGGTCATCCGCGAAAGCGATACCTATCTGGCCGGCAACACGCCTGTCATGGTGGATGTGGATGGATGGCAATGCGGCATGGCCATTTGCTACGATGTTCGCTTCCCTGAACTATTCCGACTCTATTCAGCCAAGGGCGCTCACCTATTCTTCATCCCCGCCAATTTCACCCAGAACACCGGCAAGGATCACTGGGAAGTCCTGTTGCGGGCTCGCGCCATCGAAAACCAATGCTTTGTCATCGCCCCCAATCAGTGCGGAGCAGACCCTCACACCAAAGTCGAAAGTTACGGGCACAGCATGATCATCGGCCCATGGGGCGATATCCTCACCCAAATTGAGGAAGGCGAAGGCGCGGTTACTGTCACCCTTGATATCCACCAACTCGACCA
The DNA here is from genome assembly GCA_964609375.1 of uncultured Verrucomicrobiota bacterium. Classification (GTDB taxonomy): domain Bacteria; phylum Verrucomicrobiota; class Kiritimatiellia; order CAIKKV01; family CAITUY01; genus CAZDUS01. Next base: position 16,220 of record CAZSSA010000005.1, on the reverse strand, counting down.
GACCCGCCGACGCATACCAGCCCTCGCTCACCGCAAACTGTAGTCACGCTGATCGCCTCCTTATGAACACACCCCCCGAAACCTTCACCGTCCTGACCACATGTGGCCGCGGCATCGTCCCCTTCCTCAAGGAGGAAATCACCGCCCTCCAACTCCCCATCCTCAGGGAGTTGGAGTCCGGCATCGAACTGCAGTGCACGATGCCCGACATCATGCGCCTGAACCTCTTTCTCCGCACCGCCAACCGGGTCCTTCTCGAATTGTCTAAAGGCAGGGCGCGCGACGCCAACGAACTGTACACCCACATCCACACCCTCCCATGGGAAACCCTGATCCCGGATACAGGCTACTTCACGGTCGCCTCCTATGTGGATTCACCCGCCATCCGCGATAGCCGCTTCGCCAACGTCAAATGCAAGGACGCCATTGTCGACCGCTTCCGTGAAAAATTCGGCCATCGCCCGGATTCCGGTAATGAGCGGTCCGGCGCCGTCGTCTTTCTCCATTGGGTCAACGACGTGGCCACCGTCTATCTGGACACCTCCGGCGAATCCCTCTCCCGCCGCGGCTATCGCAAAATCCCAATGGAAGCCCCCATGCAGGAAGCGCTCGCCGCCGCCGTCGTCATGGCCGCCGGCTGGAAAGGAAACGGGCACTTCATCAACCCCATGTGCGGCAGCGGGACCCTCGCCATCGAAGCCGCGCTCCAAGCCCAGGGCCGCGCCCCCGGCCTCCTCCGTAGTCAATTCGGATTCCTCCACCTCAAGGATGTAGACACCTCCTTATGGCAGCGCATCCGCTCGGAAACACGCGCCCTGCCAAAACAAAAACTAACCGGCCGTATCATCGCCTCCGATAACCGTCCCGAAGCCGTCGAAGCCGCCCGCCAGAATGCGCGTACCGCCGGCGTCGAACATCTGATTGAATTCCACGTCTGCGACTTTGCCGACACCCCCATCCCCCCCGCCGAAGGCGAAAACCCGGGTGTAATAGTGCTAAACCCCGCCTACGGAGAACGCATGGGAGACGTTCTGGCGCTGGAACCCGTCTACCGCCGCATCGGCGACTTCTTTAAACAAAAATGCCAGGGCTACCGCGGCTATGTCTTCACCGGCAATCTGGACTTGGGGAAAATGACAGGCCTGCGCACCTCCCGGAAAATCCTGTTCTTCAACGGCAATATCGAATGCCGTCTGCTCGGCTTCAATCTCTACGCCGGCTCGGTAAGAAAATCCAAACAACCACAAGGCGAGGGTTCAGGGTTCAGTCCTCAGGGTTCAGGCAATCCAAATAAATCACCAAAACCTTATGCATCCCACGAACACCAAATCCTGAACCCCGAACCCTGAACCCATAACCCATAACCCTGAACCCACAACCCTCTCTTGACCTTTACGACCCATATCGACCAAATCGCTTACGGTGGCCGCGGTGTTGCCCGGCATGAGGGGAAAGTCTGCTTCATCCCCGGCGTCCTGCCCAACGAAACCGTCGAGGCCGAACTCATCCGGGATCACGGCTCTTACATCGAAGCGAAAGCCCTGTCCCTCCTCGAAACCTCCCCAGCGCGAATTCCCACCGCCTGCCCCCTCGCCCTGTCGATCCCCAAAAGCAAGCCCCCTCTCTCCCCTCGCTCCCCCGTATGCCCCGGCTGCTGCTACCAGCACATCGCCTACAACACCGAACTCCAAACCAAGCATAACCAACTCTGCCAACTCCTCGAGCGCCATGTCCAAGGCACATGCTCTGTACTCTCTCCAGTCGCCTCCCCCCTCTCCCTTGGCTACCGCAACAAAATGGCGCTGCATGTCCACCGGGATGGCGCGGATCTCCGATTGGGCTATTTCATGGAGGATAACCAAACCATCGTGGACGTCCCCGCCTGCCCATTGGCCATGCCCCCACTGAACGACCTTCTCGCCGAACGCCGCCAGTCCGCCTCCTTCATGCACAGCCTCCGCAACGACATGAACCTCACCTTCCGCTGGACCGAACGCGATGGCGCCATCTGGTGGCGTGGCCGTGCGGCAGAAAACGACATCTGGCTGGTGGAGTCCTCCCCTGTCGGCCCCCTCAGCGTCCCCCGCAACAGCTTCTACCAAACCAATCCCGCCGTCGCCCGGCTCCTGGTGGAGGAAGTCATGCGACTTCTGGCCACCGATCATCCGGAACGTGTCATCGATCTCTACTGTGGTGTCGGCATCTTCGCCCTCGCCGCCGCCCAGCAGGGAGTGCCGAAGGTTATCGGACTGGATGTGGATGGCCCCGCCCTCAAGGCCGCCGACCTCAACGCCAGGAAACTGGGACATCCCGGAATCCAATGGATCGCTGGCAGCGCACACAAGACATCCCTCGCCCCTCTGAAAAGCAACTTGAGTACCACCGTGATTGTGGACCCCCCGCGAACCGGCCTGGGCCGCGCCATGATCGGTGAACTCACCAAACTTGCCCCCACGCGCATCCTCTACATTTCCTGCGCCGCCGATACAATGGCAAGGGATGCCAGTTGGTTAAAGGAATCCGGATTCACCGTCAAACAATCCCAACTCTTCGACATGTTCCCCCGCACCCCCCACTTCGAATCCCTGACAGTACTGTCAGCGTAGTAGAATTGCTCAAGCCCAAAGC
>CAZSSA010000005.1:12122-13492 GCA_964609375.1 uncultured Verrucomicrobiota bacterium | reverse complement strand
TCATCCTTCATCATTACCCCCCTCCCACCCCCAGCCCTTTCACGATCCGCTCCACAACCCCTTCATGACTCAATCCCTCGCATTCAATCACCATGTCCGCATAATGATGATAAAGAGGGGCCCGCTCCACATACAACCCGTCCAATGATTGCCCCGGGATCATCACCACCCCGCGCTCCGCTAAATTCTTAAGCCGCGCACGAATGCGCGCCATCGGCAAATCAAGATATACCACCACACCATTCGCCTTGAGATGAAGCATCGCCGGCTCGCTATAAACCACACTCCCCCCCGTGGCAATCACATGCCGCCGACAATTTGTCCCCAGAACATACCGCTCCTCCAGCGCTCGGAACACATCCACGCCATCACGGTCAATAATATCCTGCAAACGCCGCCCCTCGTTGACCTGAATGCACACGTCGGTATCAATGAACGACCGCCCCATCACTTTGGCAAGCAGAACTCCAATCGTACTCTTCCCCGCCCCCGGCATCCCCACCAACACCACATTGTCATCACTTTTCACTCATTCACTCTTTCTGTTCCCCTCCTTGGAGGGGTCGGGGGTGGGTTCCCCGCCTTCTGGATTCTGACTTCTGAGTTCCAACCTTCTTCGGCCCTTTCTCCTGGAATTCCTCCTCATCCCACGGCACCGCCGAAAGTTCCTTCTTCTTGCTTAATTTGAAGAAATGCGTCTCCGCATCCATCCACTCATTCTCCCCCACCTGAACATTCACTTCTCCACGTTCAAACATCTTCCCCAAATAGACATCCATTCGCCTCAGCAATTCCTCATCCACATCCGTGTAAACCACCCCTTCCGTTATGGCATCAGGAAAAGGAATCAACGCCGCCTGCGATTGCTCCTTCAGCCGCAACTGCATGTATCCGTTGACCGTCCCGTCACGCCGGCTCAACTCCCGCCCCACCACCTCCTTGATGACATCGCGCAACATCAACGGCCCATAAACAAACAGATTCACAGCCATAACAATCCACCTTATTGAAACTCAGTATTGACCCGGTACTCCGAATAACTGCCCGACTGAATATAAACCCGCATCACCGTCAATCGCCCCTCCAGAATATCGACATCAGCCCCGTATTGACGGTCGCCATCGTCCTCGTCCAACACCACCCGGTAAGTCCCCGGATTCAAGTCTATCGCCAGCGAATCATCGGCGTCCACTTGCCCGCGCGACAACCCATCAAGATAGAGATTAATGTCCGATCCGGTATTGTTCTCCACAATCAACGCCCCCAACCCGGCCGCCGGCGTATGATCCAATTCGTCATCCAGATCATCACACCCCGCCCCAAGCGCCATCAAAAATCCCAGCATCACCACCATCCGACTAAGTTTGCTC
>CAZSSA010000005.1:10407-12022 GCA_964609375.1 uncultured Verrucomicrobiota bacterium | reverse complement strand
TCCCTCGTCTGTTCTTGCCCTATCCGTATGCCATCCAGTATGTTCCGCCGTTACCGCTTGTCCAGTGAATTTGAAATGCAGCCATGAAAACGATAATCCTGCTGACCATCTCCAACATCTTCATGACCTTCGCCTGGTACGGCCATCTGAAATATAAATCATCCCCGCTGTGGATTGCCATTCTGGCAAGCTGGGGAATCGCGTTTGCCGAGTACTGCTTCCAAGTGCCCGCCAACCGCTACGGCCATGGACGCTTCACCGCCGCCCAACTGAAGACCATTCAGGAAGTCATCACCCTGATCGTCTTCTGCGCCTTCTCCGTTCTCTACCTTAAAGAAGAACTACGCTGGAACTACCTCGCGGGCTTCGCCTGCATGATCGCCGCCGTCTTCTTCGTCTTCCACAAATGGTAACCCCCCCTACCCCCCCACCCCGAATCCCAACGCCCCCAGCGACCGCAGGAGGCTTTCCGAACCCCCAACCACCTTCACCGTCGTGTATCTGAACTCCCGACGCATCGGATAATCCTTCCTCTGCCGGTCAAATTCCTTGGCCCGCGCTGCATCACCCAACCCCGCCGTTTCCCTGAACCGCTGGTCATCCCCCCTCACGTCATACACCTGCGCCACCACCTCCCATAGCACCTCCTCATCCTCACGCCCCCTCACATCCACCCGGATCTCAGGCACCAACGCCGGCGGCATCAACGGCTCATGCGACCACGCCGGCTCAACCCCCAGAAACCGACACGCCTCCCGATAAACCATCACCGTCCCCATCACCTTCCCCTCGAATGAATGCCCCGCAATGTGCGGCGTCGCGACATCCACCAACGGCAACACATCCGTCCGGTACGCAGGCTCCCCCTCCCATGTATCCAACACCGCATGCCCCACCCGCCCCGAATGCAACGACGCCATCAGCGCCTCCGTCTTCACAATCCCCCCGCGCGCCGCATTAAGAAAAATACATCCATCCCGCATCCGGCCGAAAAATGAGTCATCCGCCAAATGCAACGTCCGATCCTCTCCGCTCTTGGTCAGCGGCACATGCACCGTCACAATATCCGCCTCACGCAAAATCCGGTCCAACCCGACAAACGGCCCCGGCTCCAGCCCTTCGACCAACGGCTTTCGCCCCGCCCCTTCCGCCCGTTCGCGTGGCGGGTCGTTCAACAACACCTTCATCCCCAGCGCCCGCGCTTTCCGCGCCACCCTGCTTCCCACATTGCCTACCCCGATCACCCCCATCGTCTTCCCCGCCAACCGAATCCCATGATGCTGCCCGATGTACAACAACGCCGATGTCACATACTCGGAAACACTATTGGCATTACATCCGGGCGCAAAACACCAGCGGATACCCGCACTTTCCAGATACCCGATATCCAGATGATCCGTCCCGATCGTAGCCGTCCCCACAAAGCGGACCTTGCTCCCCTCCAGCAACTCCCGGTTCACGTTGGTGGTCGAGCGTAACGCCAGCAAATCCACATCCTTGACTTGGTTGGCAACAATACCACGCCCCTCCAGGATCGTCGTCTCGCCCAGCGTCCCGAACGCCTCCTCAGCAAACGGCATATTCGTCGCACAAATTATTTTCATCCCATCTCCTT
>CAZSSA010000005.1:6591-10307 GCA_964609375.1 uncultured Verrucomicrobiota bacterium | reverse complement strand
AGCCCCCTCACCAACTCCTTCAACACCGGCTCCGGCGTCACCAGCGGCGGCATCACATACACCACATTACCCAGCGGCCTCAACAATATCCCTCTCCCTCGCAGACAATCCCGTATCCGCCCCGCCCACGCTGTCCCCGCCCCCTCGTCATCATCCTCAAGCTCCACTACCCCGATCATCCCCAGTGACCGCACATTCCGCACCCCGGGAATCCCGTTAAACATCGACAGCTCCTTCTTCAAAACCTCGCCCAACCCCGCCGCCCGCTCAACAATCCGGTCCTCCGCATACACCCGCAACGTCTCCACCGCCGCTGCCGCTGCCATCGGATTCCCTGCAAACGTATGCCCGTGATAAAACGTATGATCCTCCGGCTTATCCCGGAATGTATTAAAGATGGCTTCCCGGACAATCGCCGCGCTGATGGGCAAATAGCCCGCCGACAGACTCTTTCCCACACACACAATATCCGGAATAATCTCCGCGTGCTGATGCGCAAACATTCGTCCCGTCCTCCCGAACCCCACCGCAATCTCATCGGCAATCAGCAGAACGTCCTTCTCGGCGCACAACACCGCCAACCGCTTAAGGTACTCCGCCGAATGAATCCGCATCCCGCCCGCCCCCTGGCACATCGGCTCGATAATCACGGCCGCCAGTTCATGCGCATGCTCACGCAGGATCTGCCGCATCGTGTCAAAGCACTCCTCCAGGCAAACTCCCGGCGACTCATGAAACGCGCACGCCCCGCAACACGGTGACGGCGCCTGAAAAACCGGAAACAACACCGGCTTGAACGCCTTGTGAAAAGGCGGCAGATACCCCACCGACACCGCCCCCAGCGTGTCCCCGTGATAGGCAAAATCAAGCGCCGCGAACTTCTGCTTCTGCGGACGTCCCACATTGTACCAATACTGCAACGCCACCTTCAGCGCCACTTCCACCGCACACGAACCGTCACTCGCAAACATCACCCGCCGCTCGTCCGGGAAAAGATCCACCAGCAGCGATGCCGCCTCCACCGCGCGCGGATGCGAGAGGTTTCCAAGAATACTATGCTGCAATTCCCTTGCCTGACGAACAATCGCCTCCACAATCCGGGGATGATTGTGCCCAAGATTGCAAGCCCACCACGAGGAGATGGCGTCCATGTAACGCTTCCCGGTGCTGTCAAAAAGATAGACCCCCTCACCCCGGGTAATCAACGGCAGGGAACCGGCATCCACCACCGACTGTTTCGTGTACGGATGCCAGACGCTCTGCCGATCCATCGCCTGGTACCGTGCCGTATCCACCATTTCCACTTTCCCTGTTGTCATTCCTGCTCCCATGTAGGGGCGTCGCTAGCCGACGCCCGCTGATTCCCTCACAACCTACGTCATTTGAATCCACCAACGCCGGATCATCGCTCCCCCTCCCACCTCCAAACCCGCCCCGCCTCCTCCAGCCGCCCATCCGCAAACCGAACCCCTTCCGCCGCCAGCAACTCCGATTTCCGCTTCAACGCCGCCCCGGCCCGATGCCCCTGAAATCCACCCAAACTCAAATCCGAAGCAATCACCCGGTGACACGGCACCGTAGGCGCGAAAGGATTCACCCGAAGCGCCTGTCCCACCGCCCGTGCAGATTTACACCCAATGCGTTTCGCCACCAATAGATAAGTCGATACCCGCCCGGCAGGAATCTCCGCCACAGCGTCATAGACTTTCCACGCAAATGGACTCACCACGCCTGTCATATTACTTCCTGAACCCCGAACCCTGAACCCTGACCCCTACCCCCCTCCCCCCCCTTACAACTTCACCGTCAACCCGCCAACCAGGATAAAATCATTCTGCTTCTTGCCCGGCGCCGGATCACTGTTGTACTTATCCTGTATCGCCAGACGCAGACTCATCCGCTCATTCATCATCGCTTCCGCCCCCGCCTCGGCATTCATCAGGAATATCGAAAAATCATCGAATGACGGCAAATACTCCACCGCCTCATAGAGCTTTCCGCCCGTCCCCACCTTGCACTCATACCGCTGGGCGACCCGCAACGCCACCGTATCATCCTCCACCCCCGCCAGTTTCTGCTTGATATACGTTGCGCCTATTTCCCCAGAGAGTTTCTGCGTATCTCTCTTGACGAAATACCGACCGACACCGGGCCCCACCTTCATCTCGTAATCAATATCGGCAATATCATCATTGCGGATCTCACCATTCAGATATCCGTAATCCCGGTCATCCCACAGACGTCGATACTCGGCAAACGCCCGTGAGTTTTGAACGTTGGTATCCATCGCCTTTGTCCCGTTGGTCGTCACAATCTCGGTTTCCCCGAAATTAGCCTCAACTCCGATCCTAGCCTCGTTCTGTCCCTGCTTGGCCTCCGAGACAATGCCACCATTTAACAACATGGAACGGGTATTCCCCCGCGCTAAATTCGCCGCTGCCGACGCACTGGTACTCCATACTGGCACCGCTTTTTCCTGCGCCAATACCCCCACCGCCACCAAACAAACCGCCGTCACAATAATTGCTTTCATCATCATTCCTTTCCCTACTTCTTCAGCAAATCCCGGATTTCCGTCAGCAACTTCACATCCTCGGGTGTCGGCGCCGGTGCCGCCGCTTTCGCCGCCTCTTTCCTCTTGAGCGCATTCATTCCCTTGATCATCATGAAGATCGCAAAGGCAACGATCACAAAATTGATCACCGCATTGATAAACAGACCGTAGTTGATCGTCGCGGCCCCCGCTTCCTTCGCCTTGGCCAGCGTCTCGTACGCCCCCCCGCCTATCACCACAAACATCTCGGAAAAATCCACGCCACCAGTCAACTTGCCAATAGGCGGCATCAGGACATCCGTCACCAATGACGAGATAATCTTGCCGAAAGCCCCGCCGATAATAATCCCCACCGCCATATCCATGACATTCCCGCGCATCGCGAACTCTTTGAATTCCTTCACCAGACTCATACCTCACCTGTCCTTTCCCGGCTTTCCGCCGCACAGTTTAGACGCAACGTCATGATACACTCCGTCTAAGTCAGATCAAGCCATCAAAACAGGCGCTTGACTCCCTTCCACGATCACGATATTTTGTGCGTTAACGATTTTGTAAACGATCAGGCATGAATAACTCATCCATAGCTGACGTCCGGAAGCACCTGACCGAGGTCGGCGGCAGAACCGCTCAGGACCTCGGACTCGGGCGTATTGTCGGCCAAATCCTCGTCCACCTGTACCTGTTACAGGAAGAACAATCCCTGGATGATATCGCCCGTGATCTTGGTCTAAGCAAAGCCGCTGTCAGCATTTCCGCCCGCCAACTTGAAAACCTTGGCCTTGTCCGCCGCTCATGGAAGTCGGGCGACCGTAAGGCCTACTACCGCACCGCCCCCGATATCGCCACTGCCCTCCATCAGGGCCTCCTGATCATGGTGCGCAACAAAATGAGCCTCCTGGCAACGGAATTGCAGCAGGCGGAAGGTCAACTCGCGGGCACTTCCGGAACCGAAGCCGCCTTCGTGCTGGGCCGCGTCAAACGTGCTCGCAAACTCCGCGATACCGCCATGTCCATTTTGGAAAACCCCGTGGTGAAATTACTCACCCGAGTAAAGTAACGAGCGACACTCTTATTATTTATAAAAGTTGTAGGCCGACCCTGTGTGGTCGGCGCATATACAAGCAACGCATAATCGACGGGGACGAAGTCTGCCCGGAAA
>CAZSSA010000005.1:0-6491 GCA_964609375.1 uncultured Verrucomicrobiota bacterium | reverse complement strand
CCCCCTCCCCCCATGCACCGAACACACATACGCGCCAATCAACCCTGGTGGACAGCCAACTGGAAGGAATTCGTTCATTACCGCGACCTCCTCTGGTTCCTCGTCCGCCGGGACTTCACCACCCTCTACAAGCAGACGATCCTCGGACCTGTCTGGTACGTCCTGCAACCCGTGGCTACGACCCTCGTGTTTACCGTGGTCTTCGGTAACATCGCCGGATTAAGCACCGACGGCACCCCCGCCTTCCTCTTCTACATGAGCGGCATGGTCTTCTGGACATTCTTCCAGAGTTGCCTTACCGATATCTCCGGCACGTTCATCAGCAACACACACATCTTTGGCAAGGTCTATTTCCCCCGCCTCATTATCCCTGTCTCCCTCGTCGCCAAGAACTCCGGCCAACTGATCCTCAACTTCCTCATGTTCCTTGGATTCTACGCCTACTACCAAATATCCGGTACGCCCTCCATCCACCCCACTCAATGGATCGCCTGGGTCCCCGTCCTTATTTTCCAGACCGCTCTCGCTGGACTAGGCGTCGGCCTCTGGCTCGCCGCCCTCACAGCCAAGTACCGCGACCTCCGGTTCGCCATGACCTTCCTCACCCAGCTCTGGATGTATGCCACTCCCATCCCCTGGTCCGCCACCCGTGTCTCTGATAACCTCCACTGGATCCTTGTCTGGAACCCCATGGCCGGTGTCGTCATCTTCAACCGTCTCGCCTTTCTGGGTACCGGCACGGCCGACATGACCATCCTCCTCTCCTCCCTCGTTTCCTCCATCGTACTCGCCATCTCCGGCATTCTCGTCTTCAACAAGGTTCAACGCACGTTCATCGACACCGTTTAACACCATGAGCAACCCCATCATTCAAGTCAGCCATCTTTCCAAGAGTTACCGCCTTGGTATCATCGGGCGCAAAACCTTGCAGGATGAACTCTATTACCTCTGGCTCAAACTGCGGGGCCATAACCCTCTCGAACACATGACCCGCATTGGCGGAAACCGCCATTCCCTCACCAACCATCAAGGGTTGTTCCAAGCTCTCGACGACGTCTCCTTTGATGTCGAGGAGGGCGAAGTCGTCGGCATCATCGGCCGCAACGGCGCCGGAAAATCCACCCTCCTGAAAATCCTCAGCCGGATCACCGAGCCCACATCGGGCGAAGCCATCATCGACGGGCGCTGGGGGTCCCTCCTCGAAGTGGGCACCGGCTTCCACCCCGACTTGACCGGGCGCGAGAATATCTACATGAATGGCACCATCCTCGGCATGAAAAAGGTGGATATCGACCGAAAGTTCGACGAGATTGTGGCCTTCGCCGAGGTGGATCAGTTTCTGGATACCCCCGTCCGTCGTTACTCCAGTGGCATGACCGTCCGCCTCGCCTTTGCCGTGGCTGCCCATCTGGACACCGAAATCCTCATCGTGGACGAAGTCCTCGCCGTCGGGGATGCCCAGTTCCAGAAGAAATGCATCGGCAAACTCGGCGACGTGGCGCGCGATGGGCGCACCGTGCTCTTCGTCAGCCACCAGATGAACGCCATCCGCTCATTCTGCACACGCTGCATCTGGCTGCACCACGGCAAGGTCGTGGATCAAGGCGACCCGGAAACCATTATCTCCCGCTATATGGATTTCAACACACACGAAACCGAGTGGCATCAGGACCCCGACAAGCCCATAATGGTCAATCCGAACTTCACGCCCCAACGCCTTGCCCTTATCGATCAGGAAGGGCATTTGTTGCAACGCGATTTACACGCTGATGAACCTCTGAATATTTTGATCGAAGGAGTCTGCGAGCGCCCCTCTTCCGCCCTGATTGTCGGATTTTCGCTGTCAACCTCCAGCGGCGATGCCGTGTTTGTCGCAACGCACACCGATGGCGCCATCGACCAATGGCCACCCATCACTCCCGGACTGAACCGTCTGACGGCCCGCATTCCCCCGCAGCTCCTGAACGAGGGATCATACAAGATTGAACTGCACATCGTGCTCCATAACCAAAAATGGATTAGCCGGCCAGGCGTCAATGCACCCGGCATCAAATTCTCGGTTCGCGGCGGCCTTAGTCAATCCCCTTACTGGTTGTCAGCCCGTCACGGCTCCATCGCCCCTCATATCAAGTTCAACATACTCGGGCCGGAAATACCCTTATGAATCCCGTCACCCCCATCCGCGCCTTGGCGAATCGTTCAATTCGTTCTGCGCTCAACTACTGGAATCTCCTCTCCCGCACGGGCGCCGCCCGCTGGCAGGAATGGCGAGCAGAACCAACCTGCACCATCGCCATCAGTATGCGCCCCGTCGCCGGCCCCTGGGGCGGCAGCAGCGTCTTTGTCCACCAACTCGCGGCCTGCCTGCGCCGGCGCGGCTGCCATGTCCAATATCACCTCAGCCCATCCGTCGATGTCATTGTCATGATCGACCCGCGCGAGGATTTGGAAAGCAAGGCCTTCGGACCCGCCGCCATCCGCGACTTCAAACACCAACATCCCCGCGTCCAAATCCTGCACCGCATCAACGAATGCGATCAGCGCAAAAATTCATCCTTCATGGATAAACTTCTGGACGAGGCGAACCGGGACGCCCATTACACCGTCTTTATCTCGGAATGGCTGCGCGACTACTTCGCCGCCCGCTGGTTCGACCCCTCCCGTCCACACTCCGTCATCTATAACGGCGCCGACCCGGCCATCTTCCACCCGATCGGTCAGCAGACCTTCTCCCCTGGGGCCCCCTTCCGGATTTCCACCCACCATTGGTCCGATAATCCCATGAAGGGCTTTCCCGTCTACGAGCAAGTCGACCACCTGATCGCCGATGGCTCCCTCTCGGGTGTGGAATTGTGGGTCATCGGACGCTGGCCCGCCTCCCTGAAGTGGAAATCCGCCCGGACATTCCCGCCCGCCAGCGGACATCAGCTCGCCGCACTCCTCCGCCAATGCCACGCCCATATCACCGCCAGCCTCTGGGAACCCTGCGGCATGCACCATGTGGAAGCCGCCCAATGCGGTCTCCCCATGGTTTATCACGAGGACGGCGGCGGCATCGTGGAAGCCGGTCTCCGTTATGGCATCGGCTTCAAAACCGATCCCGCCGCCGCCATCCTCTCCTTGCGTAACAACTACACCACCTATCACCAGCAGGTCCTTTCCCGCGCCCCCGACGGCGATACCATGGTCATGGCCTACGCCAATGTCATCCGCCAACTGGTCCTGAAATCAAGAGCCTCATGAGCAAGCCCATCCCTAAACTCATCGCCGGCTTGTTTTACTCACCCGACGGTTTCGAAATCGCCATGGCTGAATTACGCTGGACCCTGAGGCAGAATCCGGACTTCTGGCGCCAAGCCCTCATCTACATTGATCCATTGGCGGAAACCCGCTTCGCCCCCTACCGGCAATACTTCGGCGAAGTCGTCGTGGATCATCAAATGCCCCCGGAGGTCCTCGCCAATCGCAAGTGGTGTTGCAAAGGCTGGTGGGCAAAACAAGCAGTGGACCGGTTCGACTCCATCCTCTATTGCGACTTCGACATCATTGTCCGCCGCCACCCGGATGCCGCCCTCGCCGACTGGCTCGGAAACACCCCCCGTTTCCTCTACATGCCGAATTACCAGTCTCCCCACAAAGTCGTCGGATGTGGCGTCGCCTATTATGACCGCTCCTGCGACTGGAACCGTTACCTCGACCTCATCTATAACAAGTGGCGCTGTGATGAACGCGCCTGGACCGAAACCCTGGCCATGACCAAGGAGAAACAATTGGCACAGGGCCGCGATATGAACCCGAAAATTGTCAATTGGGACTGGCTTCTGACACACCCCGATCAACGACTCGAAGCCTACATCATTCACGGTCTATCCGAAGTGTCCGGCGGCTGGCAACAAGTCCCCCGCATGGGATTCCAAAAAGGTGAACTGAACTTCAACGTCGCCCTGCGTGCCCGCCTGAACCACTGGATCACCCGCATCCCTATTAAAAAATAAAACGCCCTCCCGTGTAGTAGCCGCTGTCCCCACCTGCAGTGCTATGCGCAGCATTGCGGGCAGGCCCAGCGGCGCCCCGACTTCTTCCTGAACCCCGAACCCTGAACCCTTTTCCCCAATGACCACCCCCCGCATCCGCCCCTTCCTCGAACCCCTTTTCTGGGGGCTTCTCTTCGCCCTCGCCCATAGCCAACTTCCCCTTTTTTCCGGCAACCAGAACTCCTATTGCTTCCACGCCGTCGTCAATGCCAACGGTGGCACCCTGGCAAACGATTGGTTTGCCGCCACCCGCGATGCCTTCCCCCTGTTCACCCTCCTCTCAGCGTCACTCATCCGAATATCCCCCCTCCTGCTCCATGCCGCCTTCTATTCCATCCTCGGCATCGCCGGCATCGCCTTCTGGTTCATCGTCCACCAACTGACACCCCGCTCAGGCTGGCAGGGCCGCACTCTCGTGATGGCCACACTCACCCTCCTCTTTTCCATGGAATTGAATTTTCGCACCCAGCGGTTCCCCGCCCCTTTCAACTCAGGATTCTGGACCTCCGGACTCGCCAATCAATATCTACTGGGCGGCACCTTCCAGCCTTGCGTCTTTGGCGCCTTCCTCCTGGTCGCGGTCGCATTGCTATTGAAGCAACGTCCCGCCTTGGCTGTCGCCGCCTTGCTCGCCACCATCGCTTTTCACTTCTCCTACACCCTCAGCGCCGGGAGCCTCCTTCTGGCCACCGGATGGCATCTCTGGCGCGACACACGCCGTCCGCGCCAAGCCGTCATCCTCACCCTTGCCGGCGCCAGCGGCTTGACATTATTTGCCGCCATGCAACTGTGGCGTTTCAGTCCCACCACACCGGACACCTTCGCTCAGGCCCAAGCCATTCTGTTTAACATCCGCCTCCCTCACCACGCCAATCCCCGCGTCTGGTGGAACCACCTAGCGTGGCTAAAACTCGGACTGATCGCCGTCGCTCTACTCCTCGCCCCCCTTCGTCCCCTGCGCCGGATGATGATCTCCTGCATCGCCATTTCCACTCTCGCTTGGGCCGCTTTCGCCATCACCCGGTCACCCTCCCTCGGCCTTCTCTTCCCTTGGCGGGTCTCCGTCATCCTCATCCCTCTTTCCCTTGCCATCCTGATTGCCGCTTCCGTGGAATTTTTCAACTCGCTCCGCATCACCCGTTTCCTCGTCGCCACAACAGCCGTCGTTTTTACAGTCGCCTGCCTCTATGCCGCCATGTGCGGTGTGCGCGGACTGATAACATTGTCATCAACTCAGACCCCCCACTGGCACGCACTTGGCGCCAGGGTGCAGGCCCACCTTCAACCCGGCGACATCGTTCTTATCGCCCCGCACATGGAGGAGGCACGCCTGAACACGGGCATTCCCGTCTGGGTCGATCGCAAAACCCACCCCTACCTCGACACCGAGGTCCTGCAATGGCGCCACCGTGTTCTCTCCGCTGAATCCTGGTTCAAGGGCAACCCCGATCTCCTGAAAGCCGCCGACCCGGCTGGCCACATCCGCTGGGTTCTCGTGGATGACATTATCTCCACCATGCCCGACATCCCCGGCCTGACCCTTGTTGAACGCATCAATTCATATCGCCTTTATCGCTGGAACCACTAACTCCCCCCATGATCTCCATCGTCGCCATTATCCTCGTCCGCAACGAGGACCGCTTCCTCGACCGCGTACTTCACAATATCGCCGACTTCTGCGACCGCATCATCGTGGCCGACAATGGCTCCACCGATGGCACCCCCGCCATCCTGGACAGCTGGCGCTCCAACCCAAAAGTGGAAATTCACCGTGTCCATAACCCATCCGAATCCCATGAGTTGATCGCCAACCTCGCCGACACCCCAACCTGGGTCTTCGGCGTGGATGGCGACGAACTATACGACCCCGCCGGCTTAAAAAGCCTCCGCCTGGACATCCTTTCGGGACGCTACCAGGATGACTGGCGACTCGTGGGGCACACGCTCCACTGCGAAAAACTGGACGAATCCAATCATACCGCTCAAGGCTTCATGGGGCCCCCATCCCGAACCGCCACCAAGCTCTACAACTTCTCCCTCATCTCCTCATGGCAGGGATGTGGTCAACGCCTGCACGGCGGCAACCTCGTTTTCCACCCCGGATTTTCCAAGAATAACATCTTCCGCTTCTTCGACCATCAGAACTGGGATCAGTCCGGTTTCCGATGCCTGCATATGGCCTTCGTCCCGCGAAGCTCATCACAAGACTCCCGCCAGACCGCGCGCCCGAACGTCTCAGAGTCCTATGCAGGCGGCTGGCACATCACACTCCGCCGCTGCTTGACCAGACTCATCGGCAAACCAACCGCCTCTTCCTACAAGCGCGAAAGTTATCGCCAAGGCCCACTCGTCACCATCAACACAACCCCATTCCATCTCCCAACTTCCTCTTCCCCATCTTAATCAACCATTCCCCATCAACCATTCCCCATCAACCATTCCCCATCAACCATTCCC
>CAZSSA010000004.1:49134-55516 GCA_964609375.1 uncultured Verrucomicrobiota bacterium | reverse complement strand
AGTGTGTTTGCCCTTATCCGGAACAATCAAAACGAAAGCGTGCCCGCCTGAAATCCGGAAGGGGGTTTGTCACGAAAGTCCGCCACACACGGACAGAAATGATGAGTCTGTTATGCCCAGTTCGCCTCATAGTCGCCATGCGCCGGTTCATGTCCTCGTCGTTAATGCCGGCAGTTCATCCCTCAAATTCACCATGTTCGGCATGGACACCGAAAGGGTGCTCGCGCGCGGCATCGTTGAACGCATCGGCCAGAATGAGCCGTTCCTGAAATACGAACGACATGACGGCACCGTGTTCAAGGAACAGGCACTGCTTTCCACTCACGATGAAGCCTTGCGCCTGATCTGCAACCGCCTGATCAATCCTGAAACCGGCGTCCTGAAAAGTCTGGCCGAAGTGGAAGCCATTGGTCACCGCGTTGTCCATGGCGGCGAAACATTCCATGATTCGGTCATCATTACCGACGCCGTCAAACACACGATCAAGGAATGTTTCGGGTTGGCCCCATTGCACAACCCCCCCAATCTCAGCGCCATTGAAGCCTGCGAACGCACATTCAAGGACATCCCCAGCGTGGCCGTCTTTGACACCGCCTTTCATCACGGCATGCCGCCATCGTCGTATCTCTATGCCATCCCTTACGACTATTACACGAAATACGGCATCCGCAAATACGGCTTCCACGGCACCTCGCACAAGTTCGTCTCCTATGCCGCCGCCAACCTGATCGGCAAGCCGTTGGGCGAACTGAAATTGATCACCGCCCACCTCGGCAACGGCGCCAGCATCACCGCCGTCGAGTGCGGCAACGTACTGGATACCAGCATGGGAATGACTCCGCTGAACGGCCTGGTCATGGGAACACGATGCGGCGACATCGATCCCGCCGTCGTCCTCTATCTCTCCCGCCGGGGCATGACTCCCGACGAAATCGACAAACTGCTGAACAAGTGCAGCGGCCTGCTTGGTGTTTCCGGCACCGGCAGCGGCGATATGCGGGATAACATCGCCGCCGCCGATGCAGGCAATGTCCAGGCCCAACGAGCCATCCGCATGTTCGTCCAGCGTCTCGTCTCGTATATCGGCTCCTACTTCACAATTCTCGGCGGCGCCGACGCCATCGTCTTCACCGGCGGTATTGGGGAAAACAGCGTCGCCATTCGCGAACAGGTCGTGGACCGCCTTGCCTGTCTTGGGTGTTTCCTCGACCCGCAAAAGAACCAGAAAGCCATTGGCAAGCCCGCCATCATCAGCACACCCTCCAGTACGCTCAAGGCCATCGTTATGCCGACAAATGAAGAGCTCATGATCGCCCGCGAAACCGTGCGATTGCTCACCGTCCCTTGCACGTCATCTCCCGGCGCCAATCCCACGACTTGTCATTCATCCAAACACTAACCTATAAAGGACCCCCGCATGTCTCTACTGGATACCCTGATCCCTAAAGCCCGCTCTGCAAAACGCACTCTGGTTCTCGCCGAGGGCAACGATCCCCGCGTCATGGATGCCGCCGCCAAAATCGCAAGGGCCGGCATTGCCGCACGCGTCATCGTGCTTGCCACACCGGAAGAGGCTTCTGTCTCCGCCGCCGGCGTTGCCTTCGAGAACTTGCCCGTCACCGTCCTTGACTACCGCTCCTCTCCCGATACCGACCGACTGGCAATGGCATTTCAGGAACTCCGTCGTCATAAGGGCATGACCCTGAACCAGGCACACAAACTGATGAAGGACCGCCTGTATTTCGGCAACATGATGGTGCGCGAAGGGCTCGCCGATGGTCTCGTCGCCGGCAGCATCGCCTCCACACCTGACATGGTCAGGACGGCTTTTCATTGCATTGGAACCGCACCGGGAATCAAAACCGCCAGCAGCTTCTTTGCCATGGATCTCGCCAAGCCGTCCCCCGCCGGGGATAAGGTTCTTTTTTATGCCGACTCCGGTGTCAACCCGAACCCCACTGCCGAACAACTGGTGGATATCGTCGTCTCCACCATCCACTCGTTCAAGGCCTTGATCGGCGGCCAGCCCCGCGTTGCCCTGCTGTCATTCTCCACGCGCGGAAGCGCCTCTCACCCGCTCGTGGACAAGATGACCCTCGCCACGCGCCTCGCGTCCGAACGGGTGGCGGAACTGAAGCTCGATGCCGTCGTCGATGGCGAATTGCAGCTCGATGCCGCCATTGTCCCCTCCGTCGCTGCCAAAAAATGCGCCGACAGCCCCCTTAAGGGCGCCGCCAACATTCTCATCTTCCCGGACCTTCAAGCCGGAAACATCGGATACAAATTAACCGAACGCCTCGCGGGGGCCACCGCCTTTGGCCCTATCATGCAAGGATTGGCCAAGCCCATTAACGACCTGTCCCGTGGCTGTAATGCCGACGACATCGTCGGGGTTGCCACCATCACCGCTTGCCAATCCATCCCATAGACCCGCCCGAGGGCCCGGCAACAAACCCAATCCGAGATTGACAAGTTGGCCCGCTTGGGGAAACTGTGACCCGACAAGAGAGAGCCATGCATAAAGATACGGTCGAACTCGTCTGTAATGTTGGGGAACTGGTGTCGCTCTTTGAGAGCAAAGCCGGCATCGAGGGATTTCTTCAAAAAGTCGTCAGCCTTGTCGCTTACCATATGAAGGCTGCCGTCTGCTCCGTATTCATGTTCGACGAAGCCACCCAGGAACTTGTTCTGACCGCTAATCAGGGGCTGAACCCGGATTTCATTGGCCACTTCCGGATCAAACTCGGTGATGGTCTCGTTGGCCACACCCTGAAAACCCTCCGTCCCGTCCGCGAAGCCCGCGCCTATGAAAACCCTCAGTTTAAGCTCATCCAAGGCTTTGGCGAAGAGAACTATCAGGCTTTTCTAGCCGTCCCGATCACCTTGGGTAACCGCCGGGTTGGCGTTCTGGTCGTCCAAGACCCACAGCCGGATTATTTCGACGATAACGATGTCAAGGCGCTCCGCGCCATCGCCGCCCAGCTTGCCGGCACCATCGAGGGCGCCCGTCTGCTCATGGGTATCGAGAAACCCGGTCAGGTTCCCGTCCCGAAGGCAGCGGTCGAATCCGACCGGCAGGACATCGGCTGCCGCCGCTTTATCCGCGGCATCGCCGCCTCAGATGGGATTGCCATGGGCCGGGCAATGGACATCACCTCCGCCGCCCAGGACTGGCTGGCCGTCTCCGCCTCTCCCAACTCGCTTTCGGAGGATGATTTCCATCGGGCCCTGAAAAAAACCGAGGAACAACTGGCCGATATTCAACGCCAGATCGGCGAGCGAATGTCCGATGTGGCCACCTTGATCTTCGACGCCCATGTCCTGATCCTGAAGGATGACGGATTTTCCGGCGACATGCTGAACCGAATCCGCCAGGGTCAACCTCCTGACCAGGCCGTCCGCGAAGTCGTCCGCAAATACGTTGACCTCTTTTCTAAAAGCTCCCATCCCGTAATGCGGGAAAAGGTTCACGATGTTCAGGATCTCGGATTACGCCTCCTCTCCAACCTATTGGCCACCCCGGACGACACCGTCGACTACACAGGACGGATCGTCCTGGCCAGCGAAATGCGCCCTTCAGACCTGTTAAGGTTATCGGCACAAAAAGCGGAGGGCCTCGTTCTTGTCGGCGGTGGCGCAACCGCCCATATTTCCGTGCTGGCACGCTCCCTGCATATCCCTCTCGTCGTCGTCTATGAGCCCATTACCCTGCGCCCACACGAACAAGGCGAAACCATCCTTATTCTCGACTCGGAACAAGGCAGCATCCTCGTGGATCCTGCCCCCGATGTTATCGAACGCTACCGGATACTGATCGAAGAAAACCGTCGCACCGCAACGATTGACGTTAATGTGCTTCCAACAACGTCCACCCTTGACGGCATTCGCATTCAGTTGTTTGCCAATGTCAACCTGCTGAGCGAAGTGGCCGTGGCCCAACGGTTTAAAGCCGAGGGCATCGGTCTTTATCGCAGCGAATTCCCCTTCATCGTCCGGAATTACATCCCCTCGGAAGAAGAACAATTCCGCATCTATTCCCGCCTTTTGGACTCCATGCCCAACACCGAAATCATCCTTCGGACATTGGATGTGGGTGGCGATAAAATCCTTTCCTACTATCCAACCACCGGCGAAGCCAACCCGTTCCTGGGTCTTCGGGCTATTCGTTTTTCACTGCGGAACAAGGATATCTTCGGCTCACAATTGCGCGCCATGCTCCGCGCCGGCGCCAACCGCCAATTGAACATCATGTTCCCCCTCGTCTCCTCGCTGGATGACTTCTGGCAGGCCCGCCAGGTGGTCGATGGATGCACCCAGGCGCTGCGCGGCGAAGGACTCCCGCACAACCCCAAGCCAAGTCTCGGCGTCATGATCGAAATCCCCTCCGCCGTTGAACTGGCCGCCGACCTCGCCCGTGAGGCAGACTTCATGTGTATCGGCACCAATGATCTGATCCAGTACACCCTTGCCGTGGACCGGACCAATGAAAAAATTGCCGATTACTATGTCCCTCACCATCCCGCCGTTCTCCGGGCTATCAGTCGCGTTGCCTCAGCGGCCATCGCCGCCGACAAACCACTGTCCGTTTGCGGCGATATGGCCGGCGACGAAACCCTGGTCCCGTTCCTTGTGGGCGTCGGTATCCGGAAATTAAGCATGGAATCACGCCGTATCCCCCGTATTCAACAGGTGATCGCCTCCGTAACCGCCGCCGCCTCTCGCCGTCTCGCCGAGGATCTCCTGAAATTTGGCAGCGTGAAGGAAGTGGAATCCCGCCTGGGCCTGCGACTCTAACCCAATTCGATTCGCTGAGTTAAGCCGGGAAGGAACGATTCTCCGAGGCGTTCGTGACGATCAATGCGGAACCGCCACCCTTAACCCCCGTACACCGGCAGCGACTCCAGCGGCATCTCCGCCAGCAGCTTCAACGCCTGATCACGCGCCGACACCACCGGATCAACCACCGGCCACGGAATGTTAAGCGCCGGATCACTCCAGAGAATGCCGCGCTCTTCCGCCGGAGCATAAACGTTACTGCACTTGTAACAAAAATCAACCGTTTCGCTGAGAACACAGAACCCATGCGCAAATCCCGCCGGAATATACATCTGGTAATGATTTTCTTCCGTGAGATACGCCGTCACAACGCGGCCGAAAGTCGGAGACCCCCGCCTCACATCCACCGCCACATCAAAAATCTCACCCCTCATCACCCAGACCAGCTTGTCCTGTGCATTTCTCAATTGATAATGCAGCCCCCGCACAACACCGCGAATGGAACGGGACCAATTATCCTGCACAAAAGTCGCCGTGATACCAAGCGCCTCGTAGCGCGGACGACAATACGTCTCCTGAAAAAATCCCCGGGTGTCCCCGAATACATCGGGCGTAATCACCTTGACCTCCGGAACCACCTGGGGATGACAACATAACGCCATAATCATCCCTCCTCTGCACGGCGCAACAGATACTGCCCATAGTCATTTTTGGCCATGGCTTTGCCCAACACTCTAAGCTGCTCTCGCGAAATAAACCCCTCCTCGAAGGCAATCTCCTCAATACACGCAATCCGGAACCCCTGCCGCGCCTGAATCGTCTGCACAAAACTGGACGCCTGGAACATGGCATCATGGGTCCCTGTATCCAGCCAGGCGAACCCTCGCCCAAGGCCGTGGACCCTTAATTCACCCCGCCTGAGATAATCCAAATTCACATCGGTAATTTCCAATTCCCCGCGCGCCGATGGCTTGAGTTCCGCCGCCACCTTCACCACCCGGTTATCGTAGAAATACAATCCCGGCACCGCATACTTGGATTTGGGCCGCACGGGCTTCTCCTCAAGCGATAATGCCCGCCCCTGATCATCGAACTCAATCACTCCGTAACGTTCCGGATCGGTGACCGGATAGGCAAAAATCAGCGCCCCTTGTTTCAACGCACTGGCCTCCCGAAGCACCGCCGTAAAATGCATTCCGTGGAAAATGTTATCCCCAAGCACCAGCGCCACGGAATCACCACCAATGAAGTCCCTTCCAATGATAAACGCCTGGGCCAACCCTTCCGGACGCGGTTGCTCCGCATAACGTAACGTCAACCCCAGTTGCGACCCATCCCCCAGCAATTCCCGGAACATCGGAAGGTCATGCGGTGTGCTGATGACCAGAATATCCTTGATACCGGCCAGCATGAGAACCGACAACGGGTAATACACCATCGGCTTGTCATAGACGGGCAACAACTGTTTGCTGACCGTTAGCGTCAACGGATATAGACGCGTCCCAGAACCACCCGCTAAAATAATACCCTTCATCGCATTCCTCCAATACCGCAATGGTTATCGGGATATTGTCCGAAAACCCACCCCCGTGTCGAGCGGCTTGTT
>CAZSSA010000004.1:42529-49034 GCA_964609375.1 uncultured Verrucomicrobiota bacterium | reverse complement strand
GCAATGGTTATCGGGATATTGTCCGAAAACCCACCCCCGTGTCGAGCGGCTTGTTCCTCAGCTTGTTTCCGCTTGTTTCGACATCAAAGGAACCTCTGGCAGTGCAGACCATTCTATGACATACTCAAGAAGTGAAAAATAACATCAAAAGTGCCCCTCCCGCCTTCCCCAGAACATCACGCCCCTCGCGTCAGCCTGAAAAGCACACCAATGGCTCAGAACCAGGCCCCTTGACGAAAAGTCAGGAAGCTTGCCTGCACCGCCGGGCGGCAGAAATCAAACTAGGCCAGGAAGCTTTAGCCAGCGCTCTGGCAAAGTCCCTGGTCCTGCTCCGCTACAAAGGCAACTGCAAGTGCGGCCTGATGCTGACCGAGCGCGATAAGAATCCAAAGGCGGATACCTATCGCTGCCCTCAATGCGGAAAATCAGGACCACTGGCCATCGTAGCGGCCACCCCCCAAAAACAGGAATGATAATAGTCAAAGTTCTAAATCCCGCGGTTTTTCTCCGTTGAAAAAAAGCGAAAACAAAAAAGCGAAATTGTTTCCACCCAACTGTCAGTGTGTTATAATGGGATCAGTCAAAGGGGGACTGAAGATGTTCAAGAAAGTCCATTTCAGAGAGCAAGTTGCCAATTCCCGACTGGGAAGAATGGCAAAAAACGGGTGGTGCCGGTTTGCTGTTGGTGAAAAAAACCAACGGAAATCCCCTCGATTTGACTGCATGATTCCTGTTGAGATTCATGTGGATACTCCCGGACAGATATCCATCATCAATGCCGTGGCAAAAAACATTTCCACAGGCGGAATGCTTATCATGTGCGCCGCCGCGCTGAACGACATGACATCCTGTCATCTTTCCTTCAGAATGCCTGAGTGGTTCCCTGGTGCAAAACGAACCTGCGATGTCATGGCCTATGCCCATGTCCGCCATGCTAATCCTGCAGCTCAGTTCTTCGGCTTATCTTTTGACTCCCCCTTGTGAGGCATTGACTGCCCTCTGATTCCCTCCGCCACGACCGGGCTGACTCAACTGTACATGGCGTTTCCCGTCTTTATTCCCAATCATGGCTGGGCGTTTGTCGGCGCCCGACTGGCTCCATGATTCCAATGATAGACACCACGGTTAATTAAGACTGGAGTTGCCTAGTATAACCCTATACTATTTAGCCCCTTCACAAGGGAGCAATCAGCATGCTGGCAAGAGTTCACTCGGGCGCCGTCTACGGCGTGGAAGCGTATCCTGTCGAAATCGAGGTCAACGCTGGCTATGGCGACCCTGCCGTCGTCATCGTCGGCCTCCCTGATACCGCCGTCAAGGAAAGCAAGGACCGCGTCCACACCGCCATCACTAATTCCGGGTTCCGCTCCCACGTCGGCCGCACCACCATCAACCTCGCTCCCGCCGACATCAAAAAAGAAGGCCCCTGTTTCGATCTTCCCATTGCCATCGGCATCCTCGCTACCCAAGGCCATATCCCCGCCGACCCCCTCTCCTCTTTCGCCATGATCGGCGAACTCGCCCTCAGCGGCGCCGTCCGTCGTATCAAAGGCGTCCTCCCCATCGCCATGAATGTCAAACGCCAGGGACTCCGCGGACTGCTCGTCCCCATCGATAATGCCGAGGAGGCCGCCGTCGTCAAGGGACTCGATGTCTATCCCGTCCGCAACCTGCGCGAGGCCGCTGACTTCATCGCCGGTAAACTCTCATTGGCCCCGCACATGGTCGATATCGACAGTGTCTTCGCTTCCACTAACGACCACGAAGAGGATTTTGCCGAAGTGAAGGGGCAGGAACAGGCAAAACGTGCCGTCGAAATCGCCGTCACTGGCAACCACAACCTCTTGATGATCGGTCCCCCGGGAACCGGAAAAACCATGCTGGCACGTCGTATCGCATCCGTACTCCCCCCCATGACTCTGGACGAAGCATTGGAGTCAACCAAGATTCACAGCATCGCCGGCACACTTTCCTCCCATCAAGCACTGGTCGCTCGCCGCCCCTTCCGCGCTCCACACCACACCATTTCGGACGCTGGCCTTCTCGGCGGTGGCGCCCACCCCATGCCCGGTGAAGTCAGCCTCGCCCATCGCGGCGTCTTGTTTCTGGATGAACTCCCGGAATTCCACCGCAACGTCCTCGAAGTCCTGCGACAGCCCTTGGAAGATGGCGCCGTGACGATTTCCCGCGCCGCTGCCACCGTCACCTTCCCCTGCCAGTTCATGTTGGTGGCCGCCATGAACCCCTGCTCCTGCGGCTACTATGGCGACCCCAAACGGGACTGCCGTTGCACCCCCAACCAAATCCAAAACTACCGGAACAAGATCTCGGGGCCCCTGCTCGACCGAATCGACCTGCACGTGGAAGTCCCCGCCATCCGTTACTCCGATCTTGCCTCTGTCGCCCCCGGCGAATCCTCCGGCAGCATCCGGGATCGCGTCCTTGCCGCCCGCCGCATCCAATACGGCCGGTTCAAGTCGCTCCGGAAAATCCATAACAACGCCGGAATGCGTTCCCGCGAAATCCAAAAATTCTGCCCGCTCGATTCAGCAGCCCAGGACATCCTGAAAATGGCCATCACCGAACTGAATTTCAGCGCCCGCGCCTATGACCGTATCCTAAAGGTAGCCCGAACCATTGCCGACCTTGAAGGCACTGAACGCATCGCCCCCAATCACGTCCAGGAAGCCATCCAGTACCGCACCCTGGACCGCCAACTGTAAAACGGGCTTTTAAGAAAACGGGACTCGATGCCTCCGTATCACCAGTAAACGTGAAGACGCCTCGTTTTGCCCAAAGTCGTCCGCGCCCTGTCGTCCATCGTTCCCTCTCATCCTCCTCCATCCTCATCCTTACTCTAGGGTTGTCTTTTCCCGCCAAATCCATAGGATTCACACTGAATCAACCCATTGGCGCGCCTTGCCGCCCGCCGATATACAAATGGAGTCTGTCATGAAACATTGTCTTGTGATTTTTGCTCTTTGCTTGTTCGGTTTCGGCTGCGCCCCTTCCGACCAATTCTGGAAGAAACCGGACATCGGCAAGAAAGTGACGTCCATCGAGGAAGCGTTGAAGGCGCCTGACTCCGTCCGTTACCTGAATCTCTACGACACGTCGCTGAAGGCGTTCCCGGACGACATCTTGAAACTAAAGAACCTTGAGCGCCTCAGCCTGCGCCAGAACACCATCGCCTCCCTCCCTGAAGGCATCGGCACCCTGCCCGCGTTGAAGTGGATGGATCTCGGCCGCATCGGACTGACCAGCCTCACCCCTTCCGTCGGCAAACTGCCAGCCCTCGCCCATCTCTATCTGAACGATAACGCCCTGAGCCAGCTTCCCGAGGAACTCGGCAACTGCACCAAACTGGAATACATCAATGCAGACCGCAATAAACTGACATCCCTGCCCGCCTCCATCGGCAAGATGGCATCCCTGAAGTGGTTGCGCCTCAACGGCAACCAACTCACCGCCCTGCCCGCTGACCTCAGCGGCCTGGCCACGAATCTCCGCCGCCTCTATCTCAAGGGTAATCCCATTCCCGATCCTGAAAAAGCTCGCCTCAAGGCGGCCTTGCCCAACTGCGACATCCTTTTCTAAGCCGTAACGGAGAAACGTTCATGCCGTCATCAACCAGACTGCGTTTGGGGGTCAATATCGACCACGTCGCCACCTTGCGCCAAGTACGGGGCACAACCTATCCCAACCTGGTTGAGGCCGCCAACACCTGCGTCGCCGCCGGGGCCGATGGCATCACCATTCACCTGCGGGAAGACCGCCGCCACATCCAAGACCGCGATGTCTATGCCATCCGACGTTGCGTAAAAACGATCCTGAACCTGGAAATGGCCAACCACCCCGACATCGTCGCCATCGCACTGAAGGTCCGGCCCGACGAAGTCTGCATGGTCCCGGAACGCCGCCGCGAACTGACCACCGAAGGCGGTCTCGATGTTGCCGGCCAGGAACGCCAGCTCAGGCCCACCATCCAGAAGCTGATGAAAGCCGGCATCGCCGTCAGCCTGTTCATCGCCGCCAATCCTCAACAGATTCAAGCCGCCGCCCGGCTCAAGGTCCCCTACATCGAATTGCATACCGGCACGTTCTGCGACAGCAAAGGCGCCGCCGCCCGCCGGGAATTAAAGGCCCTCCGCACAGCAGCAATCCTCGCCCACCGCCTCGGCCTGAAGGTCAACGCCGGCCACGGCATCAATCTCGACAACATCGCCCCCCTCTTGACCATCCCCCATCTCGACACCCTGAACATCGGCCACAGCATTGTGGCACGATCGGTATTCAACGGCTTAAAACATGCCGTCTTGGAAATGCGCAAGGCCATGCGGGCCTATGCCGGAGGCAACGCCTAAATGGATGGAGCCGTCATCGGAACCGGAGTGGATCTCGTCGAGAACGAGCGCATCCGTGATCTGCTGACCAAGTGGGGTTCCCATTTCAAGAACCGCGTCTTCCTGCCAGCCGAACAAGCCTACTGCGACACCAAAGCCTCCCCCTGGCTCTACTACGCCGGACGTTTCGCCGTCAAAGAAGCCGTCTCCAAAGCCTTCGGCACCGGAATCGGCCCCTCCCTTGGATGGAAAGACATCGAGGTTCTCCGCAACTCGTCAGGGGCCCCCTCCGTTCTCCTGAGCACACACGGCAAAAAACTCGCCTCTCAAAAAGGCGTCTCCCGTGTCCTTATCAGTCTTTCACACACCCATCACTTCGCCGTCGCCCATGCCCTCCTGCTGGGCGCTTCTTCTGACCCCCACTTCCTGAACCCTGAACCCTGAGAACCCTATTCCAACACCATGAAAGCCATCTCCACTGCCCAAATGCGCGAACTGGATAAGATCGCCTCCGAGGAATTCGAAATCCCCGGTGTCGAACTGATGCGTCGTGCCGGACGCGGCGTTGCCTCGGTTGTCGCCTATCTGGCCGAGCGAACCCATATGGGCGATACCTTTGTTCAACTCATCGCCGGACGCGGCAACAACGGCGGGGACGTTTTCGCGGCCGCCACCTTCCTCCACGAAGAGGATTTCGATGTCGAAGTGCTTCTCGCTGGCTCCGCTTCCGAAGTCAAAGGCGATGCCTTGCGCCATCTGAGTAAAATGCGGGCGGCCGGCATCCCCCTGGTAGAACTCCCCACAAAGGAAGCATGGGAAAATGCCATCCATGATGCGGGTAGCGGCGAAATCATCGTCGATGGCGTCCTGGGTATTGGCATCACCGGCCCGCCTCGCGGCCCCATCGCGGCCGCCATCCATTACATCAACACCATCTCCAGCGATAATCTCGTCGTCTCCATCGATGTCCCGTCCGGCCTGAATGCCGACACCGGTGAAGCCCCCGGCGAAGTCGTCAAGGCCGACCTGACAGCCACCATCGGTATGCCAAAAACAGGACTGCTGATGCCCGAGGCCATTCCGTATGTCGGCAGTCTGGAAGTTATCAGCATCGGGATCCCGGTGGAATTGACCAGTCATTACGTCTGCAATCATGAACTCATCACCGGATGGGATGTACGCCGCTGCCTGCCCCAACGCCCCCGGAATGCCCACAAAGGCCTGTACGGTCACGCCCTCGTCATCGGCGGCTCCATCGGCTTGGCTGGGGCCCCCGCCCTGGTCGCTCGCGCTGTCGCCCGCACCGGCGCAGGTCTCGTCAGCGCACTCGTCCCCCATCCCATCTACTCCATCGTCGCCAGTTCCAGCCTGGAAGTCATGACCTACCCGGCAACACCAACAGAGACTGGTTCCCTCTCCGACAAGGAGTGGAGCCACTGGAAAAAACGGCTGCTCGATTTCGACGCCATCATTGTCGGCCCCGGCATGACTCGCCACGCCGACACCGCCCTATGGGTGCGCAACCTGCTCAACGAAAGCCGGCGTCCACTGGTGCTCGATGCCGATGCCCTCAATGCCATTGCCGACACCCCCAACCTGATTGCCATGGCCCAATGCCCTGTTGTGATCACGCCGCACCCCGGGGAACTTGCCCGCCTGCTGAAGTGCTCAACCGGGGAAATCCAAAATGACCGCGAGGGGGCCGCCCGGCAAGCCGCCATCTTAACGCAGGCGGTAGTTGTCCTCAAGGGAGCTGGCACCATCGTCGTCCAAAAAGACGGCCCATTCCATATCAACCTCACCGGTAATCCCGGCATGGCAACGGGTGGAAGTGGCGATGTACTCGCGGGCATCATCGGCGGCCTGCTCGCTCAAGGCATTGCGCCTGTTGATGCCGCCTGCTCCGGTGTCTTCCTCCATGGCCGCGCCGGAGACAGCGCCATGTGGAAAAAATCACAAGCCGGCCTGATCGCCGGTGACATCCTGGAGGAAATCCCCACCGTCCTCCGCGAAGTCATGGCCCGCTAATCCCCCCCCCTTGACTCTTCGCCCCTCCCATTTCATCCCTATCTCTCCCCCCCCCTCCTGAACCCCGAACCCTAAACCCTACCCCGCCCCCCAAACCGGCGCTTCAACGCCTCCGATGCCGAATCCATCAAACT
>CAZSSA010000004.1:33805-42429 GCA_964609375.1 uncultured Verrucomicrobiota bacterium | reverse complement strand
TACCCCGCCCCCCAAACCGGCGCTTCAACGCCTCCGATGCCGAATCCATCAAACTGTACATCACCGGCACCTGGACCAACGTCAGGATCGTCGCCAGCGTCAGCCCGAATATCACCGCAATCGCCATGGGGGCCCACCAATCCGACGTCTCCGCTCCGGCCACCAATCGCGGCGGCCACGTATGGAATTCAAAACTCCACCCCACCGCCATCGGAATCAACCCCGCCACCGTCGTCATCGCCGTCAGCAAGACCGGTCTCAACCGCGTCCGCCCCGCCTCCACAATCGCCTCCTGCGTATTCCCGGATTCCTGTTTCTTCCGGTTGATGTAATCAATCAGCACAATCCCGTTATTCACCACCACCCCCGCCAGACTGACAACCCCGATGCCCGTCATGATCACCCCGAACCTCATCCCACACAGCATCAACCCCCAGAGCACACCGACCAGCGAAAGGATCACGGAGAACATGATGATAAACGGCTGAAGTACCGAGTTGAATTCCATGATCAGAATTAACGCAATCAACGCCAGGGCAATCAGGAACGCCTTTGCAAGAAAATCCATCGCCTGATTCATTTCCTTGGTGTCGCCCATGAAGGCGACACTGTACCCCTTGGGCATCGGCACCTCGGTAAGCCGCTCCCTCGCATCCGCCAGGATCTTATCGACTCCACGCCCATTGGCATTCCCCGTGATCGTGATGACCCGCTTCTGATCCTTGCGCTTGATCTGCCCGCGCCCCGCCTCATACGAAAAACTCCCCAGCGACACCAGCGGCACACGCTCCCCGGCACGGGTCGTCACCACAATCTCTTTCAGCAAATCCACACTCCGCCGCTGGTCCTCGCGCAGGCGCACCGTGATGTCAAACTCATCCTCACCCGCCCGGAACTTGCTGGTCGATTCTCCATTGATCGCCGTCCGCAGCACAGACCCCACCGTCCGCGTGTCCAGTCCCAGCAATGCCGCCCGGTCCCGATCCACATGGAATCTCAATTCCGGCCGCGCCTCTTCCATGTCATCCTGCACATCCACCAATCCCGGCACCGTCATGATCGCCCGTTGCACCGCTGCCGATACCCGCGACAATTCTTCAAAGTCATCGCCCGCCACCTCGACACTGATGGCCGTGCCGGTCGGGGGCCCCATCTTCTCGCCTTCAACCTTGATTTCAGCCCCCGGAATCACGCCGATGTCATTCCGGATCTTCGCCAGAACGTCCCGGCTATTCTCCTGCCGCTCCCCGAATTTCAAAAACTCGACTTGAATAGATCCCAGATGGGTCCCGGCCGTCGCACTGAGCGCCCATTCCCCAGCCGCCCCCACATTGGTCAGGTAAAACCTGATGTCGCGAAACGCCGCCAGTTTCTTCTCAATGGAAGCCAACGCCTTGTCCGTCGCCTTGATATCCGTCCCCTCGGGGAACCGCACGGTAATCGTCGCCCGCCGGGGATCAACATCCGGAAAAAGTTCCACCCCTTTGCTCAAACGCCCGAATAGCAGAGCGCTGAAGATCAAGAAACAAAACCCAATGGCTGTAACCAATCCCCGGTGCTTCAGCGCTCCACGCAGGACCACCTCATAGCCACTCACAAAACGATCCCACATCCCGTGCTCTCTGGGTTTCACCTTGCCAGCCGTTGGCCTCATCACAAAAATCGAACAAATCGCCGGCGTCACAACTAACGCCACCACGAGCGACATCGTCAGCACTATGATCGTCGTCTTGGGCAGGAAACTCATGAACTGCCCCATGATGTCCGGCCAGTACATCAACGGCCAGAATGCCGCCAGCGTCGTCAACGTCGAGGTCGTCACCGGCCAGGCTACTTCCGCCGCCCCATCCAGAGCCGCCTGCAACCGGCTCTTTCCCTCGCAGAAGTGACGGTAAATATTCTCCACCAGCACAATGGCATTATCCACCAGCATGCCGACAGTCAGGATCAGACTGAAAAGCACCAGCATGTTCAGGGTGATCCCCATCAGGGAAAGGGCAATGAACCCCATCATGAGCGAGAAGGGAATCGCCACCCCCACGAGCAAACTGTTGCGTACCCCCAGAAACAGCAACAGGATGACCACCACCAGCAGAAATCCGCTGGCAATGTTGTTCTCCAAATCCTCGATCATCAGGCGAATATGATCCGACTGATCGTTGACGTACGTAATCTTGAGCCCGCTCGGCGGGGGATTCCGGTCGAGCAGCTTCTTGACCTCCTCGATCACCCGGACCGCATTCTCCCCCGATCGCTTGTGGACGGCCACCGAAACGCACAACTCTCCATTGACTCGCGATACGGAAACCAAATCCTTGTACCCGTCCACCACGTCCGCCACATCGCCCAGCCGGATCTGCCGCCCATCCCTCACCGCCACCACCAGTTCCGGCATCCGGTGTACATCCGTAAACTCGCCAGGCACCCGCACCTGGAACTTGTCGCCCTTGATCTCCAGATTGCCCGCCGAGACCGTGGCATTCTCGGCATGCACCACGGCCATGAGCTCACTTAGTGCCATCCGATACGCCGTCAGACGTCTCAAATCGACATTGACCTGTATTTCGCGCTCGCGTGCGCCATACAACCGCGCCTCCAAAACCCCGGGAATGGTCTCAATAACATCCTGATAATCCTCTGCCAACCGCTTCAGCCGCTCCACATCCGCATCACCGGATACCGCAAAGGTAAACACCGGTATATCCGTGCTGAAGTTGAATCCCTGGATCACCGGCGCATCCAGATCCTTCGGAAGATCCCGCTTCGCCAAGTCAACCTTGTCCTTCACTTTCTGAACGGCATCATCAATGTTCTGTTGCGGCAGGAACTCAATGGTAACGGACGCCACCCCTTCCGCCGAGGCCGACGTCAGCTTCTTGAGATTCTCCAGCCCCTTGAATTGCTTCTCCAACGGGATCGTAATGAGGTTCTCAACCTCCGATGGCGCCACCCCCTCATAAACCGCCGTCACAAACACCATCGGGATGGTGATGTCCGGCGCCCCTTCTCGCGGCATCGTCATGTAAACGATGGGCCCCGCGATCACCAGGATCACCAGCATTGCGAAAACCGACACACGCAGTTTGACGGAATACCGCGTCAGAATCATGGCATCACCTTTACACTGATTCCATCGGTCGCCAACCGCTGCCCCTCGACCACCACGCGATCACCTGGATGCAGCCCATCCTGAACCACGGCAAGCGTATCCACCACCGCCGCCAGTTTCACCACATGGCGCACCGCCCGGCTATCTTCCACCACATACGCCACATACTGGCCCTGATCGGGAATCAAAGCCTGTAAAGGGACCACCACCGCCCCCTGCCTCTCTCCGCGCCTCAACGACACCCGTGCAATCATCCCCGGCTTAATCCTCCCCTCCGGATTCTCCGCCCGGAGTTCCAGTCGAAACGTAAGACTGGCAGCCTCCGCCGCCGCCGCCACAAAGGCAACCACGCCCGTAAGCCCCGCCCCCGGCAACGCATCGACCGTAAACCCGAGCGGCATCCCCACCTTCATAGACGCCACATCCCGCTCCGGAATGTCCAGCAACACCTTCACCGCATCTGCCCGCACCACACGAAACGCCGGCTTCCCGGGCATTGCCATTTCGCCCACCTCCACCAGGCGATCATTGACCACTCCATCCACCGGACTGACCACCATGCGCTTCGCCAGTAATCCGCGCGTTTCCTCAACGACAATCTTGGCAATATCCCGGCGATTGCGCATCGTCTCATAATCCTGGGCCGAAACCGCCCCCACCTTCTTCATCGCTTCCCATCGCTCCAAATCCCCTTCCGACTGCCGGAATTCCACCTCGGCACGCGACACACTCGCCTTCTCCTTGGCATCATCCAGACGCAACAACACGTCCCCAGCCTTGACCCGGTCTCCCTGCGCCGCCCCCAGCCAGACAATCCGCCCGTTATCATCCACCGCCAGACTCACATCCTGTTCCGCTTCTATTCGTCCACTGTAAACCACCTGCTCATGGAGATTCGTCAATACCACCTCCTGAACCACCACCGGCAAAGCGACGGGAACAGCCACAGGAAGCACTTCCGCCCTTTTTGGCATCAGCATCATCACCACGGAACCAATAACCAGCAACCCCAGGATCAGCACCAGGATCACCATCGTCT
The DNA here is from genome assembly GCA_964609375.1 of uncultured Verrucomicrobiota bacterium. Lineage (GTDB taxonomy): Bacteria > Verrucomicrobiota > Kiritimatiellia > CAIKKV01 > CAITUY01 > CAZDUS01. The sequence continues at coordinate 38,281 of CAZSSA010000004.1, read as the reverse complement.
TGCGCGGAGCCATGGCATCATTCCTCTGGCCCTGAACGCCTTGACCCTCTTTATAACTCTTATTTTCCGTCATATTCCGCCTTCCCTTCTACTGGTAAATTTCCTGTGGCATACCGGACCCGCACCTGCGCCACCGCATGGGCATGCATCGCCTCCACCATCTGCATCCGCGCCGTACTCAGCGCCAGGTTGGTCTCCGTAAACTCCAGATAAGTCGACACCCCCTGCTCATGGCGCACGGAGGCAATCGCCAACCCCCGCTCCGCCAACCCCACCGTATCCGCCGCCACCCGGATCGCCTCGGCCGCATGCGTCAACGTCAGGTAGGCCTGCCTCACCTCCAACGCCACCGCGCGCTTCAACTCATCCAGATCCGTCCGCGTATTCTCCAGCGTCAATTGCTTTTGCAGGACCACCGCCAACCGCCGCCCCCCGTCCGTGAACGACCACTCCGCCGTCACCCCCGCCGTCCAATGCCAGTCCCACTCCGTTTGCGTTGGCGAATAACTGCTGTTGTTGGCTCCGCGATAATTGGCAAAGGCCTTTATCGTGGGCTTGTACGCCGCCCGAGATGCATTCACGTCCTCCCGCCGCAGGCGCACCTGCTCCTCCATCTGCCCGATTTCCGGACGGTTCGTCATCGCCGCCTCCAGCAACCGTTCCAACGAACAGGCTTGATCCTGCCGTTGCAGGGTTCCAGCCAGATCAAAGGGCCCGGATTCCAGATGCACAAGATTCCGGAGCGATTCGCGCGCCAACTCCAACCGGTTACTGGCCGCAATCTGGCGCGGCAACACGTTGGCCAACCGCACCCTGGCACTCAGCAGTTCGAATTCCGGCGCCGCCTGCTGCGCATACCGGGTCTCCGTTTGCGCCACCAGCCGCCGGAACTGCTCGGCAGACTCGTTCTCAACCGCCACCTGTGCCTTCGCCAGCAATACATCATAAAACCCGATATTGATATCCCGCACCAACGTCGCATCCGCTCGATCAACCCCATGCGCCGCAAACCGCTCATACGCCCCCGCCGCACGCAGCGCCGCACGCACCTGTCCGCCTTTGTATAACACCTGGCTTAACTCCGCCGATACTCCGTAGTTATCCAAGTCGCCCAACGTCACCGGCCCCTGCCCCATGTCAAAAGACGATAACTCATCCAACCTCGTATAGTTGCCTTTCAGGTCCACATGCGGCAACGCTTCCGCACGGGCCTCGTTGATGCCTGCACGCGCCGATTGCATATCACGCCGAGCATTGGCTGTCCTTGCCGCTCGCTCCGCTCCGATCTTCAAACACTCCCCAAGCGTATAGGTCCGCATCTCATCCGCCGCCAACACCGCTCCGGCCTGAAATCCAATGACCAACAACCCTCTCATCATCCTGCGCTTCATGCCACGCCGCCTTCCGGCTTCAACAAGCCTTTCATGAATAAATCCAACGTCACATCCACAATGCATCGGACTTTCTCCCGCGAATACACACCCGGCTCAGTTCCGTCCGCCAACATGGGCGCCAACAACACATAACTCGAGAGCATCCCGAAAAAACTCCACGCCGCTTCCTCGGCTTCGCATGGACGGAATATCCCCGCTGCCGCTCCCTCACGAATGGCTTCCATAAACACCTGATTGCGCTGCCCCATCCCCTCCACCGCAAACGCCGGCAACCGGCGCCCACCCGTGATCATCTCGGCAAAAAACAGTCTCAACCTCGGCTGCTCGCACAGCAGAAAAAAGGCATACGTTTCAAACATCGCCCGGATCCGCTCCGCTGGCCCCAATCCACTCTCGGCGATCCGATCGCCAATCGCCCGTAACGGCTCAGTCTCCACCCTCACCACCTCGGCAAACAATCCCTCCTTCGACTCAAAGTGATACGTCACCGCCCCAAGATTGACACCAGCCGCCCTGACAATCTCCCTGATGGAAACCCCGTCAAATCCCCTCTCAGAAAACAAACGACCCGCCACTTCAATAATCTTTTGCCGCGTTGCAGAAACTTTTTTATCATCATTCATACGTATGTATTAATATCTAACCCAGGTCGTATCCTCAACTCTTTTGTTATCAATGCCACCCTCCGGTATGCCTATTCGCTAGACCGCCCTGTTCCTCTAAATGCCCGACCCTCTTCCCTACATTGACTCACCCCGCCAAAAGCAATATCCTTATTCCCTTGACCACGAAAGGATATCGACGTTCATGACTACTCAGTTGATCCAAGCCCGTAAGGGAAACATCACCCCCTTGATGGCACAGGTTGCCCGTGACGAAAACGTCCCCGCTTCCCTGATCCGCGACGAAATCGCCTCCGGACGCGCCGTGCTTCCCGACAATCCCGCCCACACCAAAAAGCGCCCCATGATCGCCGGACGCGCCTTCCGCACCAAGGTCAACGCCAACCTCGGCCGCTCCACCCAACGCTCCGCCGCCGGCGAGGAACTCTGCAAGCTATCCGTCGCCCTCAACGCCGGCGCCGACTTCGTCATGGACCTCAGCGTCGGCCCCGACCTCGCCGCCATCCGCGCCGGCATGCTCAAGGCCAGCCCCGTCCCCCTTGGCACCGTCCCCCTCTACGAAGTCGTCTCTCGCCTGAACGGCAATACCCCTTCCCTCACCCCCGCCCTCATTCTCGAAGTCATTGAGGAACAGGCCAAGCAGGGCGTGGATTTCATGACCCTTCATGCTGGCCTCCTGCGCCGCCATATCCCCCTCGCCATGAAACGCAAAATGGGCATTGTCAGCCGCGGCGGCGCCCTCATGGCCGAATGGATGAATACCCAAAAACAGGAAAACCCCCTCTTCACCTGCTGGGACAAGGTTCTCGACATCTGCCGCACCTACGATGTCACCGTCTCCCTCGGCGATGGCCTGCGCCCCGGCTGTATTGCCGATGCCAGCGACGCCGCCCAGTTCGCCGAACTCGATACCCTCGCCGAACTCGTCCGCTGGTGCCGCAAGGAAGGCGTTCAGGTCATGGTCGAAGGCCCCGGCCATGTCCCCTTCAACCAGATTCAGGAAAACATGGAGCGCGAACAAAACATCTGCGATGGGGCCCCCTTCTACGTCCTCGGCCCCGTGGTCACCGATATCGCCCCCGGTTATGACCACATCACCTCCTGCATCGGCGCCACCGCCGCCGCCTATTACGGCGCCTGCCTCCTCTGCTACGTGACCCCTGCCGAACATCTCGGCCTCCCCACCGAGGACGAGGTCCACCAGGGCGTCATCGCCTACCGTATCGCCGCCCATGCCGCCGACGTAGCCCGCGGTCTTCCCGGTGCCCAAGTCGCCGACAACGCCATGGCCGATGCCCGCATGGCCTTCGACTGGAAGCGCCAGTTCAGCCTCGCCATCGATCCCAAGCGCGCCAGCGACCGCTATCAGCAAACCCGCTCATGCGAGGACTCGGCCGATGATCATTGCTCCATGTGCGGCCGCGATTTCTGTGCCATCCGAACCAGTAAACGCATCCATGAACAACGCAACACCCATTGAACAAGTCCGTGACATCATGCGGAAACTGCGCGACCCGAAAGGCGGCTGCCCCTGGGATCGCGAACAGAATCTGGAATCGCTCAAGCCATTCCTGATCGAGGAATGCTACGAGCTCATCGACGCCATTGATTCCGCCGACCCGTTCAAGCACAAGGACGAACTCGGCGACATGCTCCTCCAGATCATCTTCCAGACCCAGCTCCGCGAGGAAAAGGGCGAGTTCACCTTCGAGGACATCTGCAGCAATCTATCCGAAAAACTCATCCGCCGCCACCCGCACGTTTTTTCCGACGTCACCGTCAGCAGCTCCAGGGATGTCCTGACCAAGTGGGAGGAGATCAAGAACAAGGAAAAAAAAGACGGCAAACGTTCCGTTGTCGAAGGAGTCCCCACCCATCTCCCGGCGCTCATGAAGGCCCACCAGGTGCAAAGCCGCGCCGCCCGTGTCGGCTTCGACTGGACCGCCATCCACGATGTCATTGCCAAGGTTGAGGAAGAGCTGGCGGAAACCAAGGCCGCCATTGCCTCCGGCAACCGTGACGCAGTTGCCGAGGAAATTGGAGACCTCTTATTCGCCGTCGTCAATCTCAGTCGTTTCCAGAAGCTGCACGCCGAGGAACTGCTTGCCGCAACGGTTCGCAAGTTTGCCCGCCGTTTCAAATTCGTGGAACAAAAGGTTCATGCACAGGGAAGGCAAATGACCGACTGTTCCTTGGAAGAATTAGATACCCACTGGAACGAAGCCAAATCCCAGGAACGAGCAGAGAAAAACTCCCCGTTATAAAACGCCTCGCCCAACAACCTATTGCAAAAGTCTTTCCATTTTGTTCCTGTTGCCAGCAATTCAACTGGGACACGAAATTATCATGCGACGTTGTTCACAGTATAAAACGCGTCAAAGCCGGACGGCAACTCGCTCCGGCCCTCTTGGGATGGAGAAACATCCTGCCGGGGCTGGCATGGCACCCGTTGATATCAC
>CAZSSA010000004.1:25378-33705 GCA_964609375.1 uncultured Verrucomicrobiota bacterium | reverse complement strand
ATTGTTGCAGAGCGCATTCATCCGGACGACAGACCCGACTTCATTGCCAAGAACGTCGCGGCATTGAACTCCCCTGATACATTCCGATGGGATGGCCGCATTCTCAAGGGCAACGAGGTTCGCTGGGTTCATTTTATTTCGGTTCCCAGGCTTCTGTCGAATGGGGATATGCTCTGGACCGGTATTCTCCAGGACACCACCGAGAGCAGACTGGCGGCGGAAGCACTTCGGGAATCCGAGGCTCGCTATCGCGGCCTTTTCGAGCAGGCAGGGGACTCTATCGTGGTATACGACCAAAAAACGACAGCCTTTTTGGACTTCAACGACATAGCCTGCCGGCAAATGGGTTACACACGTGAAGAATTTTCCAACCTAACCGTTATCGATATTGAAGCAGCGGAAAAACCATCGGAAGTCATGCGCCACGTCCGACACATCGTGGCCAAAGGCGATCCCGTTTTTGAAACCAAGCTTAAAACCAAGAGCGGCAAGGTGCTGGATGTCGAAATCCGCCCCAAGGCGATCGTTATCAACGGAAGAACCGTTATCCAGGCAATATGGCATGACATTACCAGTCGCAAACAGATCGGGAAGCTTTTGCAGACCAGTGAAGAAAATCTTGCCGCCTTGTTCAACGGTTCCGTCGAACCCATCATGCTTCTCGATGCCAATGCCATTGTCCTGAACGCAAATCCAGCGATGTGCAAGCGGTTGGGAATCGCCGCCAAGGATTACATTGGGAGTCCGGCGTTCTCCGTTTTACCTCATGCCCTGGCAAAGTCCCGTCTGGCGAAGTTTAAAAAAACCGTGGCGACCGGCGCCATCCAGCGTTTTGAGGACGAACGGAATGGACGATTCATTGAAACCCATATGAGCCCGATTATGGGACCGTCAGGCAAAGTGGTGCGAGTTGCCGTTTTTGGCTACGACATCACCGATCGCGTGCAAACGGAAAGTATTCTCCGGAAATCGCGCGATGAACTCGAAGTCAAGGTCAAGGAACGTACGGCAAGACTTCAAACATTGGCCGTTGAGCTGACACAGGCGGAACACAAGGAACGGCAACGGATTGCCCATATCCTTCATGAGGACCTCCAGCAACGATTGGTAGGCATTCAATGTAAGATTCATTCTCTCAGGGAAGCTGGATCGGATGGCTCAATTTCCGGGACAGTGGATTGGACGCTGAAGGAACTGGCCGAAACCATTAGACTCACGCGTAATCTTGCAACCCATATCGCTCCGCCGGTTCTTTCCGCCCTGGGCCTGCGCACCGCGTTGGAGTGGCTGGCGGAAGAGGCGCAGGCCAAATACAACCTCGATGTCAGGCTCAGCGGGTGTCGAACCTTTAAACTGGCCTCCGATGGACTGCAAGCCTTTGCTTTTGATGCCATTAGAGAACTATTGCTGAATGTCTGTAAACATGCCGGTGTTGGTTGTGCAGAGCTTAAATTGAGAAATGTGGGTAAACGTGCACTCGCCATCGAGGTGCGCGACAACGGCAAAGGCGGTGCCTCGATTCACGATCACCAGTCGAGCTTCGGGTTGCTTAGTATCCGGGAACGTGCTTGTGCCTTGGGCGTGGGCTTTACGGTTGATAGCCCTCCCGGCGAGGGTACGTGCATAACGTTAATCCTTCCCACCCTCTAAAGGGTTGGAAGACGTGCAAGCAACATCCCCCCGGTTTACAACTCCACCGCTACGGGATATCTCCCCGCTTAACCATCAACCCTTTCGTATCCCCCTGTCCACCCCTACTCCACCGTCACGCTCTTGGCCAGATTCCGCGGCTGATCAATCGCACACCCCCTCAACCGCGCCACATGATAGGCGAACAACTGCAACGCCACAACCACCGCTATCGGCGCCGTCAGATGGGAACATCGCGGAACAGGAATCACCGCATCCACCTGCCGCCCGGACTCCTCATCCCCCTCCGTCACCACGCCAATTACCGGCGCCTGCCGCGCCCTGCATTCCTGCACATTACTTAGCGTCTTTTCCTTGCCGGGAATATCGTTGATCAACGCCAGCACCGGCACCTTTTCATCCAGCAACGCAATCGGCCCATGCTTGAGTTCCGCCGCATGATAACCCTCCGCGTGAATATAACTGATCTCCTTGAGCTTGAGGGCCCCTTCCAACGCCACGGGATACATGTACCCCCTCCCCAGGAAAAAGAAATCCCGCGCCGCGGAATACCGTTGCGCCACCTTGATCACGGCTTCATTCGCGCCCAGCACACCCTTGACCAAGTCGGGAATCCCCCTGATCTCGGCACAAATATCAATGCCTTTCTGCCTCGACAACCTCCGGCATCGCCCGATCTTCAGCGCCATCATCAACAGCACCGCCAGTTGACAGGTGAACGCCTTGGTGGACGCCACACCGATTTCCGGTCCCGCATGCAAATAAACCCCGCGTCCCGTTTCCCGTGCGATGGTCGAACCGACCACGTTGCAGATTCCCACCACCAACGCCCCCTTCTGCTTCGCCTCCCGCACCGCCGCCAGCGTGTCCGCCGTCTCACCCGACTGACTGATCGCGATCACCATGTCGTCAGGATGAATGACGGGGTTCCGATAACGATACTCCGCCGCCTGCTCAACTTCCGTGGGAAGATCCGCCAATTCCTCAAAATAATACTTGCCAATCATCCCCGCATGGAGCGACGTCCCGCAGGCAACAATAATCACACGCCGTACCCCTGACAACTCCCTCGGCGTCAACAACAACCCCGAAAGAATCGCCGTGCCCATAGGCTCATCCAGTCGACCGCGCAAGGTATTCGCCAGCGCCTCCGGCTGCTCAACGATCTCCTTGAGCATGAAGTGCTCAAACCCGCCCTTCTCCGCCACCCCCACATCCCAGTCCACCTCGGCCACCTCATGGGAAACGGGAACATTATGAATGTTGCGGATATCGGCACCCTGCGCCGTCACCACCGCCACATCGTCATCTTCCAGATAAATCACCTGCCGCGTATGCGCAATGATGGCGGCAACATCACTGGCAATGATCGTTTCCCCTTCTCCAAGGCCGATCACCAGCGGACTACCCTTTCGGGCCACCACAATCCGCTCCGGCTCATCCGCCGAAATGACGGCAATACCATAGGTCCCCTCCACATGCTTGAGCGCCGCGCAAACCGCATCCAGCAGGTCACCATGATAAAGTTCCCCGATCAGGTGTATCAGCGCCTCACTGTCCGTCTGCGAAAGAAAGACATGCCCCTTGGCTTCAAGCTGCCGTCGTATAACCGCGTAGTTCTCAATAATCCCGTTATGAACCATGGAGAGCCGGCCGGACTGGTCGTTATGCGGATGGGCATTCGCCTCCGTCGGACTTCCATGCGTGGCCCATCGGGTATGCGAAATTCCCACCTGCAGCGTCTCCCGGAAGGCTTCGTCCCATCCTGCATAGACGGCCTGTTCCAACGCGCGAACCTTGCCCTCGTTCTTCAGGACATGCAGTCGGCCGTCCGCCACCACAGCCAACCCGGCGGAATCGTACCCTCGATACTCAAGCCGCTTAAGCCCGTTCAGGAGAACATCCACCGCCCGTTTTCCTCCCACATAACCAACAATTCCACACATAAATTCACCCTCGCTCACTCATCACTCGTCACTCGTCACTCGTCACGCTTCTCCACATCCCTCTGCACGATGTCGCCCGGCCGCGTACTGACGCCCGGCCAGAGTTTTCGGCCGGGATAAATCGACGTATGAATCCCGGTGTGCACATGGTCGCCAACCACAGCACCAAACTTACGCCTCCCCGTATCCACCAGCTTGCCTCCCACCATGGATTGGTGATTCACTCCGTCATGCCTGAAATTCGCCGTGATCGTTCCCGCTCCGAAATTAACGCCTTCCCCGATAATCGAATCCCCGCAGTAACTCAAATGACCAATACTGCACCCTTTCATCAAGATGGAATTCTTGATTTCCACTGCCTGCCCGATATGACATCCATCCCCAATGCTGGTGTTGCCGCGGATATAGCAATTCGGCCCCACTTTACATCCGGCGCCAATCACCACATTACCCTCAATATACACGCCCGGCAGAATGCGCGATCCCTTTCCCAATACCAACCGCCCTTCGATAGGCGCCGCCGGACTGACCTCACCCTCAATACGGTCCCAATCCAACCCGCCAACCAGGAGTTCATTGATCCTCAACAAATCCCAGACATGGTGAATGCGAAACGTCTCCTGATCCAACTTGATCTCCGCCGCCCCGGTCACCACATGCCCCGCCTGATCACTGATCCACGCCAGCACATCACCCTGCGTATCTCGAACCACAGCCGCACCCTTGACATGTGCCAACGCGTCAATCATCGCCATCGACAGCCAAGCATCACCCCGCACCCACAACGACGCCACGCCGCTTGGCTTGTCAACCACTTCAAACCCGCCCTCCATAAGGCGCACCTTCTGCACCACACCCAGTAACCGGTTCGCCACCGAACAGTCCGCCAAACTCCGCGTACAGGTTATCGGGTAGCACCCCGCCGGACTCCCCGCCTCCATGAGCATCGCCTTCATGCGCCCAACTCCTTTTGCACCGCCCCTGTCAGCGCCGCCATCCAGTGATCAACCTTGGCCTGTTCCTTCGCCTCCACCAGCAGCCGGATTTTATTCTCCGTTCCCGAATACCGCACAATCATCCGCCCGGCTTCGCCCAGGTCTTCCTCGCATTGCCCCATCACCCGCATCAATCCCGGCAGGTCGGCAATCGGCTTCTTGGCCTTTACCTTAAGACTGATAAGTTGCTGCGGATATTCCTCCATGCACCCTGCCAACTCCCCCAGGGAGTCCTTCCGCTGCTTCATCAGTCGCATCACCTGCAGCGCCGTAATGATACCATCCCCCGTCGTGGCATAATCCATCAGGATCACATGCCCGCTCTTCTCTCCACCCACCGTGGCGCCCGACTTCCGCATTTGTTCAATCACCAACCGGTCCCCGACATCGGTAGTCTCCACATGAATGCCTGCCCTCTTCATGGCGTCATGCAGTCCCATATTAGTCATGGTGGTCACAACCAGTGTATTCGCGGCCAACTGGTTCCGCGCCTTGAAATCCAACGCACACATGGCCAGAATCCGGTCCCCATCCACCACGCGCCCCTCGGCATCACAGAAGATCACCCGGTCGGCATCGCCATCAAACGCCACACCAATATCCGCCCCTTGCTCCAGCACCACGTTGGCCACCGCCTCCGGATGCAAGGCTCCGCAGTGGTTATTGATATTGTAGCCGTCCGGCTCGACGTTGATCTTGGTCACCTTGGCGCCCAACTCCTTGAAAATCAGCGGCGCAATGAAATAGGCCGCTCCGTTGGCGCAATCAAGGACAACCTTCAACCCTTCCAAATCCTGATTCTTGATCGTGCTCTTGGCAAATTCGATATACCGCCCACGGGCATCCTCAATACGATAGGCCTTCCCCAACTGATCACTACGAATATGCGCACTGCTCAATTCACCCGATGTGATATGCCGCGAGATGTCATTTTCAATCTCGTCCGATATCTTGAAACCATCCCCGCCAAAAATCTTGATCCCATTGTCATCGGACGGATTGTGCGAGGCCGTCAGCATGATCCCCACTTCCGCCGCCATCGACCGCGTCAGATGGGCAACCGCCGGCGTGGGCACCGGCCCCACCAGTAATACATCCATGCCCATGGAAACCAATCCACTGGTGAGTGCTGTCTCCAGCATATAGCCGGACAACCGGGTATCCTTGCCGATCACCGCCCGGCATGAGCCATGCCCCGTCGCCTTGAACTCATGCCCGATGGCCTTCCCGAGTTGCAACGCCACCTCTGCCGTTATCGGGTAACGATTCGCCTGCCCCCGGATTCCATCAGTGCCAAATAAACGATCCATGGTCCTTCTCCTATGATAGCCACCCCATTCCTCCAAGCACTCTTGGTTGATGATATACCACCCGCTCTTCAAAAAAAAGCCTTATCCCCCGCGATCAATCCCCTCTTGCCAATCTCACCCCTCAAGGCATTCGCATTTGACAGCTCCTCTCCGCACTCCTATTGTTCCTCCTATGCTTCCCCAGTGGATTATCGAGCGAAAACGCGACGGCCATTCCCTCACCGATGAGGAGCTCTCCTTCTTCATCAGCGGCTACGTGCAAGGCAATATCCCCGACTACCAGGCCGCCGCCCTCGCCATGGCCATCTACTTCCAGGGCATGTCCCCGGCGGAAACCGCCTCCCTGACGCGCCTCATGATGCTGTCCGGCGAAACCATCGACACCTCCTCCATCACCACCCCAAAGATCGATAAACATTCCACCGGCGGTATCGGCGACAAAATCTCCATCCCGCTTGCCCCCCTCGTGGCCTCCTGCGGCATTACCGTCCCTATGATTGCCGGCCGTGGACTCGGCATCACCGGCGGCACCATCGACAAACTGGAATCCATCCCCGGCTACCGCGTCAATCTCAAGGCCCCGGAGTTCCTCTCCACCCTCAAAGCCTGCGGGTGCTCCATCATCAGCCAAACGGAACACCTCGCCCCCGCCGATCGCAAACTCTACGCCCTGCGTGACGTCACCGCCACCGTCCCCTCCATCCCCCTGATCGTCTCCAGCATCATGAGCAAGAAACTGGCCGAGGGAATCGATGGCCTCGTTCTGGACGTCAAGTGCGGGTCCGGCGCCTTTATGCAGACCCTCGACAATGCACGCACCCTGGCCATCGCCCTCATCGCCGTCGGCCGCTCCATGGGCAAACGCATCACCGCACTTCTCACCGATATGCAACAACCCCTGGGCCGCACCGTTGGGAACGCCTTGGAAATCAAGGAGTCCATCGATATCCTGCGCGGCAACGGCCCCGCCGACTGCACAGAATTGACCCTCCAACTCGGGGCCGAAATGTTAACCCTCGCAGGCCTGACCCCGTCTCCAGATGCCGCCATCCCCCTCCTGCGGCGCAAACTGGAATCGGGAGAACCCCTCAACGTTTGGCGATCCATGATCCGCCTTCAAGGCGGAAACGCCCACATCGTCGATACCCCCAGCCTCCTGCCATCCTCGCCCGTACAATACCCCCTCCCCACCCCCTCAACGGGTTTTATTGCCTCCGTGGATGCAGGCAAAATCGGCCGCACCGCCCTCCTGCTCGGCGCCGGCCGCACCAAAACCACCGACAGCATTGATCACGCCGCCGGCCTCTCTGCGATTGTCAAGATTGGCGAGCACGTCACCACCGGCCAACCCATGACCATTCTCCACGCCGCCACCCTTGAACGAATCAACACCGCACTCCCCTTGGCTCAGGACGCGTTCACGATCAGCCCAACCCCCATCACCCCACCCCCTTTGATTCTGGAGCGATTATGAACATGCCCCTCCTGATTTCCGCCTCAGAAACCGTCCGCAACGCATGGCCCAACGCTCACCCAAAACTCTCCATGATTATGGGCTCAGGCTGGCGGGACGTCGCCAACGGCTTCACCATCAAACAATCCATCGACTATAAGAACATTCCCGCTCTCGGCTCTCCCAATGTCGAAGGCCACAGCGGACAAATCCTTCTGGCAAACCATGCCGGAAAAGAACTTCTGATCTTTGCAGGACGTCGCCACCTCTATGAAGGTGTCCCGGTCGAATCCCTCGCCTGCCCGATCCACCTTTCCAAAACCCTCGGCGCTTCCAGCATCATCCTGACCAACAGTGCCGGTGGCATCAACCCCTCCTTCACCCCAGGCAGCATCATGATTCTCAATGACCACATCAACCTCATGGGCACCAACCCCCTGATCGGCCCGCACGCCCCATTTTGGGGCCCCCGCTTCCCCGACATGTCCCGCATTTACGACTCCGACCATCGCGACCTTCTCATCCGTTCCGCACAGGAAACCGGCATCGCCGTTTCCCAAGGTGTCTATCTCGCCGTCTCGGGTCCCTCCTACGAAACCCCTGCCGAAATCACCGCCTACCGCAAACTGGGCGCCGACGCCATCGGTATGTCAACCGTACCCGAAGCCATTTTAGCTCATGCCGCCGGACTTCGGGTTGCAGGCATTTCCTGCATCACCAATTCAGCCGCCGGCATCTCAGAATCCCTCACCCACGAGGAGGTCCTTTCCCATGCCAAGTCATCCATCCCCGCCCTGACCCGCCTGCTTCAAATCTTCATCTCCAAGTCAAAGTAAGGAGCCCCCCATGCACACTCCCCGAAAGTCTACCCGCCCCCATCAACCATCGACCATCAACCATTCCCTCTCCCCCTCCCCGCCCCCCTCCCTCCTCCTCACCGCCGCCCTCGACGCCGCCACCAACAGCTATTCCC
>CAZSSA010000004.1:14938-25278 GCA_964609375.1 uncultured Verrucomicrobiota bacterium | reverse complement strand
TCCGTGGCCGTGGGAAAATCCTTCGGCGTCGTCCGCGTCCCCGTCGCCGAAAACTGGTACGAAGTCGCCACCTTCCGCAAGGACTCCCCCTATGTGGACGGACGCCACCCAAGCTCCATCACCTTCTCCGATCCCGCGACGGATGCCCAACGCCGCGACTTCACCATCAACGCCCTCTTTTGCGATCCCCGCGAACGAACGATCATCGACTATGTCGATGGAACCGGCGATATCACCCGCAAACTGATCCGCGCCGTGGGGACCCCGTTGGACCGCTTCCGCGAAGATCATCTCCGCTTGCTCCGCGCCGTACGCTTCGCCGCCACGCTGGACTTCGCACTGGAACCCGCCACCGCCGAAGCCATCCGCACCACCGCCTCCCGTGTCGCCGCCGTCAGTGCCGAACGTGTTCGCGACGAACTCACCCGACTCCTGCTGGAAGCCCGCCGCGCAGGCGATGCCCTTCTCCTGCTGTCGGAACTGGGCCTCCTGAACGTTGTGCTTCCTGAAATCGCCGCCATGCACGGCACCGCCCAACCCCCGGAGTATCATCCCGAGGGCGACGTCTTCCAGCACACCGTCATCATGCTGAACGAAATGCAAAACCCCGATGCCCGTCTCGCCTGGGCGGTTCTGCTTCACGATGTCGGCAAGCCCCCCACCGCCCAACTCAAGGAGGGCCGCTGGCGATTCGAGCGCCATGCCAATGTGGGGGCCGACGCCGCCCGGAGCATTCTGAACCGCTTGAAGTTCTCTTCGGATGATATCGAAGCCATCACCCATATGGTCGGCAACCACATGCGCTTCATCGATGTCGCCTCCATGCGGCGCGCCACCCTGCGCCGTCTGGTGGGGTCCCCCACGTTCGTCTCGGAGATGGAACTCCATCGACTCGACTGCGCATCCAGTCATGGTGATCTATCCAATTACCATTACCTGACCGAATTCCGCCGCCAAATGGATTCCGAGCCCATGCTTCCAGCCCCATGGATCACCGGTCGGGATGTCATGGCACTGGGAATCACCGAAGGCCCGGAAGTGGGCGCCTGGCGCAAACGCGCCTATGATGCGCAATTGGAGGGAACCTTCCCCGACCGCGAAGCATTGCTCACTTGGCTTCGCAACGAAATCCTGTTGTCATCCCCATGACAGGGTAAAAGGAGAATCCTCTCCCTCTTTCTTCCGAAAAAAGGGCGGGGGTAAAGAAGCATCCCTATCACGCCGCCACTTCGGCGCTCTCCAACGTAACCCGTTGCGAGATCACCATCGCCTTGGTGACGTGAAACGCACGAATCGTGCCGCGCCGGGGAACCTCATACATGACCTCAAGCATCAAGTGTTCAAGGATCGCCCTCAACCCGCGGGCCCCCGTCCGTTTCTTGATGGCTATCCGCGCCAATTCTCGCAGGGCGCTTTCCTCAAATGTCAGTTTGACGTTTTCCATGGCCATCAATTTCTGATACTGGCGGATCATGGAATTTTTCGGCTCCACAAGCACCCGCACCAAGTCATCTTCAGTCAACGCATTCAACGCGCTCACTACCGGCAACCGCCCGACAAACTCGGGAATCAACCCGTATTTCATCAGGTCTTCCGGCTCCACATGGGGCACGAGAATTTCAGCAACAGGCAGTTTCTTTTCTTCCGGACCAAACCCCAGAGACAACTTATCAACACGCCGCTTCAGAATTTCATCCAACCCCACAAAGGCGCCGCCACAAATGAATAAAATGTGCTCCGTGTTGATCTTGATGTATTCCTGCTGCGGATGCTTGCGCCCCCCCTGCGGAGGAACATTGGCCACCGTTCCCTCAAGGATCTTGAGCAACGCCTGCTGAACCCCTTCCCCGGAAACATCCCGCGTCAGGGAAGCATTATCCGTCCGTCGACCGATCTTATCAATTTCATCAATATAAACGATGCCACGTTCCGCCCGTTTCACATCAAAGTTCGCGGCCTGTAATAGTCGCAGCAGGACATTCTCAACATCCTCGCCCACATATCCGGCTTCGGTCAGCGTCGTAGCGTCGGAAATACTGAAAGGCACATCCAGACAACGCGCCAACGTTCGCGCCAACAACGTCTTGCCGGTTCCCGTCGGCCCGATCAGGAGAATGTTGCTCTTTTCAATCTCGACGTCCTTATACGCCTTGTTCGCTTCAACATGGTCACCCTGCTGCAGGCGCTTGTAGTGATTGTGCACCGCCACCGCGAGAACCTTCTTGGTCTGTTCCTGCCCCACCACATACTGGTTCAGGAACTGGAAAATCTCATGGGGTTTCGGAACCTTCAGCGGCGCCGCCTTTTCCTGCTTCGGAACGGCGGCGGCTCCCCCCGACTGTTTGAATAAGTCGCCACACAGCGTCACACAATCGCGGCAAATCAACACTTCATTGGGACCCGCCAGCAACTTTCCGGTCAGTTCCGGCGGACGGTTGCAAAACGAGCAAATCGGTTCTTTCTGCTTACCCTTGGCCATGACATCTCCCCCGAACGCTTCAATAAATTACGGTATCCGCCGCTGTCCCCAGCGGCGCTCTTCATGCTTCATCCCATTACGTCGCGGCTGGCGCCGCTTTACGACTCGCCAACACGGTATCGACAAGCCCGTATGCCTTGGCCTCATCAGCCGACATAAAGAAATCCCGGTCGGAATCCTTCACAATCACATCCAGCGATTTACCCGTGTGAAGCGAAAGAAT
Organism: uncultured Verrucomicrobiota bacterium; assembly: GCA_964609375.1. Taxonomy (GTDB): domain Bacteria; phylum Verrucomicrobiota; class Kiritimatiellia; order CAIKKV01; family CAITUY01; genus CAZDUS01. The sequence goes on along the minus strand of CAZSSA010000004.1, from coordinate 22,576 downwards.
TCCATTCAACCGGTCACGAAGCCGCAGGATTTCCTTGGCCTGGATACTGATATCCGACGCCTGACCCTGAACCCCGCCCCAGGGCTGGTGAATCATGATCCTTGCGTTGGGAAGCGCAAACCGCTTCCCATGCGCCCCCGCCGTCAGCAACACGGCCCCCATGCTGGCCGCCTGCCCCACGCAATACGTCGCCACATCGCACTTCAAGAACTGCATCGTATCATAAATCGCCATCCCGGCCGTTACCGACCCGCCCGGTGAATTGATGTATAAACTGATATCCTTCTCGGCGTCCTCGCTCTGGAGAAACAACATCTGCGCAATGATCAGGTTCGCGGTATCATCATCGATCCCCGATCCGATAAATATAATACGATCCTTAAGCAGGCGCGAATAGATGTCATAGGCACGTTCACCACGCCCCGTCTGTTCCACCACCATCGGCACCAGCATTTGGTTTCTGGTCTGCATTCGCTCAATCCTCCTTGAATCTCCATCGCCTCTCGTCGCCCATCCCATCCGCCCGGACCGCCTAGGCGACCGTAACGTTCGCCTCGGCCATCAAGGCGTCCAGTGTTTTCTCCATGCGCAGGTTCCCTTGAATCGACCGCAAGGCATCCCGCTTCTCCAATTCCGCCTTCATCTTCTGCGGCGGCATCTTGTAGCGCATCGCCATCTCGGCAATTCGCGTCTCCACCTCTTCATCCGAAACCGAAATCGTCTTCTCATCCGCAATGCGGCCAAGGATATAGTTCAACTTCACCCGCTCCGTTGAGGATTGCGCCGCCCGGTTGAAAATATCGTCGCGGTTGGACTCGATCTCATCCTTGCTGATACCACGCCGCACGTTCTCCTGAACCACATCCTGAATAATATGCCGGGCCTCTTCCTCAACCAGCGACTGGGGAAGATCCTTGAGATCCGTGTTCTCCAGCAGCCACTTGACCACCTCATCCCGCTGACGATCCCGCTCGGTCATCTTGCCCGCTTCCATCAGATTCTCGCGAATCTTCTGCTTGAGATCATCGACCGATTCCGTTCCAAGCGTCTTGGCAAACTCATCGTTCACTTCCGGCAGGCTGCGCTCGCGCAAGCCGCGCGCCGTCACCGAATACATCGCCTTCTTGCCGGCCACTTCCTTGACACGATAATCATCCGGAAAGGCAATCTCGATCTCACGCTGCTCGCCACTCTCGATCCCTTCCAGCTTCCCTGGCATTCCAGGCAGGAACAACGGCATATCGTCGCCAACCAACACCCAAAAATCCTTGCCCTCGGCCAACTCCGCGTTGGCGGGCGCCACTTCCTTCATGGACTTGCCATCACACGTTGCCGTGTAATCAATTTCAACAACATCACCCTTGCCCGCCGCCCGTCCTGTCACAGCCTCAAACCGGGACTGCCGATCACGCATGTTCGTGATAACCTTTTCGACATCCTCATCCTTCACATCGACGGTCTTGCTGGTCACGGGAATCCCCTGGCAGGCCGGCACCTTGAACTCCGGAACCACATCCACCGTAACCTTGAAGGATAACGGGAGTTGCTTGTCCAACTGAATCTCACTGACATCCACCACGGAAACCGGCTTCAGCTTTTCCTGCTGCAACGCCTCATGATAGGCGCGCGGCACCAGACGTTCCCGCGTTTCCTCAAGAATGTTCTTGGTAAACTGGCGCTCCACAATGGCGGCAGGCGCCTTGCCCGCCCTGAACCCCGCCACCCGCGCATGCTTGCTGAACTCGCTGACCACCTTGTTGTATTCGGCGGATACTACTTCGGCCGGCACTTCAACTTTAACGACTTTCCGGCACGGCCCCACTTGTTCGACTACTGTTTTCATTAAATTCAACACCCTCTACTCTTTCATCGACATCAGGAACTCGGCATTCATCTTCGTCTTCTTTAGCCGGTTCACAATCAGTTCCATGGCCTCCACCGGCGGAACGCCGTTGATGGCACGACGAAGAATCCAAATCCTACTCAGTTCATCGGGATGGAGCAAGAGTTCCTCTTTGCGAGTCCCCGATTTTTCAATATTGATCGCCGGGAAGATACGCTTGTCCACCAGGGCCCTGTCAAGGCACAACTCCATGTTGCCCGTCCCTTTGAACTCCTCGAAAATAACCTCATCCATCCTGCTCCCCGTATCAACCAGGGCCGTGGCAATGATCGTCAGGCTTCCCCCATTCTCGATGTTGCGAGCTGCACCGAAGAAACGCTTGGGCTTGTGCAGGGCGTTGGCATCCACACCACCGGAAAGGATCTTGCCGCTATGGGGTTGCAGCGTGTTGTAGGCCCGCGCCAACCGCGTGATACTGTCGAGCAGTATCACCACATCGCGCCCACCTTCCACCATCCGCTTACCCATCTCAAGAACCATCTCCGCCACCTGCACATGCCGGTCCGGCGGCTCATCAAACGTGGAACTCAGGACTTGCGCCTTCGTGTTGCGCTCCATGTCCGTCACTTCCTCGGGACGCTCGTCAATCAACAGGACAATCAGGTGCGCATCGGGATGATTGGTTGAGATGCTGTTGGCGATTTTCTGCATCAGCACCGTCTTTCCGGTGCGGGGGGGCGCCACGATCAATCCGCGTTGCCCCATCCCGATCGGCGTAAACAGGTCCAGGATGCGCATGGACACTTCCGAGGGTTCCCGTTCCAGAATGAACCGTTTGTCAGGAAATACCGGCGTCAGATTTTCAAACGGGATCTTTCCCTTGTGCTTCTCCGGATCACCTTCATTGATCTTATCCACCTTGGTCAAGGCAAAGAAACGTTCCTTGTCCTTGGGAGAACGGATTTCCCCTTCCACCAGATCTCCAGTTCTCAAGGAGAACCGACGGATCTGGGAAGGCGAAACATAGATGTCCTCTGGACACGGCAGGTAGTTGTTGCACGGGGAACGCAGGAATCCAAAGTTATCAGGCAGGATTTCCAGAACCCCTCGGCCATGCAGCGAGCCATTCAAACGGGCATTCGCCCTCATGATTTCAAAAATCAGCTCATGCTTGCGTAAGGCACCAAGTTCTATCAAGCCAAAGCTATCCGCCATCACATGCAGATCAGGCACCGTTTTTTGCTGCAAATCAAACAGGCTCAAGGCCTGCGGCGTTCCCTGCGGCCGCTGCGGCACGGGCGAAATATAGCCACCCGGTACGCCCGTCGGCTGACCGGGAACATAGTCGGCACTCCGCGGCATCCCCCCCTGATCCATCGGACCACCCACATTACCACCAAGCCCTTCATCATTCACCGGCAACCCCATCTGGACGCGATCCCGCATCTGCTGCTGTTGCGGATGATGCCTTCCCCCGCGCATTCGCCGTCCACGATAATTCCGGTTTCCACCACCCTGTTGCTGCTGTTCGTTCTTCGCGTCCATAATTACCCTCCGCGGATTGACCGCATCACTCGCCCTACCTGCTCCTCAAGCAGCTTCTCGCTGCCTCCATTAAAAATCACGTAATCCGACCGCTCCATCTTCTCCGATAGCCGAAGCTGTGAGCGCATCCTGGCCTCAGCCTCCTTTGCCGTCAGCCCTCTCATCACCAGCCGGCGGCGTTGCTCCGCCTCCGGTGCCGCCACACACACCACCACTCCCCACTGATCCTCATCCTTGATTTCGTGCAGTAACGGAATCACGGCCGCCACATACGGCGCTTTGGCGGATTGCCCGGCCACCCATTCCCGTAACCGCTTTATGATTTCGGGATGGGTCAATGCATTTAATCGCTCGCGTTTTACCGAGTCACCAAACACCAGCGCCGCCAAGGCAACCCTGTCAATTTCACCGTCGGGCATCATCACTTCAGGCCCGAATGCCTCCGCCACGCGATCATGCACGGGCTCCCCTTTCGCCAGTACCGCGCGGGCCAGATCATCGGCTTCGCAGACTGGCACCCCCATCTCACTCAAATAACGTCCAGCGAGACTCTTCCCGCAGGCAATTCCACCGGTTATGGCTATGGTGAGCATGAATGGATTGTGACGTCACACACCCCAAATGATCCGATGACTGATCACCAATCCGTTGTCACAACGGCAGGAGGAAACATCGGGAAGTGTTGAAATAGTAAAAGGAATGACCGTGCATGACGATTCAGATGCGCTATATACCTATTATCTCTTACTCTTGTCAACAGGCAATTCCGAGAAAATTCCGGGAAAACTACAGTAACAATGACGGCTGATCCAGGGCTTTCAAAAGGGAGTGGAACTCCATGCTCTCGTAAAACGCTCTCATCCGCCCTGCCTCTTCCACCTTTCGCTCCATCGCCGGCCACCCGGGAGAACACTCTAAACCCCCGTTTAGCCTGACCACGACTCTGTTTCGCTCAATCAGATCTCGATGGGTCAACAGGGCTTCCTTCCATTTCACCGAATCAACCGATTCAATCCTGCTCCACAATTCCGATAAAGAGTCAAACGTCTGCAGAAGCTTTGCCGCCGTTTTCGGCCCCATTCCAGGCACCCCGGCAATGTTATCCACCGTATCTCCCGTCAACGCAAGCCAGTCCACAATCTGGCGCGGGTGTACACCTGTTTTCTCCAAAACACCCTTGCCATCGATCAACGGCGCCTCTTTAGCCGCCGGCACAACTCGTACGTGATCCCCGACAAGCTGGTACATATCCTTATCGCTGGTTGCCACCAGAACATCTGCTCCATCCCTTTCCGCCCAGCAGGCCAATGACGCAAGAACATCGTCCGCTTCCTCCCCCTGCAACCGCACCAGCGGAATCCGCGATTGAACAAGAAACTCTTCAATATGCGGATATTGACTACGAAGCGCATCCGGCATGGGTGGCCTATTCGCCTTATAATCCGGAATAAGATCAAGCCTCGCCTGGGGCACCCCCGCATCCCAGGCTACGGCGACATGCGTTGGCGATAAAAGATCAAAAAGTTGATGGCAGGCCCGCACAAAACCATAAACGGCATTCGTCGGGCGACCATCCCGAGTCGACAAATTCCTGATAGCAAAAAACGAACGGTAAAAAAAGTTCGTCCCATCAATCAGAAGGAGTCGTTTCCCCATATCAGTGGGCCACAGGAGCCAATGCGGGCGGCTTCGCCGTAGCATCAGCCTCAGGTTGACGAATCAACCGCCCGGCAGGATCCACCAGCTTTGCCGTCACAAAGATCAGGAGGTTCTTCTTGACGCTTTTTTCCGACTTGCTGCGGAAGAGCATTCCAAGCACGGGAATATCACCCAGTAAGGGAATCTTATCATTGACCTTGGTCAACTCTTCAGTGATCAAGCCGCCCATGACAACCGTGGCTCCGTCATAAATCGAAATCTGGGTATTCAACGACCTCACATGGAAGAACGGCTGCGGCATATTCAACGTCATCTCAGAACCGTCTGCGCGCCGGACCGTTGAACCATACTGATACCACGTCGGTTCAGTCACCACTTGCGGCTGCATGGTCAAATTGATCATGTTGCCGTCTGGGCTGACTTCAGGAAGAACCGTCAACAAAACACCCACTTCGCGCGTCTGGAAATCCGTGGGAGTCACGGTCGTCTCCTGAACAATATTGGCGTTATTGGCATTGGCACCGGTATTGTTGCCAATCTGCCCGCCATTGACTTCAAATGCCGTGGGATAGATGTATTCCGTCACCACTCGAATCGACGCTTCAGTCCCTGACCGAGTCGTCACTTTCGGAGCCGAAAGCAAGTCCGCATTCCCATTCTGTTGGAGTAAGTGCAGAATCATGGTGAGTTCCGGATTCGTCAGCACACTGGAAATCGACGCCACCGATCCCATCGTCCCTGCGCCCGCCGTCAAAGGCTGCATGGAACCATCACCTCCCGTCCCCCAAAACCGGAGACCACGGGTCATCCCGCCATTGGCCGCATTAGCGTTCATCTGGATACGCTCTGTCCCGCCCAGCATGCCCGAGCCACCCTTCTTGGTGGCAATTTCAAACGGATCCGTCAACAACCACTCGAGCCCGGCTTCCATCAGGTCGGTTTCGTTAACTTCAACGAAGCGTGCTTCAATTTCAACCTGCTTCGGCACAACATTCAACTCCGCCAGAATCCGCTCAAATGTCGCCAGATTCTCCGCCGTGTTACCTACAATGACTTTGCCAATCGCCGAGTTGTAGGTAATGGAAGATCCCGCAGGAAACTTGACGCCCATCTGCATGAAGTATGTCTTGAGATCCGGAAGTCCGGTGCCCCCAAGATCACCCCCGCCGATCCGGTCAACCGTCCGCCCCCCGATAGTGCTCGATGCAGGCATTGCCGCCCCCGCTTCCTGCACCTTCGTGATAAACGTCGGCTCCACGTTGTACATCTTGATTTCAATTTGAGCGGGATCATAGTCCGCAGGCACAATCATGACAATGTCGCCTTCCACCCGGTACTTCAATCCCGCGACTGACGTGATAATTTTCAATGTTTGCAGAAGCGTTATATAACGAGCCTGGAATGTAATTTCGTAGGTCTGCCCCCCGCCCCCTCCCCCTGCAGGCTGTGCGGCGCCAAACGGATCTTCAGCGGCTGCCGCCGGATGGGGCGCTGCCGTCGCTGAACCTGTAGGGTTCAGGTTCAAAATAATATTGACGCCTTTCCTGGCAGGATCATCCGTGGACTTATCGCCATCGATAGCCGCCTTGTTGAGGAACCCAACGACATCATGAATATTGGCCTGGCGGAATTCGATTTCAGGGATGACGATCTTTTCCATCTTATCAAGCAGTTGTGGAGTCTTGGGCGTTTGTCTCTGCTCCACCTTGGCATCACTGGCCTTGATTACCTTATACTGGGGATTCCATCGATCCCGCACTTGGGCTGACATTTTGGCGGCTGTGGCCTGTCGCTCAACCGTGTTGGCAACATATTCGCGATCCCCTAATTCTTTCAAGTAGCCCATCGCCTGACGATTCTGAGGATCCAACGCCAACGCAGACTCAAAACTGCTGCGGGCCAGTTCAAACTTTCGGTCTGCCATGGCTTTCTTGCCGAGGTTCATTTGCTTTTTGATCTCAGACAAATTCTTATCGCTGACCCTGGCCGCCTCCTCAACAACCGGAGGCTCCTCAGCCTGCTTATCTTTCTTAAGTCGCGCGACCAACTTTTGCAGATCGCGATTATCCGCATTCTGCGCCAGAAACTCATTGCCACGGCTCAATGCCGATTCATTCTTCCCGTTTTTGACAAGAGCCAAAACAATCTGGTATTCACACACCGGAATCCGGGCGAGCGCCCTGCTCCTCATGGCCGCCGCCGCAGGGGTCGTCGGCAGCTTGCTGGCAGCATTACGATAGTTCTGCAAGGCACGTTCATAGTCATCTTCTTTCCAAGCCTTGTCGGCAATCTCCATGTTCTTGCGTGATTCCAACTCACGGGCCTGCCGCCGCACTTCTTCCTGCTGGGCAAGAACGGTGGCAAGCTGAGAACGATCATCCGTCGGCGCGGCAGCCTTCACTACCGGAGCCTCCACCGGAGCGGCTTCCGCAGCGGGGACTTCCGCCGCGGGAACAGCAACTTCAGGAGCCTGCACAACAGGAGCCTGCACGGCAGGAGCCTTCTGCGCCTCGGGAGCAATCAAATCATCAATAGCCGGCGCCACGGCGGGCGTCGCTTCAACAGCGGGCGCCACCGCAGGAGCTTCGGGC
>CAZSSA010000004.1:0-14838 GCA_964609375.1 uncultured Verrucomicrobiota bacterium | reverse complement strand
CGGGCGTCGCTTCAACAGCGGGCGCCACCGCAGGAGCTTCGGGCATCGCTTCAACAGCAGGTGCCACCGCAGGAGCTTCGGGCATCACTTCAACAGGGACTTCCACGGGAACTACAGCAGGTTTCTCCGCTGCAGGTTCAGCCGGAGCTTCCACGGCCACAGCCGGCTTATCCACCGGAGCGGGCTCAGCAACAACAGGGGCAGGAGCCTCCACAACGGCAGGCGTTTCAACTACTGCGGGAGCTGCAGCAGGAACATTTTCAACCGGAGCAGGCTCTGTCACCGCCACATTGGTCCCGGCTGGCGTCTTCATCTCATTCATGAGATCTTCGATACCAACATCCTGGGCGAACACCACAAAAGCCGCGCACGCCGCCGTCAGGAGCACGATGATCCAAGTCGTCAGTTTAATGTCTTTCATATAGCGTCTCTCCTCAAGAATAACAAATACAAACCCCAATCAACCTGCTCACTCCGCCTTCGGCTCGGCTTTGGAGTCAGTAAGTTGACGTTCTATCCAAACATCGACCCCGCGCAAAGGGTCATTTATTAGTACACGCATCGCTCCCGTGTCAACCTTAATGACCCTGTACTTGACCCCTTTAAGCGTAAAGTCGGATTCCATTCTGGAAACAATAGTCGCATTATCCACTGTGTTACGCAAAGTCACCTCGTATTCATTCCGAGGCACTTCCCGCCCTTTGATCAGAGGAATACGTTTATCGCCACGCTGCAACGTCAACAGGGGACCTTCGGGGCTGTTCTCCGTGAACTCAACAACCTTGAACCCTTCAACATCCTCACCCAACGCTGGCCACCATGTCTGAGCGCCGCTTCGCAAATTCACCTGAAACACCGTTTTGCCCGATAACCGGCTGGTCCCCTTGAAAACCAACCTGAAAGAGATGGGTTTAATCTTTTCGACAACCACTTTTGCTAACGCTGGCGGATGCGAAGCCGGATCGCGCGGATTGGTCTTAAATTCATACTCTTCCTTGTTGGTAAACCCGTCTTGATCGGCATCACCCTTGGCATCATCGGCATCAAGCACATTAAATCCATTCTGAGATTCCCACTCATCCATCATCCCATCGTGATCTTTGTCCTTCTCCTCACCAGGCCTTTCCGGCTGCACTTTCTGGCAAAACGCACATGTTTTCGCCAAATCGGGTATGGGACGTTCACAATTGACACACCGCACACGCTGCTCGGGAATCATCAGCTTCAGCGGCCATGCCGCAATCTGAAAAGGATCGTTCAACGTCCTGATAGCCGCATCAAACAAGTCTCGTCCAGCCATCTGCGCCGTCTGATGCTTTGGCCTTAACTGCTTTAATTCCCCGTCAAACTTGTCTTGATCCTTCTTCAGTTCCTGAGCCTGCCTCGCCAGCATCAGCAGCGACAGAAGCAACGCCAATAGCATCAACAAAGCCAGAAGTCTGTCATAGGTCTTCTTGAACCATCCCTTAATGCTTTGCCCCGTCATTTCTCCACCCTCCCCTTCTTGACGGCGGCCACTGGCTTCATGGCCATAAATTGATAAACATCAACCTCCAGCTTGATCCGCAAGGGAACGTCCCGCCCGCAAACAAGATCTCTTGAGACCGAACCGGAAACGGCCTCTCCAGTAATCTCGACAGGACTCTTTGGGCCGCCACGACTGGTCGCCTCGGCACCGGACGCCTTGATACTGTCGTCACCTTCAATGTCAAGATCCGACACCACCACAAAAAGCGATTCTCGCGCCAATTGATTCAACAAGGCGAGCAACGCGCCCTCCCTGGCGGTCAACCGGAACGAAAAATGCCATCGTCCATACAACTGGCCCTCCGGAATCAGCCCCGCTTTTGCCTCATATACATTCAGAGAGACGGCGCTCGCTGCAACCCGTGATCGCCGTCCTGGCGCGGCCGCCGCCGGGCTTCCCGCTTTGGCATCCACTTCAAATTCCTGACGACCAATCCCCGTCAACTCCGTGATGCCGGCATCATACATCGTGTGGGTCAATTGTTGAACGATCCTTAGCTGTTGTGTCAGGCGCGCCACATCCTGCGGCGCCGGAGGCGTTCCGGCCATATGCCGACCAAACCCGAAATCAAATGTGGGGGCGACGGTAATGCCCTGATTTTTTGCCTTTTGCAACAACTCTTTCTGGGTCGCCCAAAACTGCGCAATAAACTTCGGCGGACTCTGCTCCAGAGATTGAATCTGCCCCTTCCCCATTTCCATCAACAAATCCGCCAACTGCTCATCAAGAATAGTCAGGTTCTCCTGCTCGATCTTAAGATTCTCGGACGAAGGAAATGGATTGCGATGGTAATGATGCTCCAATTCCGCATATTTGTTGCGCAGTTGAGCCTCAATCTTGGAAAAATCCATGAAGCCCCGGATTAACAGTGCCCCCGCGCCGATAAACATCAGCGAGATGGCTGCCACCAGAATCATCATCAATAATGTTCGACGTGACTGCATGGTCTGATTCACTGCCTCTTACTTGGGTTTTCCCGTCGCCGGCAACGCCGCCAATTTCGGATTCAACACCGCCTCTATGGCAAACTCATTCACATAATCGATGCCCGCTACCGGCTTGATTTTCTTGATGCGAACCTCATCGGACACATACCCCTTCCCCTTCATGGACATTGCAAAATCCGTGATGGCCTGATGGCTGACCTTGTCCGAGAAACCCAACCCCTCAATGACCAGGATTTCCTTGCCCTGCTCGCTTTCACCCGACACACGCACCCCCGTCACCCACATCCCCTCAATCACGTTCGTGTGCACACAGCTATCAAGAATCTCCAGCCACTTCGTCCGCCCCCGGGTCAATTCCATCACCGACGTCACTTTGTTGGCCGCCACTTCCTTCTTCTTGGCCAATTCACCCAGCATCGCGGCCGGTTGCTGCAGAGCCGTCACGCGCGACTCCACCATCCGCAACCGGTCTTCAGCCATCGTCGACATGCGATCCAGGAACATCCAGAACACCAGCATGATTAAAATCAAACCCACCGCCGCCATTGACAAGAACGGAATACGCCGCTGGAAAACACGCCTCGCCACCAGGGTTGGCGGCAGCAAATTGATCTCAACGGGGCAGGACAACGCCCGGCGAAGCGCCAGCCCAACAACCTCCCCCAGCACATTCACGTCACCACCAATCCGATCTCCGGGTATCGCTGGGTTCACACTGACATTCCGGAAGGGATTCAGGTAGTCCACCTCGGTCTTCAGCTTGTCCTTCAGGAAGGTGTTGACATGCGGAATCACCGAACAACCGCCAGCCAACAGCACCATGGAAGGGGGACTCCCGCCTTGCTGGCTCCGATAGAAATTGATGGTCCGAACCACTTCCGAATGCAAACGCGTCATGACATTACGGACAATCTTGGAGGTTCGATCCGCAACGCCAACCTCATGTCCTTCATACGCCCCGCCAAACCCCACGAAGGCATGCGCCGTCTTCAACTGCTCAGCCTCCTCGAAGGACAGCGCGAACTCCTTCATCACATCCTTGGTGATGGTCTGTCCCGCCACGGGGATACTACGGCTGAAAATCCGCGTTCCCTCGACAAATACCACATTCGTGGAGCGTGCACCCATGTCGAGAATCATTGTGCAGCCGGTTAAATTGGAATAATTATACCGCACCGTGTTGTACAACGCCAACGGCGACACATCCACCAGCACGGGATCAAGCCCCGCTGCTTCCACACAGTCCGTGAGATTTTTAACCACATCCCCTTTGACCGCCACCAGGAGAACGCTCAACTCACCGCTATCCTGCCCGATCAACTGGTAGTCCCATACCACTTCCTCAATCGGAAACGGCACATTCTGCTGGGCTTCATAACGCACGATCTGCGAAATCTTGTCCGGCGTCACCGGGGGCAGTTTAACATACCGGGGAAACACCATCTGACCGCCCGAAATCGAGACCGCCACCGGACCCGGTTTGATGCCACTCTCTCGCAGAGTGTCGCGCAGGCTCGCCACAATGTACGCCGAGGGATCGGCCGTGTTGTCCACATCAATCCCCAACGGCGCCACCGCATAGTTCAACAATTCAACCCCTTGGGGCTTGACAGCACGGAACTCCGACAGGACCAGTTTGCTGGACCCGATATCCAAAGCTAAGATGCGATCTGTCTTGAACATGGAAGTTTATTTTACGACTTCGTAATCGTCATAATTAACAAACACAAACGGTGTTTGGGCACGATTGAGAAGATATCCATCCTTGGGAATAAGCTTGGTGGTTTTCCACCATTCGGTTGGCAGCGCCTGCCCTTGCGGCAGTTTCCCTTCGCTCATCACGCCGACAGTCGCCCCTTTGATAACAGCCTCAACCGCCACAGCCACCACATCGCCAAACCTCTCCAGACCCGATGGTCGCACATACATCGCGCTATAATGTCCACGCCCCTTGGCTACATCCGTATGAGCCACAATTCCCTTTAAAAACGTATATTCTTTTGCCTTGGAATCATGCATCAACACATAGAACTGGAAAGAAAGCTCATCAATCCACTCCGGCTCCGTCGAATTGGGCCTCTCACCCGGAAAATCGAATTGAATTAAAATTTCCGCCCACGTACGCGCCGCGTTCTTCCCCCGTGAAATGGATGTGGTATACTCCGGCGTCCTCACCAAACCACGCTTGCCATTCCCCGATAGTTCACGAAGCCGAATGGGACTGACAACACCCCCCGCTACTCCCCCCGCATCAGGCCGGGAGCGCATCTGGGCTGTTCCTTCCAACGTGACAAGAAGAAAGGCAACGACGATAAGCGTATAGTCCTTCAGGCGCCATGTGTGTTTCATTGCTCGCTCCCCTTCCTGCTAATAAGGCCTGCAAATTAGTGGAGTATAGAAATCCACCACCCGAAAGCAAAACAAAAAAAACTCAATCGAAAGATATGTTTTCCGCACACCTCTCCCCACTTGGGTCATCAACATATCGTTATTCTCACAAACTGTCACTATTTTCGAGACTTTGATTATTTTTCGAAGTATATTATCAACAATGTCACCACGGACGTTGATCATATTCTGCCTCTTCCTGCTCGCACACGACGGCTCGGCATTGGGGCCCCACGAAGTGCTGGTTCTGGCCAACGGCAATTCACCCCGCTCCCTGGACCTCGCCAAAACCTATGTATCCTTGCGTCAAATCCCTGCCATCAACCTCGTCGAACTCGACCTCCCCGCCAACGCCTTCGAAATGACACCCGACTCCTTCACCCGTCAAGTCATAACCCCTGCTTCTGCCACCGCCAGAAAACGCGGCTTATCAGGCCACATCCTGGCATGGGCCTATTCCCTTGATTTCCCCGTCCGCATTACCACCGACCCCCCGGTTTCCATTCAGGGATTCACTTTCCTGCACGGACACATCCCGGACCGCAACGCCATCCAGAATGGCTCCTACGCATCCCCCCTCTTCGCAGGTCCTGATAATCCGAAGGCTCAGGGATTCCCTTCCCAGTCACTGGATGTCCAAAAGGCATGGATGGGCCCTGATATGCCACTTCCCAGCATGATGCTCGGTTACGCCGGCCAACGCGGCAACACCACGGATGAAATCCTCGCCTCCCTTAAGCGAGCCCGGAACGCCGACGGCACTCATCCCGCCGGCACCGTCTATTTTGTAACCAACACCGATATCCGCTCCACCTGCCGCCAGTGGGAATTTGCACCCGCCGTTGCAGAACTCGGCACCGCCGGGATTTCCGCCTGCATCACCAACACCATTCCCATTAACCAGACCAACGTGATCGGCTTGCTCTGCGGAATGGCGGAACTGGATCTTGCCGGAGGCATCGGGTTCTGTCCCGGCGCCATGGCCGATCACCTTACCAGTTTCGGGGCCGCTTTCGATGTCTCCTCTCAAGCCAAAGTGTCGGCCTGGATCAGCGCAGGCGCCACCGCCACCGCCGGGACCGTAACCGAACCGTTCTCCAATTGGACCAAATTCCCACACGCCCGCTTCTTCTCGCACATGGCCGCTGGATGCACAACCATCGAGGCATTTTTCCAGGCATTGCGGTGTCCTCTCCAAATCTTGTTGATCGGAGATCCGCTCGCCGCACCATGGAGCCCTTCATCCACCATCTCTATTGGCGGCATCGAGTCCGGCATCCTTTCTCAAGGAAATCACCAGATCACCGTTGCCCTTCAATCCCCACCCGGCGAATCGTTCGGTCAATTCCTCTACCTTCTTGATGGAATCCCCATGGAATCCCGCAGCCGCCGCCCCACCATCACCCTCAATAGCTCATCTCTGCCCGCTGGCCGCCATCGATTCCGGGCCGTTGCTTATCAAACGGGGTCCACACGCTCCCAAATCTTTACGGAACTCGAACTCGAATTTACACCGACAAACAGTTTGACTCGCCATGGCAATCCGATAAATTGACAACTCAATGAACCGCCCGTCACAAACCATGAGAATCGATATTCCTCCGGACCTTAAGGAGGAAATGCGGCATGTGAACCGTCACTTGCGGCGGAAGGTCATGTCGGCACCTCAGCCCGTTAGCACTTCTCAAAAAGAGCACAAACCCATTGGGGACAACGATTTCCAGGAACTTTTTCAAAACGTTTATGATGGCGCATTAATGACCGATCTCGATGGAGTCATTTTGGACGCGAACGTCCGCGCTGAAGACTTCCTGCAATATTCCCGCAAGGAACTCTGCAACATGCGCCTGATAGAGGTCATCTCCGGAGCCGACACCGCCACCATCTCAACCCTTCAAGCCAGTCTTAAACATGACCGGTTTGTCCTGATTCAAGCCCATTGCACCCGTAAGGACGGTTTTTTATTCCCCACTGAAATCGCCATCAACCGCGTCCGGGTTCGCGATCAAGTGTACCTATGTTGCTTCATCCGTGACATCACATGGCGGCGTCACGCAGAAGAAATGCTGCGAACCGTCAATAACGCTTTTCAAAATAGCGCCACCGGTATCGCGGTGGCCGATCTGGACGGCCGCCTGGATTATGTCAATCTCGCCGCTGCAAAACTGTGGAACATGGAAAATCCTGACAAAATGAAGGGCACAAACCTTCTTTCCCTGTTGCCGGACGCCGCTCAGGGAAAAGACCTGATCTCCGCCGCACGGCTTGGACACAACTGGTCCGGCGAAGCCATCCTGACCCAGCCCAATACCCCCCCTTTGCATCTTCGCATAGCCGCCGCTGCCAATCGCGATATGGATGACAATATCGTAGGGATCGTGCTCTCCTTCCTTGATGTCAGCGATACAAAACGAGTCGAAGACGCGGAAAAAAAGGCGGAACGACAGCGGGTAATGATGGAAAGCATCGGCGCCGCCTGTCACCATCTTGGGCAACCAGCCACCGTACTGCTGGCCAGCCTCGAACTCATGACGCGGCTCGGCACGTCTGATGCGAACATGAACGCAGAGCTTCTGAATTCCAGCGTTCAGGCGGCAGAATCGCTACGGCAGATGCTGCACGACCTGAATGACATCGCTGAATACAAAACAACATCCTACCTCGAGGATCTTAGCACCACCGATAGCACCGGGGCACGCATCCTTTCCCTGGCCAACTCCCCGAGCTGATCCGTTGCCCGCCCCATGTAAACACCGCAAGCGGCACCCCTACGTCTTTAACCCAAACCGTCTCAAACAGGCCACAATGTCATCCGCCGTCCGTTCCCAGCAAAAAGAACCCGCTCGGGCGCGTGCCGCTTCAACCATCCTGCGGCGATCCTCCTCGGTCATCGCCAGTATCTCGCCAAGACACCGAGCTCCATCGTCTGCGGTACCGTCAAAATACCGGATACAGTCGCCTCCAACCTCAGGAATTGACCCGCATCGCGACGCCACCACAGGAGTTCCCGCGGCCATCGCCTCAAGTACCGGCAACCCAAATCCTTCATAAAGCGACGGGAACGCAAACACAGCAGCACCCTGATAGAGCGCGGCAAGACGCTCGCGCGATAAACCCCTCAGTCGAATAATCCGATCTGGATGGCGAATACCGTCAAGCGCGGCTTGCACCTCCTGCTCTCCGCGCCCTTCTCCCCCCACCAAGACAAGCCGGACAGGATGCTCACTCATGACTCTATCCATGGCGCGAACAAGGGTGTGTACATTTTTGTGCGGATAGGTGTTCGCCACGCATAACACATATGCACCTTCCGGTACAATCGATAGCCTCGCCTGCTCACTTGCCGCCACTCGAAACACCCCATCAACCGCCGGATAAACCACCTGCACCCTCGATGGCGAAATCGGCACATGCTCCAGAATTTCCGCCCGGCTGAATTCCGACAAGGTCAGCACATGATCCGTCCGTCGCGCGGCCAGAGGCACCAGCACACTTGTCGCCCAATAGGCCAACCGGGAGAGATCCTGCGGAAACGCCTTATACTGCATGTCCAGAATCGACACCACCTGCCGGCATGGTGCCAGCACGGGAGCCGTATACCCCGGGGACCACAACACATCAATCCGCTCGTGGCCCACAGCCACCGGAAGCTGAATCTGCTCCCTCACAATCCGTTGAATCCGGTTTCGCGCCGCAAAATCCAAGGCAACACACCTGACGTTAGGTTGTGAACCGTAGGCGCCCCCAAGAACGTCATGATTCTCGCGGTTCGTGAACAACACCCATTCAATATCCGGATGACGCGAAATGGCATGATTCAGCACATCCCGCACATAGGTCTCGGATCCTCCCACCTCGCCGGGAATCAGGAACAGTGTATTAACCCCAACCCTCATACGTATTATTAACTCCTGAATTCTGTCTTCTGAATTCTGGATACTTCTTTACAGCACCCTGTACAGCACCGACAACGCACAGTAATGCCCGAAATGCATCAATACATCGCCAACCTCCCGGGGACGTGCATGCTGCCTCGCCGTACACAGCGTTTCCCAAGCCGCACGACGATAAGCTGCCCCGTTCTTGGAAACCGAATGCCACCGGAAATTGGCCAGAAACCGGTTGATATAACGGGGAGGCGATTGCCGCCCAAGCCTCAACCAGTAATCATAGTCCATGGAATACACCAGGTCCCTGCGGATCTCCCCCGTCTCGCGATAGGCTCGCGCCGTGAAAAATGTCGACGGCTGCGAAATGAAGTCTCGCCTGAGCAGGCGCGAAAAACGATACCGGCGCGATTGGGCAACCTTGTATCGCGTAATGGACTTCCGGATCTCCCGGTCCTGCTCATCAATAATCCGGCAGTCTCCAAAACACCACGCAAACGGCTCTGCCCGGTAAGCATCCGCCACGCACGCCAGAGCGCCCGGCTCATACGTGTCATCGGAATTCAACCACGCCAGAATGTCCCCGGAAGCCATTCCAAAACCCTTGTTGATGGCATCACTCTGCCCTTCGTCCGGCTCCGATACCCATCTCAGCCGGTCACCATATCGCCGGAGAATGTCAACAGACTCATCCGTCGACCCGCCATCAATCACCAGATGCTCAAGCTCAAAATCACCCTTCTGCCCCAATACACTCTGAATCGTCCGGTCAAGATACCGGCCCTGATTATAAGAAGGCGTTATCACGGAAATTTTCACGGGCGCCCCACCACTTTCCGCAGCGTTCCGAGACTTTTCCAGGCCATCGGCAGCAGTCGGGGATTTGCCAATAGGTGCACCACCTGCCTGCCAATGACCGTTGGCCGGAAATAAAAGGCCCGGATCATGTCCGCACGGGCAGCCTCCAGTTGCTCCCGGCTGAATCCATGAGGGATAAACACCGTGTTCAAGACGTTCATCTTCCGCCAATCGCGCTCAAAAATACCATGCCTCTCCGCCATCTCATACAACTCACTGCCCGGAAACGGCGTCATCTGCATCACACTGATGTCATCCAGTGCCAACGAACACGCCAGCGCTTTCGTCTTGGCCAACGACTGCTGTGTCTCGCCTGGAAATCCAACAATGAAAAACCCCTTGGTTCGCAATCCGGCTTCACGGCTCCATCGAATCGCCATCCGGATTTGATCTACATCCAGCCGCTTGTGCATCGCCTTCAAAATATCCGGATCGCCACTTTCCACCCCATAGGAAATGTGCCAGCAACCCGCCTTTCGCATCAACTTGAGCAGGTCGGGGTCCACCCGGTCCGCTCGGCCAAGGCAGGACCAGCTGATCCCGATCCGCCTTCCAATCAATCGCTCACAGAATTCACGCACCCGATCCTTCGACAGCACAAAGGTGTCATCCTCAATCAGGAGTTCTCGCACCCCGTGTCGATCATGCAGGTCGCGTACAAGCTCAACGGCATACGCCGGAGTATACGCACGGCACCGATTCCCAAACACCGATCGGTCACAAAAGACGCACTGGTTCGGACACCCCCGGGTAAACACCACCGACGCACATGGCCAACGGCGGATCCGCCCCGGCGAAGGATGAAAATCACGGGGAAACCCTGCCAGCAACTCCCACGCCGGTAACGGCAGACTGTCCAATTCATGAATCAAAGGCCGCGCCCCCATGCGCCGCACCGCATCACCATCGCGGACCACCGCCCCCTCCACCGCCGGACATCGTTCCCCGCCGGACATCCGCTGAAGCATCTCGCAAAGCGTCTCCTCTCCTTCACCAATCACCGCCATGTCAAACGCGGGAAACGAGCGGAGCGTATCCTCGGGAAGCGCGGTAACGTGGCACCCCCCGATCACCGTTAACACCTGTGGCAACGCCATCTTTACCCGCCGGGCAAGATCAGCCGCCTGCACAATCT
The DNA here is from genome assembly GCA_964609375.1 of uncultured Verrucomicrobiota bacterium. Classification (GTDB taxonomy): domain Bacteria; phylum Verrucomicrobiota; class Kiritimatiellia; order CAIKKV01; family CAITUY01; genus CAZDUS01. The sequence continues at coordinate 4,095 of CAZSSA010000004.1, read as the reverse complement.
CCGACGTCGTCGCCGTAAACCCCACCACATCCGGCTTGAATGCCACCACCTCCTGTAATGCAGCCTCCGGCGACAGATTGCGGGCGGAGGCTTCCACCACGGCTACCGCCGACCCTGCTCGACGCGCGACCGCCGCCAGGCATAACAACCCGAAGGATGGCTCGGTACTGGCGGCTCCGGCAAAGACACCATACCGCTCCGAAACATTGACAGGCGCTGAAACAAGAACCAGTCTGGGCATCATGTTGGTTTTGAATCCGAAGGGGAGGTCACGACTGACGCGGCCACGGGGCTTTCCGCATGCTCACGTTCCACCACGGCCAGACGCTGGGTCAATCGTTTAATCTGGCGCCGGTGGGTGGAAATGACCAGGGAAAACTGAAGACACAACAGCAATACCACCATGAATCCCATCAGGAAAATGGTGGTTGTCGGCGTCACCGCGCCAATGAGATCGGACAACTTGAGCAGCCATTCATAATTCAAAACCAGCAGCAGCATCCCACCGCCAATCCCCAGCCACAGCCAGCAATAGGCGATGTCAAGGTGCCCGCGCTGCACAAGACGAATCACCACCGCCAGAATCATCAGCGCAATAATCGCCGATGCTATCAATTGTCGGGGCAACATACGATAACCCTCCTTACAAGGACTCCAGCCGTTGACGCCAAACACGCCAGGCGGGAGCGTTTAACATGACCACAAAGACCGACAGCAACATTTTGATCCCATAATAAAGAGGCTTCCACCCGGCATGCATGGATGTTCCCCCGTCCCGGTTCGCCATCTTGACCGGCACTTCCCGGATCCTCAACCCGCTCAAGTGCGCCATCAGTAACACATCCGCATCCGGATAATCACAGGGAAAAACCCCGCTCGCCAGCAACGCAAGCGCCCGACGGTCAAGCGCTTGAAATCCACTCGTGGGGTCCGAAAACCAACGCCGGGTCAGAACCCATAGCAAAAGGGCAAAAAACCGATGTCCGGCTTTCCTGATAAAGGGAACCGTAATACTCCCGCCCGCAGCACCATAACGCGACCCCACCACCATATCGGCACTCCCATCACGTAACGGCATCAATAAACGGGGGATCTCACTGGCCAAATGCTGTCCATCGCCATCCATTTGGACAACCACATCATATCCCTTCCGCATCGCGTATAAGTATGCCGTCTCAAGGCTCACTCCATAGCCCATGTTGACCGCATGCGGCAGCACATCCGCGCCCGCACGCAACGCTTCCGCCACCGTCTCATCGAGCGACGCATCATTCACCACAACAACATCAGCGTCAGGCAGCATGGCCCGGATATCCCGGACAACATGACCAATTCGCCCCGCCTCATTGTGCGCAGGCAGGGCAACCAGCAGTTTTACCGACGTTGACGCGCTCATCGGAATTAATCTATAAGGTATTCCCCTCATCTGTCACTGCATTTTACAGGGTGACATGTCAGGTAAGGAGCAATTCATGAAACAGCTGATCCGATGGTTTCCCATGATCCTTATCGCCTCCGGCATTCTGGCCTACGCCAATAGCTTCACCGCGCCGTTTATTTTGGATGATGCACGCGTCATTACCGGCAATCCAAACATCCACACGTTGTGGCCGCCATGGAAAGCCATCTACGTCCCCACCCGATGGGTCGCGGATCTGACGTTTGCCGTCAATCTGGCGATTGGGGGCTTCACTCCTGCTGACTTCAGGATGACCAATATTCTGATTCATATCGCCGCCGGCTTATTCCTGTTCGGAGTGGTTCGCAGAACGCTGCGACTGGCACGCTTTAAAGACCATTTCGACCAACAGGCGGATTGGCTCGCCCTATCCATCGCCTTGCTCTGGATCGTTCATCCGCTGCAGACAGGCTGTGTCACCTATATCGCCCAACGGATCGAAGCCCTGATGGGGCTTTTTTACCTCGCCACCTTTTATTGCTTCATCCGGGGTCTTTCATCACCCCACCCCAGGCGATGGACCAATGCCGCCCTCGCCCTCTGCGCCATCGGCATGGGCACCAAGGAAGTCATGGCTACCGCACCGGTACTCATCTTCATCTTCGACGGCCTTCTCGTATCCTCTTCATGGAAGGAGGCTGTACGATCGCGCTGGAAAACCCATCTGGCCCTGTTCATGACCATTGGTATCTTCGCCATGCTCTTCCTCATGGGGATCGGCATCGCCAGGGGACAGGGCGTCACACTGCTCGGTCGCATGGTTTCCCCCTGGCGTTACCTCCTGACCCAGACTGAGGTCATCATTCATTACCTGCGCCTCTCCTTTGTCCCCACCTCGCTATGCCTGAATTACAACTGGCCCATCGCCAAAGGACTGGCGGAGGTCTGGCCAAGCGCCGGCGTCATCGTCACCCTCGGACTCGTGACCCTCGCCGCACTCCTCAAGCGCAACGCCATGGCCTTTCCCCTGGTTTGGATGTTTGTCATTCTGGCGCCAACCTCAAGCATTCTCCCCATCCCCGACGCCGCCTTTGAACATCGGATGTACCTGCCTCTTGCAGGGTTAGTGACATGGGTAGTCATTGGCGGCCACACATGGTGGCAACAGCGATCCGCCCGCATGAACACTCGCGCACTGGTCTATGCCGTATCCTTCATCGCGGTGGCAGGACCAGCGCTTTGGTTCACAGCGTTAACATACTCCCGTAATATCGACTATCTCTCCACCGAAACCATGTGGGCTGATATTATTGAAAAACGCCCGGACAATCCCCGCGGTTATATCGCCCTCTCCGGATCGCTTATCAATCAGGGCCGGGATCAGGCCGCCATTCGTCTTCTCAACCGCGCCTTGAAGCGTCTGCCGGATTACTCGACGCAGACCTATGAAGAAATCCGGCAGCAGTGGAATGCCGATATGTACATTCCTTGCGTCGATTACGCCGTGGCCCACAGTTTACTCGGTGCCGCCTACCTGAATTCGGGAAACACCAATGAGGCGATCAGCAATTTGCGGGAAGCCATGCGCGTCTCACCCAGTCGCCCGGTGCCCTACTTGAACATGGGTAGAATTGCCATGGCTCAAAAAAAATACCAGGAAGCAACGATGTGGCTAAAGTTTTCCCTGATGCATGATCCGGAAAACCAGGACACCCTCTGCATTCTGGCCACGCTACTGGCACTCCAACAAAACTGGACCTCTTCTATTAATTATTTCGAGTCGGCCCTGAAACTGAATCCAACTCACGGCTTCGCCCGCGCCCAGCTGGCATGGATGCTGGCCACATGCCCGGACGCCACGGTGCGCAACGGCCCCAAAGCCGTGGAGCGGGCATTGCCGCTCATCCCCATGAGCGAAGGAAAAAGCGCCAGGGCTTTCGATATCCTCGCCGCTGCCTTCGCCGAGACGGGAGCCTTTGACAAAGCGGTCAAGTACGCCGAAGAAGCACTTCGTATTTTGTCCACTAATGCCACCCTTCCCCCTCTGACGGGCCACACATCGGTCACGCCGATCGTAACTCAAGGGTTTTCGGCTGAAGAAATCACCCAGCGCATAAACCTCTACAAGCAAAAACTCCCCTACAGGGAAGCCCCTTAATTCTGGACACAAAAAGGGGTTCTGGTTTCCCAGAACCCCTTCACTTCGGTTATTTCAGCTAACCCGAATTACTGAAGCTTATGCCCTGTCACACCGCAGGTGGCATCCGTTCCAACCTTGTTGTAGGTATACGTGCCGCTCGCCGGACACACAGGCGTGGTCTTCATATACGCATCCACTTCCGTCGTGGTGACATTCGCACCGGTCGACAGCTTGTTCTCAAGCGCCCACTGTTCCTTGCCCGCTTCGATCTGACGCAGGTTGTTGATACAGGCGTTCTTCTGCGATGTCGTTCTGGCCTTCATGAACGAAGGAATGGCGATCGCCGCCAACAAACCGATAATCGCAACCACAATCATGATCTCAACCAGCGTAAAACCCATCTTGTTCTTCTTCATCTTGGTATCTCCTTTTTTCTTTGTTCTTTGTTGGTTCCCAAACCAACTTGCTTGAGACTCTTATTAAGCAGGCGCCATGCCAAGTATCCAAAACAACGCTTTCCCGCAATCAAACGCAAAAACAACCATTTCTTACGCCC
>CAZSSA010000003.1:49237-56346 GCA_964609375.1 uncultured Verrucomicrobiota bacterium | reverse complement strand
TCGGACTTCATCCGTCCGGAACGGCTGGAAAGCCTTCTCAAAATCAGCCTGCGCCTTACCGCTGAACGTGACCTCAACCGGCTCCTGCACTTGATCATCGAGGAAACAACCTCCGTCATGGATGCCGAACGCAGTTCCCTGTTCCTGATCGATGCAGGAACCCGCGAAATGTGGGCAAAGATCGCGCAGGGCGTCAATACCGAGGAAATCCGCTTCCCCCTCGGCATGGGCATCGCAGGAACAGTGGGCCAGACCGGCGAAGTCATTAACATCTCTAATGCCTATCAGGATCCACGATTTAATCCCGCCTTCGACCGGAAAACAGGCTTCCTCACCAAGAGCACATTGTGCGTACCCCTCAAGAATATGCGCGGCGAGATCATCGGCGCCATTCAAGTGCTGAACAAGAGAACCGGCGTGTTCTCCGTCAACGACGAAGCCTTGCTCGCCGCCCTCGCCTCCCATGCCGCCGTCGCCATCGAGAACGCTGACCTCTATAAACGGCTTTCCCTCCTGAACCTATCCCTTGAAGAGCAGGTCTCGAAAAGAACCGCCGATCTGCTCGCCGCGAATGAGCGCCTTTCGCTTCTGAATCAGGAACTGGAGCATCTCTCAATCACCGACAGCCTCACACAGACTCATAATCGCCGGTATTTCATGGAACGCCTGAGCCAGGAAGTGAAACGGGCCCACCGTTATGGTTCGTCCGTCTCGCTACTCATGTTCGACATCGACCACTTCAAAACCGTCAATGACTCCTATGGTCATATGGCCGGGGACGTTGTTCTTGCGGAACTCGCCCTCAACATCAAAAAGAAACTCAGGGAAACAGACCTGCTGGCCCGCTATGGAGGCGAGGAGTTCGCCCTCATTGCCACTCCCATCGATCACCAGAAGGCCCTGAAACTTGCCGAACGAATTCGAACCTTTGTCGAAACCCATGTATTCACCCATGACATGCACCAGATCAAGGTCACCGTGAGCATCGGCGTCAGTTCGTGGCATGCGCCGATAAAGGATAATTTCGAGAAAATGATCCTTGAGGCGGATTCCGCCCTCTACGGCGCCAAAAAGGCAGGCAGGAACCGCGTCTGCTGCTGAGAATCCTGGCGATCATCAAAAGAACCACACGCCGGCTCACCACGATCATGCCTTCCGGGTGGTGCCGGAGTCAGCCCGCCATTCATAAACGTCGCAGCCATCAACTTGTTTTCCGGCAGGACGAAATCCAGCAGGGGCCCCAAGCTCCTTGATCACATGCTGTCCAATGTAGATTGTGTTCTCCTCCGCATACTTCTGCATATGCCCCGCGATGTCGATAACCCCATTGGACATCTCCTCCATCGGCACCAGCTCGTCAAAAAGGACTTCGCCTGAGTTTATGCCACAGCGAACCTTGAAATCCGCCTTCATCGCCTTGACTTTGCGGTTGAAGTATTCAATGTTTCCGATCAAATCCTGCGCCGCCACAACGGCATCTTGCGCCGCCGCAAAACAGACCATCATCCCGTCCGGAGTCCACGCCGTCTTGAGCCCCTTGTTCGCCTTGATAATGCGATCAACAAACTTGCGGTAATGCCGGAAATCTCGCTCGGCCAGGGCGGGATCTTCCCCGCTCTTCATGCCGGTCGAATTCACCACGTCGATGGACAGAAACGCCATGTGCTTTTTTTGCTCCTCAAGCATCTTCTTTGTCCGGGCGTATACGTCGAGTAACTTCTCCCGCTTTGTGGGATCACTCTCCGCTTCCGCCGCAATCAAATACGCCTCCCCTTGCTGCCGGATGGCCTCCTGACGCTCTGCCAGTTTACGCCGCTCGATCAAACTGTGCCGATAGACCCGCAGCCGGTGGGCCCCATGATCACACGCTATGCAGAGCAGCAGAAAAACCAGTCCAATCATCGCGGGCGCCGCGTCAAACGTCCCAAACGTGCACGGAAGATGCGCATGCATGAAATCAAGAACAGGCTTCTGAAAGGGCATCACAAAATCCGACACCACTTTCACAAGGCCAAACTTCTCTGAATTCGTCGCCGCATTGACAATCTGGGATCCCAGCACAATCACAATCCCCGCGTAACAAAGATAGCCTAGGAAACCAAGAATGACATTCAACAGTCTGAGGCCCAACGTTTTGAACACAAACATGACTCACCCCGCTGAATAAATTGGTTAGCGGGCTACAAACTGCCAAACCGTGACCGTGGAGGCAAACGAATAATCCTTTCATTCAGCCATTGACACCAAGACTACCCGGATTGATAATTTACGAATGAATTCGGCATCCAGAGGACGAACCAAAATCACCAGACGGGGACTGTTCCTGTGAAAATGGAGCGATCACGATTCTTGTTATGGGTGGCCATCGTGCCAACCTCGGTAGTCTGCGCCCTCATTGTGGCCCATTATTCAACCCGGAAAACACCAAAGGCTTTTGATCTTTCCGCCTATCTCAATTCTCCCCCCTCCTCTTCCCCGGGACTCGAGCCCCCACTCCAACCCAAACTCAACGCAACCTTCACGGACACCGCCATGCCCATCCCAAAGGATACCCCATCCTTTACCCACTCCCAGGCTCAGGCGCCCAAGGCGGAAATGTCATCACAACTGGCAAAGGAAAAGGCGCTGTCCGACGATTCGGCAAAACGCGGTCTCCCGCCTGCCCGCCTCGCTCCCGACGACTTCCCTTACCAGAATCTCCCCTTCGATGCCCCGGTCGCCGAATTCCCCCTCGTTCTGGTCTGGCAAAAACAACTGGAACTCGACCAAATCAGGGAAATGAGCGGTTCTTCACCAAACCCCATGCTGGAGATGCGCAATAATACTTACAGGGTCCCCGGCCCGCCACCCGGCCCGCCTCCCGGCCCGCCTCCTAACCCGCCAGGCCCCAAACCTCCTAAACCCCCAGTGGAAAGCAACGCCGGCCTTTAACCCAACTGACCCGCTCATGTTGCTCATCTTCAGCCTGACCTTGCTACTCGTCCTGCTGATCACCCCTTGGTTATTAGCTCGCAATCTCCTGCCCCGTGCCGATCTCGTCGCCACACTTGCCATGGCCGGCGCCTGCCTCGTGGTGCTCGCCGTCGGCGGCACGCTCCTCCTCCATTACTCGCGCATCCCCATCACCGCCGCCTCCCTCTCCACCGTTCACGGCAGCTTGGCCCTTGTCCTGACGCTGATCACAAAACTTCGCTCCATTCCCTTTCGCCCACCGCCCCCGCTTCCTTCATCCGCCTTCTTCGGCATGATCCTCCTCTTCGCCATCCTCGTCCTCCCGTTCACCCCCATCGCGGGCATCGACACTTATAAGTGGCAGGACCTCGCCACCGTCGTTCAGGTGGATCATTCCATTCCATGGCTCATTCACCCGATCTCCCTTTTGGGATTCACCCCCCGCTCTTATTCCAGCGCGCAACCGTTGGTGCTGGCAACCATTTCCATCATCGGCAACACCGGCGTGGACTGGAGTTTCTACATCCTCTCGCTGCTTTTCGGCATTACCGCCCTGGCCGCCACCACAATGCTTGGCCGCCACCTTTTCCCCTGCACACCCATGTCGGCCACCTGGATGGCTTTCTTCTATGTCTTTTCGCCCGTCTTCCTCCGCTACAACTACTGGGCAACCGGCCGCGGACTCTTCATGGTGCTCCTGCCCTTTTTCGTTCTCGCCCTTCTGAAAGTCAACCGCCTTCCCGGCGCGCTCGCCGCCGTCGCCATGGCTCCACTTCTAACCATCTCCCACAGAACCGGACTGGTGGCCATCGCCGTCATCCCCCTTGCTTTCCTCGCCGGTCTTGTTTCGTATCGGCTCCCCTTGATCGGCGAAAACCGCCGATGGCGGTTCATTCTTCCCTCCCTCCTGCTGCTACTGGCGCTTGCCGTTGGCTTCTCGATCGTCAACCACTCCCCGACGCAGGCGGCCTATCGCCTCGTCACACGCCTCGCTTTCCTATTCCCGCTTGCCGTTGTTGGATCCATCCTGATCCCTTCCCCCATCCGGATCACCCAGGCCATGCACTCAATGATGCTTACCGCCCTGGCAACCCTCCCGCTCGTCTTCACCGAACACATGTACGGATCACTCATCGCCGCGCTTTTTATCTCCGCACTGGCCTCCCTCGGACTGGCCGCACTGACCACCCGCCTCACCCTCGCCGATCAACAGCGCCTACACCACGCCACCCTCGCACTGACCCTTCTGACCGCGCTGATCATCATCACGAATCAAGCCATCGATTCCCCGTCCCGCGACGTTGTCCGTGCCGCCAGGTTTCTGGAACGCCACGATCCGCTCGGCCCCTTCCGCGTGGAGGCCCCCGGCCTCAACCGCACCCGCATGCAGGCTTACCTCTCCGGTTGCCCTCGCTTCTCGGCGACCGCTTCACCACAATCCACCGTGAAAGTCAATCAGCCACCCCCCTCGACGGGCAACCTCCGCGATGACATAAGGAACCTCTCGGACTACCTCAGGCGAGCACTAACCCTTTCCGATTCATCCACGGACTGGTATGGCAATACGAAAAAGGTTTATTATGTCACCATCAGTGGAATAGGCATGAAGCCATCCAACGCCACACTTCTTTTCTCCTCAGGCAATGTGTCCGTCTATGAGTGAAGCCCTACTATTCTGTGTTCTGCAGGCATCGGTGCTACTCCTGGCCCTGCGGGGTGGAGGCATCTTCCCCGCCACCGTCTGCATGGTGACGGCGTCATCCTTCCTTGCCTACGCCCTCACCCGCCAATTCCCGTGTGCCATCACAGCCCTCCAGCACCCTTCAGGAGAGAGGACAGGAAAGAGGGTCTCTGTAACGTCCCCCTCCCCCGCCATGGAACTAACCATGGCCGCCATTCTAGTCTTCCTCCTCCTGACCGCACTACCCCTCCCCCCCCTCCTTGACCCGCTCATCGGGAGTCCCCGAGCCGCACAAAACCATACGGCCACCATCCTCCTCAACGAAGCAGCCCGCCTCGGTTTCTTTGATAGCGGTGAATCATGGTTCTCCTTGAGCCGTAACCGCGCCGGAACCCTTCGCATGGTCCTGCTGCTCGGTGCCGCCTTCGGGATCGCCCTCTGCGCCTCGGCCCTTCCAACACGCTCAAAAAAAGCACACCTCGTCTTTCTCGCCTGGGTCGGCGGCATCATCGCCATCGGCGGCTACCTGAGCCAATGGGTCATCCCCCAGGGTGATACCCTCTGGTGGACCCTCCCCGTCCCTCCCACCGAACATGGCCCCGTCGGCTGCTTCATCAACCGCAATCACTTCGGCGGCTTCGTCGCCATCCTCTGCCCCGTCGCCCTCGCCCTCATCGATGACGCCTTCCGCCACCGGAAATGGCTGACCGGCCTCCTGATGTCAGTTCTCGCCGCCGCCATGATGTTCGCCATCATCATGTCCCTGTCGCGCGGTTCAATCCTTGCCTTTCTGATCGGTAGTGGATTGACCGCCGCCTGGATCATTTTCCGCCGGAACCTCATCGCCGGTCTCCTCTGCACAGTCATTGCCGCCATCATCGCCGGCGCGCTCTACATCAAAACCCCGGCTCTCCAGGAACGCCTCGCCGAGTTGCGCCACCCGCACCAAAGCGCTAGCGCCCAAGCCCGACTCCTCGAATGGCGCGAAAGCCTCCGGACCGCCCTCCACTATCCCGTCATCGGCACCGGCGCCAACGGACTCCGCATGGCATACCCACTCTACCGCACCACCTCGGGCAAGTGGCTCGTCAATGCCGAGAATGAATACGTGCAGTTACTGGCCGAAGGGGGCCTCATCGGATTGCTGCTCGCCGGAACCCTTGCCCTCACCGCCATCCGCCGTATCACCCGCTCCTCCGATCCCGACTCACCCACCCTGCGCGTCGCCGTCATCGGCGCCATCCTCACCGCCGCCGTCCATAGCGCCTTCGATTTCCCCGTCCGCCTGCCGCTCTACACCATCGTCCTGTCCTCACTCATCGGCTTACTCCTCAAAACCCCTCCCAACGGCGAACCAACACCGATACGCCTGTTCCGACTGGCCCCCGCCTGTCTTGGCGTCACCAGTGTCGCTATCCTTGCCATGGGGCCCCTCCCTTCGCTCCAACGTCTCGACTCGTACGACCTGCTCGGCGAATCCACGATCCCTGAATTACGCCGCGCCATCGTCTGGGCCCCCACCTCATGGCATGCCTGGTACATGTCCAGCCGCGCCGCCTGCAATCAAGGCATCGACTCCAACCGTCTTGACCTCTGCGTCTTCGGAGAAACCCTGATGACCCAGGCTGGCCGGTGCGATCCTAACAACTATCGCCTCTGGTATGACATCGGACAAACCCGTGTGGCGTTGAAGCAATACAACGAAGCCGATGCCGCCTTCGCCCGCACCCAGTCCTTACGCTCATGGCTGGGGCCGCCACCTTACCGGAGGAATCGCTGATATGAACCAAGTCCTCCTTGGAGCCTCGATCCCCTTCGCCATCGCCATGCTGGTCTACGGCTTCCGCGGAAAACGCGCCGGTCTTCCCTTCCTATTGCTCACCCCCCTCGCCATGCTGCTTGGCGCATTGTGGGCTGAGATCCCCGACCTGCCCCGCCTCCTGCACCAACGCGAACTCTATCTCCGTTGGGCGCAGGACCCCCGCATGGATATTTTCTTTTGGCACTACTCCATCGACCGGATCGAAGTCGATTCCTCATGGTACGCCGTCGGACTTCTGATCATGGCCGCCGGTCTATTGCTGGTGGCTTGGCGCGAACTCGCGAGAAGGGAGCACGCCTGATGGCCTCCACCCCGCTCCATTTTGCAATCGGCGCCGCCACCGGCATGGTGTTGGCTGCACCCCAACTCCGCACAGCTTGGCAATCCCGATCTGGATTGGCATCAGCCACAAAAACATGGTTACTCGCGTCGTGGGCCTGCGGAATAGCCGCCTCTCTCCCCAGCCTGTTGAAATACGCCGGTGTTCCTGAAACCATCACCACGGGGTTTTGGATGAACATCTTCTTCTTTCACCCACTGATAAACTCGATCCTTCCGCAAAATTATCTTGCTGGCGGAGTTGCCATGGGCCTTTGTTTCACCATCCAATACACCTTGCTTCTCCTGGCCATCCACAGAACCCAACGTCTCAAG
>CAZSSA010000003.1:18087-49137 GCA_964609375.1 uncultured Verrucomicrobiota bacterium | reverse complement strand
ATCAACGATACTCAGCGTTTACTTTGCCAACACCTTGGCAAGATCCGCCGCCGAGGCCGCATCCGGCGCATAACCATCAGCACCGATTTCATCACAGAACGCCTGCGTCACCGGCGCTCCACCAATCATCACCTTCACCTTGCCGCCCATATCCGACTTTTTCAGCACGTCCACAACCTCTTTCATGTTGGTCATGGTCGTCGTCAACAGCGCCGATACGCCAACCAGACTGGCGTTGTTCTGCTTCGCCACCTCAATAAACTTTGCCGCTTCCACGTTGATCCCTGCATCCACCACCTTGAAACCAGCTCCCTCCAACATCATTCCCACCAGATTCTTGCCGATGTCATGCAAATCGCCCTTGACGGTGCCAATCACAACCACACCGCGTGGCTCAACCTTGGCCGCCGCCAAAGCCGGTTTCAGGATTTCCATGCCGAATTTCATCGCCCGCGCCGCAATCAGCACCTCAGGCACGTATACTTCGTTCTTCTTGAAGCGCTCGCCGATCACGCTCATCCCGCCCAACAACCCCTTGTTCAGAATGTCCGCTGCCCCAATCTTCTCATCCAGCGCCTTTTGCACAAGCGCTTTGACGTCATTAGCCTTGCCCTTCATCAGGTTTTCTTTGATCTGCTCAAGTATTGCACTCATGTCATCTCACCTTTCGTATGAATCGTTGTAAAATAAAGAGTCCCCTTCTAAGAACGCCGAAACTCTATCAATGCTCCCGCACCACAAATAGATGCTTTTGGCTAATAATTATAACGATCTTGCTGTCCGATGGCGAAAAAATGATTTTTTGCGCCAACCTCTCCTGCGGCCACCTCCCTGGTCAGACGATTGACATGCTTCCTTGAATTGGGCTATTTTACGCTAGTAGGCAATGGTTCTTTCATCGTAACAGTCGTTAACAGAGCTAGTGCAATTACGCACTTCTTGCCTAGGCATACAAGAGTCAGCCCATGGGTATCCTGTCGCGGCGCACATTAACGGAAATCAACCGGGAAGTCGTCAAGACAACCGGATTGCGCCCTTTTTTCATGAATCTGGATGGCTCCACAAATCCGGACGAAGACCCGCTATCCGCCGTTACAAAAGTCCGACGGCTTCGCAATTACGCCCTGCATGAAAGCGTTAACCTCGGGGAACCCTACTTTTTTGAGCTGGTCCCCGGAGTGGCAAGCTGGCTCGTCGCCTTGGAAAATCGAAGAATCATTCATGGCGCCATGATCGGCGGCGAAGTTCTCTCCGCGGAATCTTCCCGCACCCTTGAGGACTTCACCCAGGACCTGATCAGCCTCGGCATATCCAAGCCGGAAACAATCCTCTATCTGTCAACCAGACGCCCACTCACCGCACCACAAATGCGCGCCGCCGCCAAGCGACTGCGGGACTCCTTTTATCAGATTAGCGGATGGAAACCCCTTCAAATGGACGAAAACCGGTTACGCATGCGCCAGCAGCAACAGATTGCCGAGGCCATCGATGACCGGAAACGCCGCGGCGAATATTCCGCCTATCCATTCGAAAAAGAAAGAATACTCCTGTCCCATATCCGGGCCGGCGATCAAGCTGGCGCACGACGCGTCCTGAACGAAATGCTGGGAGCCATGTACCTGAGCTCTCCAAAGCTTGTCGTCCTTCGTGCGCGCACCATCGAATTGATGGGCTACCTGACCCGCGCCGCCGTCGAGGACAGCCCCGTGATGGAATCCATGATTGAACGTAATCACCAGTGGATGGAACGCCTGATCAAGGCTCGTGATTTCGAGGATCTGGCCCATGTCCTGACGAATGCCCTGAATGACTTTATCGAAGGCATTTACCTGCATGGATTCAACCGCTCAAACAGCCATGTCAGCAAGGCGCTTGATTTCATCACCAAACACCACGCCAAACCGCTGACCCTCCCGGAGATTGCTCGCGCAGTCGGCCTCAGTCCCTATCGCCTCGCCCATCTGGTCAAGGCCCATACAGGAAAAACCATCCTGCAAATCATCATCCACGCCAGGGTCCAGAATGCCCGCCACCTTTTGGAGAATAGCAACAAAAGCTGTACCGAAATTGCCTATGAAGCAGGCTTCAATGACCAAAGCTATTTTATCAAACACTTCAAGCGCCTGACCGGTATCACGCCCGCAAAGTACCGCCGTACCCGCATGGTCAAATCATAATTCCTTTTCCAAAAGCTTCATGCCCCATTTTTTTTAACGGATTTCCAGTAATCGCATTTCCCCGATTCAGGCTTAATCAGATTGCTGAAGATCCTTCACGCGACGCAACACCACAAGCCGACTCCCCGCACACTCCTCAATATGGAATCCCCACCGCCGGGCGATATACCTGAACGTCTCCTCCGCGTAGAACACAATGTGCGTTGCATCATTGGCATAAGGCCAGGAGTCCATGCAAACCGCTTCCGTCACCAACGCCGTCATCACCACCAGCCATCCACCCGGCCTCAACAACCGGACAATTCGATCTATTTCGCAGGCAGGCGCCCGGAAATGCTCAAACACCTCCGTGGAAACAACGGCATCTACAGGACTCTTCTCCGAAACTACGGCGCCTTGTCCATGCAGTCCCGGAAAATTAGGATCATAACCCCGGGCCTCAAACCCCTCACGAATCAGCAGTTCCGTTAAAACAGGCGAAGGACCCGCCCCGTAATCCAACACCCGCCCGCTCACACGATGCCGCTTCAAGCAGTCAATCACCGGCATCAGGAACCGGACATACCCCTCATCATCAAGCCGATTGCGATGAAGTTGATACCGGGCGACTTCCTCGGCAGGAGTCATCCAATAAACAGGGGGAACAAAACTCAACCCGCAGCATGGGCACCGATGAACCATGCGCCCCCACGCCCGACAACCCTCCGTCGCCATAGAGCCACAAAGAGGGCACTGATCTCCGGAGGCAAAGTCCATACGTCAGGTCACAGGATTTCCGGACGGAATGCTGTCACGTCGCCGTCTAAATGGTGGCCGGCCTCCACGTCGACCACGCCTGGGCCGCCCGCCACCTACCCGCTCATTGCCGCTGTCATTCCATTCCGCGGCAATTTGCCCCACACGCTCAAGGGCATCAGCATGATTGCCGGTTAAGCGTACGATAAACTCAAGGTACGCCACCGCTTCAGGAAAGAAATCCCTCGACGCCAGTGGCCGGGCCCGCGCCCCGTTATCAGCCATCAACCGGGGCTGCGACGCCAAAATCTCCGCCGTGCGATACCGTACCAGCTTGGGCACCTGCACACGCTCGGTCAATCCCCCAAAATGCTGCAACGTCACGGAATGCAGAGCCAACCCCGGATGCTGCCCTTGCGCCGCCAATTCACCCGCCTGCACTTCATGCATGCCTCCAAACATCAAGGCAAATAACAACGCCGGGGTCACTTCACGCCCGGCTTGTCGCCACTCATCCACCTGCGTCAACGCCGCTTTGATTCGGCTGCATTCAGGGGTCCCCTTCCTCGAACCAAGCCAAGATCCCATTTCCGGGAAAAGGATCTCAAACAACCCGAACTCTCGCAGCAACATGTAGGCATCCCGTGCCGCACCACAGAAAAACAATTTCTGCACTTCCTCATACAACCGCGACCGGTTCGCCAACGCCAGGGTCCCATGATGCTCACGAATGGCCGCTGCCGTGGCGGGATCCAAGCTGAACCCAAGCATGGCGGCAAACCGCACCGCCCGCACCATGCGCACCGGATCCTCCACGCAACGAACCCCGGGATCACCAATAAATCTCAACACTCGCCGTCTCAAATCCTCCAATCCACCCACATAATCGATAATCGAATAATCACGAATGTCATAGAAAAGAGCGTTGACCGTGAAATCCCGCCGCCGTGCATCCTGCTCCGGTGTCCCAAATAGATTATCCCGCACAATCAGACCATCGTCGCGCTTGATGTGCAAACCATCCTGCGGCGGCTCCTCACCCTCTTCCGGAGGAGTCTGATCCGATCGGAACGTCGCCACCTCGATGATTTTGTCTTGCCCGAAAAAGACATGCGCCAATCGGAATCGCCGCCCAATCAGCCGGCAGTTTCGGAACACCTTCCGCAACTCATTGGGCGTGGCATCGGTCACCACATCGAAATCCTTTGGCTTACGCCCCAACAAAAGATCCCTCACACCGCCACCGGCAAGATACCCGTAATAGCCGGCCTCCTTGAGACCGTAAAGCACCCGAAGCGCCTCCGGGCTGATATTCTGTCGGCTTAACGAATGCTCCGATCGCTGAACAATGACTGGTTCCACTCTTTATCCTCTCAATAATCCACCAATAGTTTCGCACTTCAACCACACCTCTGTCAATGCTGTCACCAACAGGCCAACTTCCATGGTCAACTTGCCCCCAATGATGAACCCCCGCACCACCGCCTAAGGAACGCGTTCTCTTATCCCTTCTGCATTCCACATTGCACCTCTCATCACGTTATCAAAGAACTGTTATCAAAGAACTTGCATCTAAAGGCCACTCTATGTATTATTTCCAGCATGAGATAAAAAAGCGGAGGTTTGGCATGGTGAATTTAAGCGATCTTAGCGCAGTGGATATGGGGAAAATTCTCAAGATTCGTCGCAAAATCGAGGTTCTTGAACAACAAATGGCAAACGTGATTAAACAGGCCGAAAAGAAGGCTCCTTCAGTCAGTGTGTCTGTTCGTCACATGCGCCTCCCGCGAAATGCCCAGCCCAGTCTTCGTGAGATGATCAGCAAGATCCTGCAAAAGGCAGGTAAGCCAATCAGTGTCTCAGATATCTATGAGGCGTCCATCAGCAGCGGCTATCAGTGGCGTTCCAAGGAGCCCGTAAACGCTTTGAATGTCAAAATGTATACCGACAAGACATTCAAAAAAGTTGCGCCGGGCAAGTTTATCCTAAGCAAGCCGGCAACCTGAGCCTGACGCTCCGCCAGTAAAACGCAGCCCCTGAAGAGAGGCTTCCATTTCACTCAAGTCGCTGAACAGGTGCACTTATTTTTATTGTCAATCTTCACTAATAACATTGAGAAAGCATTATGACCAACACCGCTCAACAAACCGAGACCCATAAGGCCATGTTTCTGGATCTGATAGCCATGTTGTCGGCAACGACCATGCAGCAAATGGGCAAAACCATCAACCCGATGACTGGCAAGACCGAACTTAACTTGGATGCCGCCCAGGCCACCATTGACCTGCTGGAAATGATTGAAGCCAAATCGCGCGGGAATTTGGACCGGGACGAGGAACGCTTCATTAAGACAGCCCTAACCACCCTGCGAATGAACTACGTGGAAACAAAAGCTTCAACGCCAAGCCCAACGCCGGCGCCGACTCCTCCATCGGCTGAACCCCCGCCCCCAAACTCACCCACTCCCTCCGAAGAAACCAAGGAGCCCAAATTCCATAAAACCTACGGCTGATCCTGCCCCCTCCCCGTTAAAGGAGAAGGCATGTTCGGGGGCGTCGATTGCCGACGCCCAAGGGCCCCAACACACGCCACATCTGCACAATTTCTCAGGTCGATTGCACAAACCGCTCCAGCCGCGTCATGCCTTCCTCAATGTTTGCCATGCTGCACGCATAGGAAAGACGGATATTCTCATCCGCGCCAAACGGCATTCCCGGCACCACCGCCATTTTCTCCTTCTCCAGAAGCAATTCGGCAAACCGTATCGACGGAAGGCCAAACGAGGAAATATTGGGAAATACATAAAACGCCCCCGTCGGCTTCACGCACGTCACTCCGGGCATGGCGGTTAATCGTTTATGGAGGTACTTCCGCCGTTCATCAAATGCCACCACCATGCGCGCTACACATTCCTGGGGCCCCCGCAACGCCGCCACGGCGCCATACTGGGCAAACGTGTTCGGCGCCGACGTGCTGTGACTCTGCAAGGCCGACCCGGCCTTGACGATCTCAATGGGACCCGCATAATACCCAAGGCGCCACCCGGTCATAGCGTATGGCTTGCTAAACCCGTTCACCGTAATCGTGTGCTTGAAAATCTCCGGAGATAAACTTCCCACGCTAAATGCCTGCGTTCCATCATATACCATCCGCTCATAAATCTCGTCGGATACAATATATATACCGTGCCGTACCGCCACTTCGGCCAACGCCTGCAACTCTGCACGGGTATACACCATGCCCGTCGGGTTCGACGGACTGTTCATGATCATCGCCTTGGTCTTCGGAGTAATGGCTTTCGCCAGTTGATCAGGCTGAATCTTGAGCCCATTGGCCTCCGTGCCCCGCACAAACACAGGAGTCGCACCCGCCATACGCACCATCTCGGGATAACTGAGCCAATAGGGCGAGGGAATGATCACCTCATCCCCCGCATTGCACAGGGCCATGAAAATATTGTACAGGGAGTGCTTGGCTCCATTGCTGACCAGCACTTGCTCGGCCTTGTACGTCAGCTTGTTCTCCGATGCCAATTTTTCAACAATCGCCGCACGCAACTCGGGTATTCCATCATTCGGGGCGTACTTCGTCTTGCCATCACGCAAGGCCTTCGCCGCCGCCTCCTTAATGTGCCCAGGTGTATCGAAATCCGGCTCTCCTGCCCCGAATCCACACACCTGCTCCCCAGCCGCCGCCATGGCTTTTGCCTTGGCATCTATCGCCAATGTCAATGAGGGCGTAATCGCCGCCACTTTCCGGTTAAGTTCCATAATATTTATCCACCCACTCCCGTATGGTTTCTCGTTGTACATCCACAATCTTCATCTCACGCACCGCATTTTCAGGGGAATCGGAGGCATGCGCGGCATTGACCATGATATCGCTGCCGTATTCACGGCGAACAGAGCCGGGCTGCGCCTTCGCAGGATCCGTCGGCCCCAGCAGAAAACGAATCTTTTCAACAGCGCTCATCCCCTTGTAAATCAGGGCCAGACAATTCTCAGCCCCTGCTGTCACCTTATCCGCCTCCGCCACCTCGGAAGGCCGATAACCAGTCATGAACTGGACAATCTCCTCGAACTGCCGGTCACCTTTCACTGGCCCAAGATACTCACCCATCTTGGCCTCCAACTCCTCCGGAATCTCTGTTTTGAATTCCCGACTGAGAATCTCTCCAGCTTTTTGCCCCATCATGCCCTTGAATTTTTCACGCAGGATCGCCCGCACAGGTCCATAAAAATCCTCAGCCTGCGCCACCGTCATTGAAAACTTCCGGAGCCCCACAATCCTTAATCCCGACCGCGAAAGTAAATCGATGATGTGCCCGGGGCGGACGCTCGGGAACCGGAAATTATCGGGCTTGATCAGCACCAGTGTGCTCTGAACCCCTTCACTCTCCGCCACATCTGCACTTTGATCGACAATTCCACCATCCGTCTCGCTGTATTCCGACCATAGCCGCAACACCGATGCCGCCCGTTCAACCGTCGGTGCCACCAAGACCGCCGGCTCAAAATAGGTCACTCGCCCGTCAACATCCGTAACGTAATCGCCATAGGTGTCGCGGATTGTCTCACCACCCACCCAACCCGCACGCAAGTGCCCGGCCGCTTCACGCACTTTCTGAATGGCATTCTCCCCCTCGAACAAAAGGAGAATGACGCGGCGACGCTTGCCCGTCACAGGGTCAGGCATGTACGATTTCAACACATACTGATTGAGCAGTTTGGCAAACTCTGCCTCACTCGGATTGCTCCCCAGCAACGATGCCGCATAGCGACTGGCCAGGCCGTGGCTGGGACCAAACATCCGGGCCGCCACCAGTTCAAGAC
This sequence comes from uncultured Verrucomicrobiota bacterium, assembly GCA_964609375.1. Lineage (GTDB taxonomy): Bacteria > Verrucomicrobiota > Kiritimatiellia > CAIKKV01 > CAITUY01 > CAZDUS01. The sequence goes on along the minus strand of CAZSSA010000003.1, from coordinate 41,393 downwards.
CAGTCCGGCTCATCAATCGACCGATAACCCCTCCTGTTCTGGATTTGGCGATCGTATAGGGATTGATTAATGCAAATGCGAGTTCTGAAGCCATGACCGTTCTCCTGCCTGTCAAAATACATCCGTCACCGCAAAAAGCGGCTTGATTGGGCATGTACTATTTCGATTGCCATCGCAGTAAGCAAGCCAAAAAAAGAGCAGTATGCAGTCTGTTTCGCACTGAAACCACATCGGCTGGCGTGTTCCCAACGGTCCGGCGGCAAGCCGGAATACTACCCCAGCGGAATTGAGCCAAGCCCGCAGGGTCGGACTGCAATAGCCTTCCGTTTCCCGACTCCACATTGGCGTGATTATTTGGCGTCGCTCGTGTATAGTGCCCCTTATGAATCTTCTCCACCAGTTACAAAAGCATATTCTTTTCAAAAGACAGGCGGCAAAAGCACTCAATGCCCTTCGCTTTCTCGGCCCGGGAATGCTCGTCACCGTCGGATTCATTGATCCAGGAAATTGGGCGTCCAATGTTGCCGCCGGATCGGAATTCGGATACCAACTGCTATGGGTTGTCACGCTAAGCACCATCATGCTCATTTTATTGCAGCATAACGCGGCCCATCTTGGCATTGTCACCGGACACTGCCTCGCCGAAGCGGCCACTCAACATTTGTCTCCATGGATTTCCCGCCCTGCCCTGGCCTCCGCCGTGTTGGCCTCCATCGCCACAGCTTTTGCCGAAATATTAGGCGGCGGCATCGCCCTCCAGATGCTTTTCCATCTGCCGCTGAAGGTGGGGGCCACCCTCACCGCCGGCGTCGCCATTGGCCTCTTGTTTTGGAACTCCTATCAACGCCTTGAAAAGTTGATCGTCGGGTTTGTCTCCCTGATCGGTCTGGCCTTTATCTTCGAGTTATACCTGGTCGATACCCAATGGGGCACCGCCGCCGCAGGATGGGTCACCCCGAACCTGCCTCAAGGCGCCATCCTTATCGTCATGGGCGTTCTCGGCGCGGTCGTCATGCCACACAACCTGTTTCTGCATTCCGAGGTGATCCAAAACCGGGAATGGCATACCCAGGGCGAAACCGCCATTATCAGTCATTTGCGATTCGAATGGCTTGATACGCTTTTCTCGATGATCGTGGGCTGGATGATCAACAGCGCCATGATCCTGCTCGCCGCCGCCACCTTCTTCCATCAGAAGATCAAGGTCGTCTCACTGGAACAGGCCGAGGAAATGCTTCATCCCATTCTGGGGCATAAGGGATACCTCGCCGCCACCATCTTCGCCCTCGCCTTGCTCTGCGCCGGCTTGACGGCCAGTGTCACGGCGGGAATGGCTGGCGGCTCCATTGTGGCAGGATTTTTCACGCGCGAATTCAACATCAAAAACACACCATCCAAAGCCGGAGTCGCCATAACCATCGGGACGGCACTCGCAGCCGTCATGGCCGTCACCAACAGCTACAGCGCCCTGATCCTATCCCAGGTCATGCTCAGTATCCAGTTGCCAATCACCATTATCCTCCAGATTTACCTGACTTCATCCCAAAAAGTCATGGGCAACCACGCCAATACACCAATGGGAAATGTCTGGCTCTGGAGTATCGCCACCGTCGTCATCGCCCTGAACATGATCCTGCTCTGGAACATTCTGCACTGACACGTGCTCACAAGGGCATTGATCTTGTCCCGCATGGCGGGATGCCGATGTCGGCATTCCATCAGGACTTCAGTCTCAACCCCGAACTGATGGACACTTCGCTCTGCATGTGACCGAGTTTATTCTTCAACAACTCCTTGAGTCGTACAATTTCCGTCTTGAGATCTGCCATCTCGGCTTTAAGCACAAGAATCCAAGCCAAAAAAAGCAGGATCACCACGCATAGGATAATATCCGTCATAGTCCCTCCTTACAATAATCCGCCTCCACTACTCTCCCTTTCACAGTAATAACAGTTGGTTGTCGTATTTTCCTGACCGTTATTACCCGAATCGTCTTGCGTCCCGATGGAACGTCTACCCTTATTACCGCCGGACAAGCAGCGCCGCATAGGCGCCATCCACCCCATCAACCGGCGGGAGCAACTTGCGCTGTTTCGCCAGTTCAAAGGCCGGATGCGACGCCAACCAGGTCGCCACCAATAACTCGTCTTCCTCCGCCTCAAGACTGCACGTGCTATAGACCATTCTCCCTCCGTGACTCACATAGGCGGAGGCCGCATCCAAAATGGCCCGTTGACTGACTCCCACCCTCCCCATCCCCTCCAGCGAAAATCTCCACCGCGCATCGGCTCGCCGCCTCAAAACACCCGTGTTCGTACAGGGCACATCCAGCAAAATGGCATCAAAGGTCCGCCCGGCCAATTCCTGCACCCCGCCCACCGTTGTCATATCGCCACGAAACACTTCCACTCCGTGTAAATTCAGCCGTTCCAGATTCTCCCTCAAAACGGCCAGCCGCTCCGAATGCACATCCATCGCCACCAACGTCTCGCCACCCCCCATCATCTCCGCCATCGCCATCAATTTCCCGCCAGGCGCCGCACACGCATCCAACACCCGCTCATGCGGCTGCGGCGCCAGCAGTTGCACCGCCACGCTCGTCGAGGGATCCTGCACACTAAACCATCCATCATCATATCCCGGCACACGCGCGGGGGCCACCCCGCGAGGTAACGTGGCAAATGTGTCCGGACAAAACGGATGCACTTCCCCGCGAATTCCCGATGATGCCAACCGGTCGAGAAAATCCCCCATCTGGACTCGTGACGGATTAATCCGCACCACCACCGGCGCCGGCCGGTTGTTCCATGCACACAACAAACGGGTATTCTCACCACCAAAGGCAGCTGTCCAGCGCGACACCAACAGCTCCGGATGCGACGTCTGGACTCCCACCGATTCACCCTGAAGTTCCGCCAGAATACTTTCCTTTTCACGCGCCGCCCGTCTCAATACGGCATTGATGAAATCCGCCTGCCCCTGCGGAAAATGAGCCTTCACCGCATCAACGGTTTCGTTCACGGCCGCATACTCCTCCACATCCTCCATATCCAAAACCTGATATAGCCCCACCATCAGGTGCGCGCGCAACGGCAATGGAGGCAGACTCTTGGCACACCGCTTCACCGCCCATTCCAGTTGCCGCTTCCACTTGACCGCCCCATAAACAAGCTCGGTGACAAATCCCCGGTCCTGGGTAACGCTCCCCATCAGCCTGTCCGGGAATTCACCTTTTTCCATCCATCGCCGGATGATCACCGCCGCCACATCCCGAGAATTAATGGCCGTTCTAAAATTCACACACCCTCCTCCTCAACTGCCCGCACGCCGCGCTGATCTTCGTCCCCTTGGATGCCCTCACCATTGATGTCACCCCTCCCTTGGCCAGCACATCAATAAACATCCCGATCGTCCCCTCCTCAGGTGGCTGACCTTCAAATCCATCCACAGGACTCAGGGGAATCAGATTAATCTTCGACGGCAACTGTTTGGCTAATCGGGCCAATGCCATCGCCTGTTCACGGGAATCGTTAACCCCTCTGATCAACGTATACTCAAACGTAATAATCCGCTTCGTCACCGCCACATACCGTGCGCAGGCCTCCATCAATTTGGCTATCGGGTATTTCCGGTTAACCGGCATCAACCGGTCACGCAACGCGTCATCCGGTGCATGCAGCGACACAGACAACTCCACCTGGAACCCCTCCCCGGCCATCCGTTCAATCCCGGGAATCACACCACTGGTGCTGATCGTGATATGCCGCGCGCCAATATTGATCCCCTGCCCGTCGTTCAAAATACGGATGGATTTCAACACTTCATCGTAATTATCAAACGGCTCCCCCATGCCCATATACACAATATTCGTCGGCCGGTCACCATACTCCCGCCACCCTAGCAGCACCTGCCCTATAATCTCACCTGCCTCCAGACTGCGGCAGAACCCGCCTTTGCCGCTGGCGCAAAACGCGCAGGCAAACTTGCACCCCACCTGACTGGAAACGCACAAAGTCCGCCGATCCCCCTTGGCAGGAATAAGAACTTCCTCCACGCACTCGCCATCCCTCAGCCCCACAAGTATCTTGCGTGTCTCCGGCGCCTCGCCCTCCACCGTCAACGCTCTGACTGGCTCAATCTCAAAGATCCCGGCAAGTTGCCCGCGGAACACCGCAGGCAGATTGGTCATCTCATCCCAGGAGGATACCCGCTTCCCATAGAGCCAGTTCCAGAGCTGGCTGGCTCGATACGCCTTCTGCCCCAGTTCGGCACATCGCTCCACCACCTCCGCCTGCGATAATCCATGAATCAATGTTTTCATCACGACCATTCACCATCAACCATAAACAATTAACCATGCACTCCCCCCTCTTGTCCCATCGTTCTCCACATCCGTCAAGCGCTTAGGACACAGGAATGGTGAAGAATAGGCATTGATATTGCAGTTGATTGCCCTTGGTATTTCTTTGAAATTCAGCCCGAAGTTGCTACCCTGCCAAAAGACTCCCACCAGAAGGACACATCACTATGATCGAAACAGGTAAAACGTATCTCGTCATGGGACTTCTCGACCCTCTCTCCATCGCCTACTATATCGGGCGAACCATAGAACACCACGGAGGAAAAGTCATCTATTCCGTCCAGAACGAAGTCATCAAGAAACGCTATCTCAACCCCAGCAAACTGATGACCGAAGCCGAAAAGGCCGCCTTGGACCTGCGATTCTGCGATGTTTCCAACGAGGAGCAGGTGCAATCTCTGTTCGCCGGACTCGGCCCGCTGTCTGGGGTCGTTCATTCGATCGCCTATGCCAACCCCAAGACCTGCATGGGTAACGAATTTCACACGGAATCCATGTCCGATGTCGCAAAGTCATACCAGATCAGTTGCGCCTCGCTCGCCACCGTCACCCGTCACGCCGCCCCCCTCATGCAGGCTGGCGGCTCTGTTGTCGCGCTTTCCTTCGACACCCACCACGTCTACCCACTCTACAACTGGATGGGTGTTCATAAGGCCGCGCTGGAAGCCCTCGTCCGCGCCTTGGCCCGCCGCCACGGCCGCGACCTCATCCGCGTCAACGCCGTCTCATCCGGCCCGGTCATCACCACGGCGGCCAGCAAGATTCCCGACTTCGAACACATCGGGGCCATCTGGATGAACACCAGCCCCATCCCGTGGGATCCGGAAAAAGACAAACAGGCCGTTGCCGATGCCACCACGTTCCTGCTGGGGCCCCACGCCGCCAAAATCACCGGCCAGATTCTCGCCGTCGATGGCGGCGCCGCCATCATGGGCGGCCCTTTGATGGATCACGAAAAGCCGGCAGCACACTAGGCAAAATAGAGCTCAAAGCCCTTTTCCCCTCGAAATGGGGTTCTTCGCCCCGCCCCCTGCTCACCGGCCACCATCCCGCACCCGGTAACGCCATTTTATCTTTGCTTTCATCTATCTATTAATAAATGATTAGATCTTTTTATAGCCTTGCAGCTCCACCAAAAGAAACACGCTGGGTCATGACACAAAGAATCAACGAACAGTCGACGGGAACAGGCATTCACAGAACGTTTTTAGTCAACACCATACCCCTCCTGCTTTATGGAATCGAAAAACTAGCCTGTCATGCTGCATCGATCTCTATGGACATCCCTTGGGGGTTCTTTCAACTCCTGGACCGGCAGGAATTGCTGAGTCATCCTTTCTGGAGCCTGTTTTTTTTGCATAGTCAACCACCATTGCTAAACGGCTTGCTTGCGCTAATATTAAATCTCTCCGTTCTCACAGGGGTTACCCCCTCCTTCTGGGCCAATATACTTTACACGTTGATCGGCGCAGCCGTTTCTTGCGGCTTATTCAGATTGACACTAAAACTCACAGCATCCATCGGCTGGGCCGTATTGGCCACCATCCTGCTCCTGGCTGACCCCGGAACCCACTTATTCCAGCACCAGTATTTCTATCCCTTCATTCTCCAGGTCCTATTGATCGGGATGGCCCTGTTTTCCCTTCGATTCCTTAAGCAAGGTCGCGTGTACGATTTCATGATGACCATCATCCTCATCACGCTGATCTGCAACACCGGCTCACTCTATCACCCTTTATGGGGGATTCTAATGGCAGGCATGCTTGTCGCGGCAAACCGGATAAATAAAGGGCGCACAATGCCGCCGTGGGTGTTATGGACCGGTTTGGCGACGCTTGTGATTGGCTTGACCGTCTGGCCGTTGAAAAATCTCGCCGTATTCAATCAATTCACTTTCTCCACGTGGAAAGGGGTAAACCTGGCCAGAGGGACCGATTGCATGAAGAAACTGGCCGACGGGAAATGGCGCCTCGATTCACAGGATGGGATCAACCAGTTACAGTCAAGGTTCACAAAAGCCCCGTTGAATGTCGTGGCTTCACCCGAAAAGAGCGATGGCTCATTGAACTGGAACCAATATGGCTTCGTGGTGATCAATCCTATGCTTTCATCTGACGCCCTGCGTTGGCGTCTTGACCATCCCGGCGCCTGGGCCAAAATGGCGGCAACCCATTACGCCATATGGACAAGCCCATCGTACGCCGACAGTTATCTCGGAGGAGTCCGGGTGCCGGGAAACGAGGAGTATCGGAACTACGCACGGTTTCATCTGGCGATCTTCCATCCGGATTTGAGACCCATGGCTGAACGGCTTTCGAAATGTAAACTGTTCGGCATATCCCGCTTCACCGGGGAGTCTATCCCCCTGACACTTCTTGGGCTTGTGATCTTTCCACTGATCATGATTGGAACATGGGCCACAAACTGGAAGCCGGCCTTCCGTGACGCCAACGCAACCGCCATCGTCTGCCTCCTCATGAGCTTTTGCATTTTATGGGTTCTGGCAATCCCCTGTCTCACTGACGGCCACGAAGGAAATCGCATGAGATTTGCCGTCGACCCATTTATTGTGGCGCTCGGCATCAAACTCGCCAATGATGGGTGGCGACGATGGTGCACCCCGAAACCGGGTTAACGACCACCAACCGGACTCTGTGCAGTTTTATTGCTGATTCAAAGACCCCCACCTCGGGGTATTCCTAATTACCTCGCCTCCCTTTGTTTAACTTTCGGATTCCTTTGCTCACCATCTTAAACGTGATACCTTCTTGGAAATCAGACGGATTATTCACAACCCATCCTGGAAGGGCTCATACCATGAACGCCACTCGAATCAAACTGGGGATCAGCCGCTGCCTGATAGGTGACCGCGTTCGCTACGATGGCATGCATAAGCATGACCACTTCCTGACCGACACCCTCGGTAAATACGTGGAGTACGTACCCGTCTGTCCCGAGGTTGAAATCGGCCTCCCAGTCCCCCGCGAAGCCATGCGCCTCGTCGGCCCTGTGGATGCACCACGCCTGATGACCCAGAAAACCGGCATCGACTATACCGAACGAATGCAGACCTGGGCCGCTCGCCGAGTGGCCGAACTGGAAAAGGAAGGCCTGTGCGGATTTATTTTCAAGGCCAAATCCCCTAGCAGCGGCATGGAGCGCGTCAAAATCTACACCTCTAAAGGGGATCCCGCCGGCAGCGGTCCCGGCATGTTCGCCCGCGCCTTCCTAACCCACTTCCCGCTCCTGCCCTGCGAAGACGAAGCTCGCCTGAATGACATCGATATCCGCGAAAACTTCATCGAACGGATATTTACCCTTCACCGATACCGCGAAGTCATCACTCAAGACCGCTCTATCCGCTCACTCACCGACTTCCACGCCCGGCACAAATATCTACTCCTATCCCACAGTGAAAAACATGCCCGCGAAATGGGATCACTTCTGGCCGGCGCCAAAAAACAGCCGCTCGCCCAGATCATTAGCCGCTATGAAACCCTGCTGCTGGAAGCCATGTCACGGCGATCCACCATCGCCAAGCACATCAACGTCCTTCAGCACATGATGGGGTTCTTCAAGGAAAACCTCTCACCGGATGAAAAGCAGGAACTCCTCGAAATCATCAGCGAATATCGCAACGAGAATGCCCCCTTGATCGTCCCCACAACCCTCATTAATCATTATGCGCGCAAATACAAGGCTGTATATTTACTGGATCAGACCTATCTGCATCCGCATCCCGCCGAACTGAAACTACGCAATCACGCATAGCCATTTCGACAGGGGAGAATTTCCCTGATAGCCTGAATGTCTGCCGCCAAAGACAGCTCGCCTCCGGCGAAAACCAGCGAAAAGCCTTGCGTTCCCACGGACCGCATCCCCTCACTTCACCGGCATCTGGCCAGACTTCAACGTCTTCACAACCCACGGCAGGCCGCGACTATTGAGCTCTTCCATGAATGGATCGGGATCGAATTCCTCCACATTATTGACGCCCGGTGCCTTCCACTTGCCGCTCAACATCATCATCGCTCCAATCACCGCCGGTACACCCGTCGTGTAGGAAATGGCCTGCGCCTTGACTTCCTTCCAGCACTCGGCGTGATCACACACATTGTAAATGTAAATCTTCTGCTGTTTCCCCCCCTTTACACCCTCGATCATGCACCCGATATTCGTCTTCCCGGTGTAATGCTTACCTAACGAGGATGGCTCCGGCAGCACAGCCTTCAGAAACTTCAAGGGAACGACCTCCTTGCCCTCGTACATCACAGGATCAATACGCGTCATTCCCACATTCTGCAACACCCGCAAGTGCGTCAGGTATTCCTGCCCGAACGTCATCCAGAATCGGATACGCTTGAGCCCTTTGATGTTCTTCACGAGGGATTCCAATTCCTCATGATACATCAAATACATTTCCTTGGGCCCCACTTCCGGAAAATCAAACGTCTGATGGACCGACAAAGGATCGGTCTCTTTCCAGCTCCCCTTTTCCCAGTACTTGCCACGCTGGGTAATCTCGCGAATATTGATCTCGGGGTTGAAGTTCGTGGCAAACGCCTTGCCGTGGGATCCCGCATTACAATCCATGATGTCCACGGTATGTATCTCATCAAAATAATGCTTTTGTGCATAGGCACAGAAAATATTCGTCACTCCGGGGTCGAACCCGCATCCCAGCAACGCCGTGAGCCCCGCCTTCTTGAAGCGTGACCGATAAGCCCATTGCCACTTGTATTCAAATTTGGCCTTGTCCAGCGGCTCATAGTTGGCCGTATCCAGATAGTCTACCCCAGTGGCCAGACACGCATCCATGATCGCCAAATCCTGATAAGGCAACGCCACGTTGATGACCAGGTCCGGCTTGAACTTCTTGATGAGACGGATCGTGTTTTCCGGCTTGTCCGCATCCAGGGACGCCGTCTGGATTGGCCGCTTGAGTTGCTTCGCAATCGCCTTGCATTTGGCTTCCGTGCGACTGGCCAGACAAATCTCCGAAAAAACCTTCGGTACCTGCGCGCACTTATGGGTCACCACCCCGCCGACACCACCTGCTCCGATAATCAAAACTCTACTCATCTTGGCACTCCCCCATCGTTCATGAATTATCCAACATCACGGATACCCCGTAGATCGAGCGCATCCTATAATTTGACCCCGCATCCGTCAAACTAAGGCATCATCCAATTAATCCTGCTGTATCAGTCTATGCCTATCGCCACCTGACGTGAAACTTGTATTTCACCCGTTTCACCTGCTATAAAGATTCTGTTCATTCGGGGTAAAATCATACAGGAAACACCATGACAACGCTTATCTCCATCTTTGGCGAATCACCCTTCTCCCAACTCGTGGAACACGCCCGCAAAATCCACGAATGCATCAGCCTCATCCGCCCTATCGCCGACGCTATCATCGCGGGCGACACCCAGAAAATCAACGAACTTCAGCACACCATGTCCGCAACAGAGTATGAGGCCGACAAAATCAAGGATCACATCCGGCAGAATCTACCCCGCGGGTTCTTCCTTTCCGTTAACCGTGATGATATCCTTAATTATGTCCGCCAACTCGACCGCATTGCCGATGACGCCGAGGATTTCGCCGTCGTCGCCACGTTCCGACGCATCACCCTGCCCCTTGCGCTTCAGCCTAACTTCCTGGCACTCGCCGATAAGGTTCAGCAGGTCAGCACCGCCCTCCTGGAAGTGGCCGAACTCCTGGCCGCACTTGAAAAAGATGCCTTCGAAGGCCCCCGGGCCGAAATGGTCCTCTCCAAAATTGAAGCGGTCTGTCACATGGAATGGGAATCCGACAAAATCAATCGCCAGTTTGCACGTCAATGCTACTCGGAACCAAACCTGGATGCCGTGAATATTCTCCTGCTCGAAAAACTCTGCAGCGCCCTGACTGGCATTGCCGATCATGCGGAGAACGTCGGCAAAAACCTGAGACTGATGATCCTGCGCCGTTAACCCCCGCGGATAACACATCATGATTGAATACCTTATCAACGGCTTAGCCATCGCCACCGGCTTGTATATGGCATGGAATATCGGGGCTAATGATGTCGCCAACTCGTTCGGTACCGCCGTCGGATCAGGATCCCTGTCCTTTAAGCGCGCCCTGATCCTGGCGGCAATTTTTGAATTCTCCGGCGCGTTCTTCTGCGGATCTCATGTGGCGGATACGATCCGCGGGGGGATCGTCGTTCCGGAATTCTTCATCGGGTCGCCACTGGACTTTGCGCTCGGCATGCTCTCCGCCCTCCTGGGCGCCTCTATCTGGCTGCATATCGCCACCTGTTATGGCAAACCGGTTTCAACAACTCACGCCATCATTGGCGCCGTCGTGGGCTTCGGCGTTCTCACCCACGGCACCAACGCCATCCAGTGGAACAAAATGACTGGCATCGTCTTGAGCTGGTTCATCTCTCCCGTCGTCGGGGCACTTCTGGGCTACCTCACCTATTCCCTTATTCGTCGCTATGTCCTGCGAAGCCATCATCCCCTTCGTCAGGCACGTATCGTCGTCCCCGTCGGCACCGGCGTTGTCATCGCCATCATCATCCTTTCCAGTTGCAAGGATCTGCTCTTCCGTTTTATGCCGGTATCCGTGCCTCTCTCCGTCAAGTGGTCGCTCGCCTCTATCTTCGCCGTCGTTGCCGGCGTGTTGTCCGGCATCGTCAACCGCATCATCCTGCTGAAAAGACAACCGATGGCGCTTCCTGATGACGGCGCGGAAACCGATGTGGCAGAACAGTGGTTCGGGTGGCTCCTCATTCTAACGGCGTGTTACATGTCGTTTGCCCACGGAGCCAATGATGTAGCCAATGCCATCGGCCCCATGGTCGGCGTCATTCAAGCCCTGTCAGGCTCCGTTATTCAGGCAGCCCCAGTCCCCTTGTGGGTTCTGGCGTTGGGAGCATTGGGCATTGTGGCCGGGTTGGCCATGTATGGACATAAAGTCATCGAAGCCGTAGGACGGAAAATCACGGAAATAACCCCAACCCGTGGCTTTGCCGCTCAATTCGGAACCGCCACAACCGTCCTTGTTTGCTCCCTCATGGGACTGCCAATTTCAACCACATTCGTACTGGTCGGCGCCGTCCTCGGGGTTGGCCTGGCGCGTGGCGTCGCCGCTATTGATCTGCGGGTCGTCCGCGGCATCTTCATGTCCTGGATCATCACCCTGCCGGTTTCCGCCATAGGCTCCATTGTCGTCTACTGGCTACTGAAACTCATCCTGAAACTCCTTTAGCCCATTTATAAAAACACTAATTTCCCGGGGCGCCACTCTTGTCATGCCGTAATTCATGAAGGCGCAGGCGGCGCCTTCCGGCATCGGCCACATAACGCTTTCTATTTTCCAACGCCCACCTTCTTCAACTTCGGCTCAATCACCATGCGGCAATACGGCGCCGAACGATTACGATTATAATAATCCCGATGGTAATCCTCTGCCGGATAAAAGTCCCCCGCCTTTTCAATCGCCGTCACAATCGGAGACTGATACTGCCCGGACTCATCCAAGGCCTTCTTCGATTTCTCCGCCAATTCCTTCTGCGCGTCAGAGTAATAAAAAATCACGGACCGGTACTGCGTACCCACATCCGCACCCTGTCGATTCAAGGTCGTGGGATCATGCGCCCGCCAGAACAAATCCAAAAGAACCTCATATCCCACCACCTCCGGATGATAAGTCACCCGAATCACCTCGGCGTGACCTGTGCTCCCTTCACAAACTTCCCTGTATAACGGATGCTTCACATGCCCACCGGAATACCCTGATTCAACCTTAATCACCCCGGGCACCCTCTGGTAAACAGCCTCCGAACACCAGAAACACCCCGACCCAAACATGGCATGGGCCGTCTTCACAACCGACGTCGACGAACCGTCAGACCTTGTCATTTTCATGGCTTTCTCCTCTCCAGCGCTCAAACCACAAGACACCAGCAACAACCACCCAATGGATAGGATTGTTTTCATGGGAGAATATTACCACAGCAGGCAACAGCGCGCCACAACACCGACCAGGGAGAAACACGGATAAACCGCGACATAACGCCAGGCCTCACGAGAAAACACAAGATCATCTGCCTATTAAATTGCCACATTGATCCTGCGCCTACTTTATGGTTCGATACCTTAAATCGCCTGGTTCTTTTCAAGTGATCCCGAAATTCCCTGTTGGAGGTTGCACCATGGCCCGAAAACTTAAAACCCGTTGCATCGGTATTCTGACCGCTGGCGGAGACTGCCCCGGCCTAAACGCGGCAATCCGCGGCGTCGCCAAAGCCGCCCTGCACCATGGAATCAAAGTCATCGGCATTCTCGATGGATTCCGGGGACTGGTCGAAAACCGGACCATCCCCCTCGAAGACCAGCACGTCAGCGGCATCCTCACCATGGGCGGCACCCTCCTTGGCTCCAGTCGCGACAAGCCCCACAAAATGACAATGGGCGCCAAAATCATGGACATGACGGATGTGGCCATCGCCAACGCGAGGCGACTGCAAATCGATTGCCTCGTCTGCCTCGGCGGCAACGGCACCCAGAAAAACGCACTCCACTTGCACCGCAGCGGCGGAATTAATGTGCTCACCCTTCCAAAAACCATCGACAACGATGTCTCCCTGACCGACGTCTCGTTCGGATTCGATACCGCCATGGGCATCGCCACCGAGGCCATTGACCGCCTCCACACCACAGCCACAAGCCATCATCGGATCATCGTCTGTGAACTCATGGGGCATTCGGCAGGCTGGCTTTCCCTGGGTTCAGGAATTGCAGGCGGTGCCGACGTGATTCTCATCCCTGAAATCCCCTACGATTTGGAGGTTGTGACCGAACACCTGCGCGAACGCCGCCAACACGGCAAACGCTTCTCCATCATCGCTGTAGCCGAAGGCGCCCTTTCACGCGAAGAAGCCGCCGCTCGCGAACAATCCATGAAGAATGGAAAAAGGAAGAAGCAGTCAAAACCAGATATGCCCTCCATACAAAACCCCAACTCCATCCATCTGGTACAGGAAGCCATGGCTAGCCGGTTGGCCCGCCAAATCCAGCAACTCACGGGGCTGGAAGCTCGGGTGACGTCACTGGGACATGTTCAACGGGGCGGGACCCCCTCTGCCGCAGACCGGTTGCTTTGCACACGTCTGGGGACCAAGGCGGGCCAACTTCTTGCCGCCGGCACATACAACGTCATGGTCGCCGTTCGCGGCGATGACTGCATCCCCGTCCCTCTGGAAAAAGTGGCGGGAATCACTAAAATGGTGCCAGCCTCTCACCCGTGGATTCAAACGGCACGCCTGGTCGGAACCTGCCTTGGCGATATCGAAACTAGGTGACGTTGACCGCACCAAACCGTCACGGCGCCAACAACGCTTGATATGCCGCTGCTCCGCTGGCCCCTAGATCCGGGTCCGTGTAATCCAGGAAAGAAAAAACCGTCACACGATCAAAATTCTCACGCGCCAGTTTTAACTGTGCCTTCAGCAAATCCGCGTTCACAGGCTCGGCCGCAAACGCTCCATTCGTCGTAGCCAAGCGCCGGAACGCCTCAACCACACACTCGACCGACGGCGCTTCCATCTTCCAATGCTCACGGATCGCCTTAAAATAGTCCGGCAGATAACGGAAGGGCGGATCTGACTCCCCGCACCCGTCCTGAATCATCACATCATCCAGTCCTGTCTCGGCTACAAGCCCGCGCAACGTTCGTGCATACACATCAGGCGAAGTGCGCCCCCGGAAAAAAGCACTGACCGCCACCGTCCGGCCGGGATCCGCTTTCTTTAAAGCCCCTGCCATTGAAACCAGGTAATCCCGCATGAATTTCCCGCGCCCATCCCCTCGCCAACTCTTGTCATCAATTTCATCCGGCAAGTAATATCCCTTCCACGCCTTCTGCCCGCTGAAAGCGTCCATCAATGCCTTCTGCAGCCCAAGATTGTGCGCCAACCGGACCAGGAAATAGTCCCGTAATGTCACCTCGCGCCCCGTGATTTCCGTCCAATAATTCGGATCATGCCTCAACCCGAGATAGACACTTAACGGGATCCCTTCCATGCCGGCAAACAGCCGCTCAATAACCGGATATTGCTCCGCAAACGGAAGGCTATTCGTGAAATACGAGACCTTGTCATCCGCCGCCCACTGAACCACCACGCGGGTAATGCCGGCATTGGTCATCTGCTCGAAATCATGCCTCCACTGCTCCACGGTCTTGTCGGCAATCCCCCGGTTTAATTGCACAAAGGTTCCAAGCGACCCCGCCGCCACGGCGCTACCCGCGATAAGCATCATCGCCACCACCACCTTCACCATTGCCTGGTATGTGTTTTTTTTCACACTCGCCTCACTTCACAAGGTTTACCCCAAATATAATTCCGTCAAACGACCGCTCATCAAAGCCCGTCGGTGTATCTTCAAACCAACCCCAGGTATAGTGAATGAATCCATCCAGATACCATCCCTGAAACGCATACTGCTGTTCCGCTTGCAACAACCTGGCCGTGGCCCCCACTCCAACCATTGAATACGTCCCAAGCCCTGATGGATCTTCCGATTGATACCGGCCCACCGCCATCAGTTGCGGCAGGGTAAAATACCCGTTCCGCCCCATGGGGAACGACAAACCAAGGCGCCCATCCACGTAGTAAATCCATCGTTCAGGTGACTCCAAATAATAGCTGATTTCACCATAGATAGACTCGCTCGTCCACCAGGAGGCCTCCTGGACAGGACGAGTCCCCCGCTCCACCGACATCATATTGCGCCACAACCAGTTTTCCTCGGCATTGTCGCCAATCGTGAACAGGCGCTCAAAGGAAGTATTGAAGTTGAGCTTTGTAAACGGCTTGTAGCGCGCCCCCACCCCGCCTTGATAAGACTGTTCGTCCGGTGTCCAGCTATCGGATTCAAAATTACCCAGCACCCGGCCGAACACTTCAAAGATCCGCTCATTCCGGAATCCAATGCCCTGCGGACGCCAATTGATTTCTGCCCCATATTGCGATGGAAGCGCCCCGTCTATCGACAGCAGCGCCTCGTTAGACGAAAGATTGTAGTCCGTCTTGCTGAGGTAGGCTTGCATTCCGAACGTCTTATCAAGCGTCGTCTGCTGTTTCTTCATCGCCAGACGATTCTCACGGTAGGCGGCTGCCTCCGGCTCCCCCATCACCGGCAGAATCACATCGTACACGTCAATGGCCTTCCTGAACGCATCACGCGCCGCCACCGTATCGTTGCGCCGCATCTCCTGATATCCAAGTTCCTCGAGGGTGTCCACTTCGTACGGGAAGAAGACCAACCCCTTATTAAGACTCTCAATCCCGCTCTTCCCTCTCCGGACCATCCCCTCGGTCACCCCTCGGTCCGCCCAATAGGTGGCCGGAACCGCCTCCACCTTATCCTGATAGGCCTGTAGATCCTCCGTGGCTTCCTCAGGCCTCCCGCCCATCCGATAGGCCATGCCGCGCAGGTAATAAAGCTCCGCACGCCCGGCCTCAAGGTCCATCGCCTCTTTGAAGGCGGTAACCGCCGCCTCGCCATTTCCCTGCGCATACAACGCGCGCCCCGCCAAATCCATGATATCGGCCTTGAGCGACGCATTGGTTATCGATCCTGTCAGAATCTGCCCACCGTTGATCACATCATCATAACGACCAAGAGCCAGCATCATCCGAAGCCTCGCCACCTTCAGTTCCGGACTGTCTTGGATTGCCAATGCCTTATCCGCATCAGCCAGCGCTGACGCATACTGGTCCTGGTCAAAATTCAAAAAGGCCCGGTTCGCATAAAAGGAGTTCTGCTCGGACAGACTCAATGCAGGGGGATTCTCCACTTTGTTCAGGTGGTACAACGCCAACCCCGGCATTCCCATCCTGTAAAAGGCAAATCCGGCGTACAACCGGGAAATATCGTCCGCTTTCTGCATGCCCAACAAATGCCCGGCCGCCTCTTTATAATTCCCCACCTCATACTCCACCCGCCCCATTTGACGGCGCCACTGCTCATCAGGCGTCCCGTGCTTGCACGCCTCATTGAACCAGAATTTCGCGTCCTCATATTTCCCAACCGCCAGCAACAGTTCAGCCACGGCCATGGAGAGATCATACTTCCGGGCCGCTGCTTTCTCGGTTTTCAGGCTTTCCGTGAACAACTCCGTCGCACGCTTGGAATCACCCGACAAATAAAGCTGCGTTGAATACTCCCTTAATCGTGACGGTTCCTGGCTTTCCTTCACAACCACTTCCATCAGTTTAAGGTAATCATTGATCCGCCGGGTCTTCAGGCAAATCTGCGCCAGTTCATACCGGGCCGTCTTCCGTACCGGCTCCAACACGCCATCCGTATTCAAAACCTTCAACAGTATCTTTTCCTGCTCCTCAGACCGGCCCAGCAACTTGAGGACAAATGCATAATTCAAGGCAACGGCAGGATCAAAACCCCTGGCCAATGCCTTCTCAAAGTATCCGGCCGATTGCTCCGTCTTCTCGTTACGCCATGCCGCCAACGCCGCCTCGGATAGCATGCCAGCGGTGTCATCCGACTTGATCAACTCGCACGCATCCTCAAGATAACCCGCCTGATCACCCAGATTTTTCCGGCTGTACATCCTCACCCGCAAGGCCTTTGTTTTCAGCGCCGGGGAGAGTTCAGGCCGCCTTAGAATGCCGTCCGCAACCGACAAGGCCACACCCCATTGACTCCCCGCCAACAGGGCATCCAAATAGGCAATCGCGCCCGGCTCTGAAAATTCCTTATCGAGAGACCGCTTATAAAGCTGGATGGACTCTTCAACCTTCCCCATCCGGCTGGCAGCCAAAGCAGCCTCCCGGATATCGGTGGCCAGGTCATTCGCCTTGAGTAACTCCGTGGCAGCATCCTGATACCCCTGATTGTTGCCCCGGTTCTTTTCGGCATACATCAGACTTCGCCACACACTGGATCTGGCACCAGCGCTCAGCGTCCGCTTCAGGGTCTCCTTTGCCACCTCCGCACAGGCATCCCACTTTCCCGCGCCGGATAACGATTCCAGCTCACCCATGGCGGTAGCCTCATTAAACTCAATCCGGTTGGCTTTCCCGAACCAGTTGGCAGCTTCGTCATACTTCCGCAATCGCAGCGCCGCTTCACCCGCCTCACGCAGCGCCGCCAACCCGCCGCTGCTTGCCAGATTGGTCGCCGCTGCATAGTACCCTTGATCATTGCCTGAATTCTTTTGGGCGAACATCAGGAAACGTAATGCCGTTTCACGCCCTTTCGGAGAGAACAAGCCTTTGGCAATCCATCCATTAGCCTCATCCGCCAGCAACGTCAGGCGTCCGGCAGACATCAGGCTCTGCAGATAAGTCAGCGCCATGGTCTCGTCAAACCCTACCCCCAGACAAGCCTTGAACTGGTCCGCCGCACCGGCATAATCACCCGCCTGAAGCGCATTCATGCCCAACTGCCTTGCCACGGCCGCCTGAACCCCTGCGTCGCCCGAAAGCGCCTCCGCCGCTTTCCGAAAGGCATCCTGCGCCCCCTTAAAATCCTTCAGGCTGGTCATCAAATAACCACGCTTCAGCTCAATGGCTCCCCGTTGTTCAGGAGTTCGGGCCGTGCCCACAGCACCATTCATCACCTTTAAAGCCTCTTCCCATCGATCCTGCCGGGCAAGCGAATCAGCCACGACAATCAAGGCGCGGGGATCATTATCCAGCTTCATCCAAAGATCAGCATACTGCGCCGCCTTGTCATAACTCCCCACTCGCACACTGGCCTCCGCTAACACCTTGTAGGCCTCAAGCCGGCGATCACTGTTCGCCGGTGCTACCGCCACATAATGCTCCATCGCCGATATGGCAACGGCATCCTTCCCTGCCTTGATGGCCAGATACGCCTTATCAAACAACAATTCCATCACCTCCGGGAACCCTCTGATCAACTCTTCGCACAACCGGAGCCCTCTCTCAATCTTGCCCGCACGATCACTGTTGCGAACCAACATGAGCTTTACATGATTATTCTCGCGATCAATATCCCAGGCCTTCGCCAACATGGCATCCGCCCCGGTATAATCCCCCTGTTCAATCAGACGATTCGCCTGCTGAACCAACGGACTGACGTGATACCGGACATATTGCCGCCGAAAGGCGCCCGGCTCCGTTCGGTATTCAGGCACCGGCCAATTCACCGTTCCAGCGGCCGCCATCGTCGCCAACCCAGCCAGCAACAGAGCGGCCAGCGTTTTTGCTTTCCTTAATCCCCTCATGGTTTGCCACCCTTCGCTATGAAAGCTCATGTTCAACCTCGCCTAGACTGATCACTTGCATATTCACCAGAACATCTCCAATTCGCATTCCCGTTCGCTTCTGCCGCCTCAGCGCCTCCTTGAGTTGAGACTCGGTAATCTTGCCGCTGCGCAGCAACCTGGCGCCCAATCTATCCGAAAGCGGATGCCCGGCAACCGGCGGACGATAGCCGCAATACAATGCAAAGTGCAGGTCAATCGGCGAACACAGCCTGAAAATAACCTTGCGCCCCAACTCGGCCGCCAACCCGTCCCGGTTGACATCAACACGGTCATCCGCCGCCAGCACCACGGCCTCTCCCTCCCATGCCAACGGATAAACCTGATATCGCTCCGCCAGTTCAAGCGGCACCAACTTAAGCAGATCTTCCGACACCGAAAAGGGATCAATCTCCACCGCATCCACATGGCGTTGTCGTGCCAACGCAAAGACCAGATCCTCATCCCAAAGGACTCCCCGCCGGATCAGGATAGTCCCTAGTTTCTCCCCCGTGGCAGATTGCTCCTTTAATGCCTCTTCAAGTTGCGTCGCCGTTACCAGTCGCCGTTCCAGCAGCAAATCACCCAATTTCAAGTGATACTGCCGCAGTTGCTCTTCCGTCGGCCATGCATGAGCCGTCTTTCCCCAGGCAGGCACTTGATTGGCAACACGGGCGGCCACATAACGCCTAATGGCCAGCCATGTCGCACAAAAATTTAATATATTGGCAAAGATCAGACGGGGAGGAACCATCAACGCATGCAAAAACCCATAAATCCTCCATGTATACACCACGCGGTTTGCCAATCGCCAGAGCAGAAGCCCGAGAATGGCAAACACGGCCATCGCAAACACCTCACCCCTGGCAATCAGCGGCGGAATCTGAATCGTCGGCACCGTCAGGCGTAACACCAGACAAATCAGCCAGTACAGCGCCACAACATACCCCACCACGGTCAGTAAATTTGCCAAGACGGCCTTCCGATCCCGATAGAGACAGTAATCACTGTTCAACTGTTTTGTCCACCCCATCCCCCACCCCTGCAATCCAATCCCCAGAATCCACCGTGATCGCTGCCGCACAGCCGCCATAAACCGATGCGGGAAAAATTCCCGCGTTGCCACCGGTTCCAGCACCCGGTATTCACGCATCTTCCCTGTCCATGGACTCCGTCTTGTCTCCACCCGCTCAACCCGTTGTTGAAGAAATATCTTCTTCCCCTCCAAATCCCTGAGGTGCAACCCCATCTCATAATCTTCAGTCAGCGTATCAATGTTGAACACCTGATTCTTATTCTGCGATGCCAAATAATTAATCGCCCGCCGACTGATCGCCGTCCCCACCCCCGCCGACGGCAGATAAGCCGCCAGATATTCGCGCACACGCATATCCTTCGTATGGTTCTCGGCAAATTCATCCATGTAGATACCCGTCACAAAGTCATACCAGCGCCCCTCCAATGGGAACACGGGCAACTGGATGAAATCCATCCGGGGCATTAGATAATTGAAGTATTTAAGCGAAAGCGGATGCACCAGATCTTCCGCATCATGCATGACGAAAAATTCATACTCCACACCATGCTCTTTTTCGTAAAGCAAAACCCCCTGATAGATCCAATTAAGGCAGTCTGCCTTGTTGGTGGGACCGTCAATAGGAGTGACCACAAATTCAATATTTGGGTAGATCTCCCTGACCTTTTCCACCTCGCGCCGGGTCGCCTCGTCATTCGGGTACGTCCCCACAAAAATGTTAAAGTCCCTGTAACGCAGCGTCCCCAGCGTGTTCAACAGCATCCGGGCAATCACCGTCGACTCATCCCACGCCGGAATCAAAATAGCCACTCTCTGCTCCGCAACCTCATCCAGTTGCCGCACCGTCACCGGCCGAATGACGCTCCCAAGGAACAGCTTCCGGTAAATCAACCGCACATAGTGAACCAAGTCAAAATACAGGTCATCGATGCCGCTGATCAGGAATAACACCGTCAGGGCCATGAATAACCAGCGGAACACATACCAGACGCCAAATCCCAGCCGGTTACCCACGTCATACATGGAACTGGTATTGACGATCAAGGACTGGTACAGGAGTGCTAACACCAAAAGAACCACAACCCACCGAACGGCACTTAAAAGAAACAATCGCGCATGCGGAGGCTTTTTCACGGGCACACCTTTCTACCCCAATGGGCGAATTCAAAACACGAACTCCTCTTCGCACAGCATTGAAAATAGTCCTTTCCATCACCATGTCAATCCCCGATTAAAAAACTCATGGTTTTCGCTTTTTTGATAACTTTATAACGTTCACCCAGTTGACACGCACTCCATTTTTGAATAGTGTTCGTAACTCTTTTCACGGCGGGATAGCTCAGTGGTAGAGCAGAGGACTCATAAGCCTTTGGTCGTGGGTTCAACTCCCTCTCCCGCCACCAATTTTAGACCCGATCCCTATGTTGCATATTGATAAAATCAAATTCAAAGGCTGGAATAACAACATCCGCCTTTCCAACAACTCCATCGATCTCGTGGTCACTCAGGACGTCGGCCCGCGGATCATCCGTTGCGGTTTCGTCAATGAACGGAACCTGCTGGCGGAATTTTCGGAAGAAATGGGCGGAACCCGTGAAACGGACTGGCGGATTCGAGGCGGACACCGTTTATGGTGCGCCCCGGAATTCAAACCCGACACCTATGAGCCCGATAACCTTCCTGTCACCATCCGCAAAATCAAAGGTGGCATCCGCACCCTTCAGGAACCCGGCCCGCTGACCGGTATCCAGAAAATCATGGATATCCGCCTTTCCGAAACCGCCAACATCGTAACCATCACTCACCATCTCGTGAATCGCGGACGTAAACCCCGGACACTGGCACCCTGGGCGTTGACCGTCATGGCTCCGGGCGGCTGCTGCATCATTCCCCTGCCAGAGAAAATCCCCCACACCGCTCAATTACTCCCCAACCAGGCGTGGAGCATTTGGGGTTATACGGATTTCACCGATAAGCGTTGGACCTTGGGCTCACGCCATATCCTCTTCCGGCAAAGCCGCAAACACGGCCCTGCCAAACTGGGCATCGCGCATCGTGAAGGCTGGGCGGCTTACCAACTCGACAACTTCCTGCTGTCCAAGTCGTTCAGTTATATCGAGGGCGCCACTTATCCGGACGGCGGCGTAAACTTTGAAACATTCTCCAATGAACGCATGCTGGAAATAGAAACCCTGGCCCCCTTGACCACGCTCTCCCCTGAACAATCCATCCAGCACGTCGAAACGTGGACATTGATGAAAAACATCAAGCCAGTGCGAACCGAAAAAGACGCCGACCTCATCGCCCGTAAGCTCCAGGCTTAACCCGCAGAAGCGCCTCTCACCGCCGCCACCTTAGAACCTGAGATCCGCCTTCAACAGTCGCTCTTCCAACTCGGCGACAACGCGGTCGTCATCCTCCTTGCCGGCACTTTCAAATGTCGCCGAGAACCGCAGGAACGTCCCCGCATCATCCCACGGCACCGTGGAGATCGAACACTCACGAATCAGGAACTGCGACGCATCCTCTGCTGTGTTGAACACCGTCATCCCCGCCCCTTTCGGAGCCGGAACATACAAATAGAACGTCCCCCCCGGCATCTTCGCCTTGAATCCCACCCGCTTCAACGCCTTGACCATCTTCCGCAACCGCCGCTCGTAATGCCGCTTGATCTTGTCCGACAACGCCCGGTCGGCAATCCCGGCACACGCCGCCAGCTGAATGGCCTTGAATTGACCGGAATCCACATTGTCCTTCACCTCGGCATACGCCTGCACAAGCCGTGCCGCTCCCGCCACAAACCCCAGCCGCCAGCCGGTCATATTGTAGCTCTTGCTCATCGAGTGCAACTCAATGGCCACATTTTTCCCGCCCGGCCGGCTCAGGATGGATAACGGTTCCCGCCCGTAAACCAACGTTGCATAGGCCGCATCCTGAACAATCAGGATATTGTTGGCTTCCGCAAAAGCAATCAACTGGTCAAATAACTCCTCGGACGGCGCCGCCCCGGTGGGATTGTTCGGATAATTCACATACATCAGCTTGGCCCGCCGCAATACGGACGGATCAATCTTGTCGAGTGCCGGATAAAATCCGTTTTCCTTGCGAAGCGGCACCTTGACCACTTCCCCGCCCAAATAACGCGTGTGAGTGGCCAACACCGGATAACCCGGCACCGTCACCAGCGCCACATCGCCCGGATTAATGAAACACAACGGCAACATGGCCAGCGCTGGCTTCGACCCGATGCTGTGCGTAAGCTCCGTATCCGGATCAAGCCCCGTCACGCCAAAAAACGTGGACATGTATTCCGCCGCCGCCACCTTGAACTCCCGGATGCCATTGTCGGCATACCCACGGTTGGCAGGATCATCCACCGCCTTCTTTAATGCCTTCCGGATCGGCGCAGGCGCCATCTGGTCCGGCTCCCCAACGCCGAAATCAAGCAGTTCCACCGAGGGCCGAGCGGCTCGCGCCGCCGCCTTCGCCCTCTTGATCTTCTCAAACTTGTAAATCTCGTTCTTGGTCCCGAACGCAACCCCGCCTATCCGTTCCGCAAATAATTTCTGAAAGTCCATAAACGTCTCCCTTTTCAATTCATCAAACCGCGTAAGCATTACC
>CAZSSA010000003.1:2186-17987 GCA_964609375.1 uncultured Verrucomicrobiota bacterium | reverse complement strand
TCATTG
Source organism: uncultured Verrucomicrobiota bacterium (assembly GCA_964609375.1). Taxonomy (GTDB): domain Bacteria; phylum Verrucomicrobiota; class Kiritimatiellia; order CAIKKV01; family CAITUY01; genus CAZDUS01. Next base: position 17,981 of record CAZSSA010000003.1, on the reverse strand, counting down.
GCATCATGAGACCACAAAAAACATCATGAACGAAACTCCCGAACATGCCGATACAGGAACCGCCACGCGCGACTCCATCGCCCTGGTCCAAGCCATAGGTCAATCCTTGAACATGGCCACCCTTTACGGAATGGACCATAAGGTCACCCGTGCCTCACTGGAGGGAAGTTACCCCGCCGTAGCTTTATTCGTCGACATTTATGGCCATCTCGACATCAATGTTACCGAAGGCAGTCTTCTCATCAACGGCAACCCCAGTGCAGCACCTCTCGCCGGAACTCTTGCCTCAAAATTGGCCAAACATGATCTGCTGTGCTTTGAAATCGTCAAGGGGCTTACACTCGATGAATACCTTGCTCTATTCACCCTCCTCCTCGCTTCTCCCTCCAAAAACGGGACTACGGCTACTTCAACATTGAATGAAGCCTGTGCATTCCCCCATATTCAGGCACGTTCAGTGGAGTACCGCCGCATTGCCGAAGGCGATGTCACCCGCGCACCCGAGCCAACTGCTCCTGTAAGCCCCGAACCCCCGGATTTGGATAACATCCTCGCCTTCCTGAAAAACGACCAATCCGCCAACACTCAACGTTCCGCCGATGACATCCGCGAACTTGCGGGGGATGCCGAAAAACTCGCCGAACTCATCGTGCGCACCATTGAAGTCCGCGCCTCTCCGGTCAACCTTGCCGATGGCGAATCACTGACCGATATTGTCGTCGGCACGATCGGGAAAATAGTCACCGAGCTAACGACACCAAGCGCCATCCGCACCGAAAAGGGACGAAAACAAACCAAGCGCTCGCTGATGGTACTCGAAAAGGCAGTCCTCCAAAAACTGCAGCAGATCGCAGGAAACAAAGCCAGCGAGGCCGCTGAAGCATTACTCGATGAGGCCGCCGATAGCCTGGACATCGAAAACATGGCTTCGAAATTCCTGAAAAACAAAAAGGCCGCTGAAGAGTCCGAGGTGAAGCTCCGTCATCTCATTGCCAAAACCGATAACGACCCCGAACAGCTGGCCGCCCTGCACGAAACAATGATCAGCCGCGGCTTGTCGGAAGATGGCTGGCAGGAACTGATGATCAGCCGTGAAGTCGGCAAAGGCATGGGCGATGGGGGGATGACCAGCGGCCTCGCCGATGTCAAAACCCTGACCATGCTTCTTGCAAAACTCGGCGAAACCATTGATCAGTCCCACGAGAAACCCATCGCCGATGCCCTTCATACCCTCGCCGATGAAACTGACCGCCAAATGAAAAAGCTGGTGGATAAAACCGAAAGGAAAATTTCCGCCATCAGGCAAATGCTCGGTCAATCCACCGAAGGGGATAAGGGAAAGCCGGATATGCTATCCCGCAAGCAATTGTTGGAATTCCTGGCGGAAATCGGACAGGAACTCAGCCAACCATTAACCGTTGTAGCAACCACCATCGACATGCTTCGCGCCCAACGTGCCGGCATATTAACGGAAGCACAGGGCGAGCTACTCAGCATGACGTTCGACAGCACCGCCCGTCTCGCTTATCTCGTGGACTGCCTGATCAGAATTGCCGGCAACCCGAAAACAACTCATCCCGATGAAACCATCCGCAAGGTGCTTTACAACAACCCCTCTACTTCCTGAACCCAGACCCCTGCTCCCTTTTCTTCTCCTTTACTTAACCCGTCCATCCTTCACGTGAATCACACGGTCGCACCGGGCCGCAATCTCATCATTATGGGTCACCAACACCAGGGTATGCCCCTTCTCCTTCGTAAGGGAAAACAGGCAGGCCAGAATCTGTTCACCCGTTGCACTATCCAGGTTTCCGGTGGGCTCATCAGCCAACAGTAATTCCGGCTCATTTATCAACGCACGCGCCAAGGCCACCCGCTGCTGTTCACCACCGGAAAGCTCCAACGGCGTATGCTCCATTCGCTCGCTCAACCCCACCGCCGCCAGCAATGCCTCCGCCCGCCGCCGATGCGCCCTCGCCTCACGCCGCCTTTCCAACAAGGTCATCGTCGGTAATAGCACATTCTCCAGCACATCCAGCTCCGGCAACAGATGATACGATTGAAACACAAACCCCACATGTCGCGCCCTTAACGCCGTGCGGTCGCGTGCCGAAAGCCGGTAGACATCTCGCCCCTTGAAGAAAACACGCCCTGTTGACGGCTGATCCAGCCCGCCTAAGGCATGCAACAACGTGCTCTTGCCTGCACCGCTGGGCCCCACAATCGCCACCGTTTCACCCGGCTTGATGGCAACGGTTACTCCCTTCAGGACATGCAAAGACCGCCCGCCCATCAGGTAGGTTTTCGTAATCTCATCCGCCTGTGAAATCATCTCCATCTTATTCCCCATCTCTGCATTCCTGAGTTTCAAATACGGTTGCTCCCATCCCCCATCAACCATCGCCCATCAACCATTCCCGCCCCCCTACTCATGCCGCAACGCCTGCACCGGATCCAACCTCGCCGCACGCCAGGCGGGAATCAACCCCGCCACCGTGCAAATCACAACCACCGAACCAGCCACAATCGCCACATCAACCAACGACGTCCGCGACGGAATTTCACTCAGGTGATAGAGTTCCTTCGGCAGCAACTCCAGTTGGAAGGTATCCGATAACCACCGTAACAGGTCATTCCTGTACCTCAGCACCACCACCGCCGTCCCGATGCCGGCCGACGTCCCGATCATCCCTTCAAGCCAGCCCTGCCAGAAGAAAATCCGCATTACGGTTCCCGACGAAAATCCGATCGATTTCAATAGACCAATCTCCTTCGTCTTTTGCACCGTCACCGTAATCAGGGTATTGGTTATCCCGAAGGCAGCCACAATCGTGATGAATATCAGCAAGAAGAACATCATGTTCTTCTCAACACGCAGGGCGCTGAAGAGCTGCCGGTTCTGCTCCATCCACGTCTCAATATAGAAGTCCGTCCCCAATGCCGAGCGAACCTCCCCGCGAATCTCCTGCGCACGATAGGGATCCTTGGTCATCAACCGGATCGACTGCACGCCATCCTCCATCCCCACCAGTTCCCGCCCCTTCTCCAGGGAACACAGCACAAAGCCCATGTCGTATTCCCACATCCCCACCTCAAACACCCCGGCCACCACCAGTTCCTCCGGAAGGGCAATCTCATCCCGACTTACAAAGTTCTTGGGCGAATTGATCAGCAACTTATCGCCCACCGTCACCCCCATCCGTCGCGCCAGATCCACCCCCAACACCACCCCTTTCCCCTCAGGACAAAATACCCCTGCCACCATGTGAGCGGGTATCTGGCTGACCGTCCCTTCGCGCTCCCGGTCAACACCGCGCAACACCGGCGTGAATATCCGCCCGCCATGCTCAATGACCACTGGACTTTCAATGGTTGGCGCCATCCCTGATACTCCCGGCACGCTTCTCAACCGGTCCATGACCGCTCCCTCATCCTCAACACCACCGGCCGCCGATACCGTCAAATGCGCGTTGAACCCGAGAATCTTCTCGCGCCACATATCATCGAACCCGCTCATCACGGACAGCACGATGATCAACACGGCCACCCCCAGCAGAACGCCAAGAATGGAAATAATGGTGACCACCGAAAAATAGGTCCGCTTCGGTTTCAGGTACTTCAGGGCAAGAAACAGGGATACCGGCATCATACTCAAGTCTTTCATTCACAGGCGCTCAGGCGCGCCTTCATGCTTCCCGAGGCTTCAATTGCGGGAATAATATTACATCGCGGATGGCATCACATCCCGTCAGGGTCATCACGAGCCGGTCAATGCCAATTCCCATGCCTCCCGCCGGGGGCATGCCATGCTCCATCGCCATCAGGAAATCCTCATCCACCTTCTGGGCCTCTTCCCCTGCCTGCTCCTCAAACCGATTCCGTTGTTCAATAGGATCATTCAACTCGGAATAACCCGGCGCAATTTCCTTCCCCCCAATGACCAGCTCAAACACATCCACCACGGAGGAATCGTCCTCGCACCGCTTTGCCAGCGGCACCAGTTCCGCTGGAAGCCGCGTCACAAACGTCGGATTCTGCAAGGTCTTTTCAATCAGCTTGGAATAAATCTCCTGCGTGATCTCCGGCTCGCCCCACGCGGAATCCACATGCACTCCGGCCGCATCCGCTTTCGCGCCCATCGTCGCCCGGTCGAGCGAAAACCAGTCGCCCCCCATCCGCTCCATCACCAGCTCCCGGTAAGCCACTTCACGCCAGGGCCGGGTCAAATCAATCGGTGCCTCCGCCGTCCCGACACGCAACGTTCCCATCACCGTCTGCGCCACATGGGTCACCAGGGCCTCCACAAGCTCCTTCATCCCCCGCATGTCGGAATACGCCTCGTACACCTCCATCATCGTGAATTCAGGATTATGCGTCCGCGATAATCCCTCATTCCGGAAATTACGATTTAGCTCGAACACCTTGTCATATCCGCCCACCAGCAACCGCTTCAGGTAAAGCTCCGGCGCAATCCTCAGGTACATCCGCGCATCCAATGCCTCATAGTGGGTCACGAACGGACGCGCCGCCGCACCACCCGGCTGAGGCTGCATCATGGGTGTTTCCACCTCCTGGAATCCCTTCCCCTGCAAATACGAGCGAATCTCCCGAATCATCCGTGACCGCTTCTCAAACACATCCCGCGCCTCGGGATTCGAAATCAGATCCAGATACCGCTGGCGGTACCGCTGATCAGTATCCTTCAATCCATGCCACTTCTCAGGAAGCGGCAGCAACGCCTTGGAAAGCATCACCCACTTGTCAATCTTGACCGTGGGTTCCCCCGTCCGGGTTGTAAAGAAAGTCCCCTCAACACCAATATGATCCCCCAAATCCAGCAATTTAAAGGCGTTGAACACCTCGTCGCCAAGATGATTCTTCATGGCGTATATCTGCAGACGATCCGTGCCGTCACGCAAATCGGCAAAGACACTCTTGCCCATGTCCCGGAACGTCGTAATCCTCCCGGCCACGCGCACCGCCTTGTTCTCTTCAAATCCCGCACGGACATCCGCCAGCCTGCCCGTCCGCACAAACGCCCGGCCAAACGGCTCATACCCCGCCGCCTTCAATGCTTCCAGATTCTTCAATCGCTGCTCAACAAACTCGTTGGATATAGCCTCTGTCATATCACTCCTGCCTGTTCGTTTATCCCATATCGTCCTACCCTGAACCCCGAACCCTCCCCCCTTGCTTCTCCTACTGCCCAATCAGCGCTTTCCCCGTCACCAGCCTATCAAGCTGCTCTCTCAGGGTTTTTTCCATATCCGGTATCAGCCCGATATGGATAGCCTGCACAGAGCCATCCTTCCCAATCAACACCGTCTGCGGTATCCCCTGCATCTGATAGGCTTGCCCCACCTTGCCATCCATATCCATCGCCACCGCACAGGTGACCCCCTCCTTCTCCAGAAAGGCTTTCACCTGATCAGGCTGCTCCTGCTGATTGACCGCATAATAAACAACACCCTTGTCCTTGTACTCCTGAGTCAACCTTGCCACCACCGGCAACGTTCGCCGGCACGGCCCGCTCCACGTCGCCCAGAAATCCAACACCACCACGGATTCATTGGTTCTGGCCACCGGAAACGTCACTTTGCCGCCGTCCAGTAAATCCAAAGTGAATCCCGGCGCCGCCTTTCCTTCCAACGTCTCAACGGGTTCACCATCTTCCTCGTCCTCAAAAAGCGATTTCACTTTCTTGGCGCCTTCGGGCATCCTGAACACAAAGGAATCCGCCGGCAATTCCGCTCCAATCGTCCACCGATCAAACAAATTCTCAACCGTCATCTTCATTCCCCGCATCCCCGGCATCTGCTCCCCCGCCTCTCCCATCCCCTTGGTCACATCCGTCATCACCTTGACAACAATCGGGGCATCCCCTCTCGTCACCCACAACTCCCAATCGAATTCATCCTGTACAAACCGGATCAGGTCGCACTCCTGGCCGTTCACCGCCGCCTTCCCCGCATAGGTCGCCGTCTTGACCCCTTCCAATAACGCCGCCCGCACATCGTCACTCAACAAATTATCCACAAAGACCATGGTTGCACCCATCGCTCCCACCTGCTGGAACAATTCGTCATACGTCTTGGGTGCCGCACCAACTGAATACCGGTTCATCATGGGCAGGAGCGAATAAACATTCGTCCCGTCGGACACCACCGTAAACGTGGGCATCCCTTTGACTTGCCTCATCGCCAACTTGGCAGGACGTTCAATCGCCACAGCGTACGTTGTCGTAATCTCCTGTTTCATCCCCTCCATTTCGTTATGCATCAACAGTGTCATGACGCAGGATAGTCGCTGGGCCTTCTGCATGTTCTCCGCCAGCTTGCCGATGATCTTCTCCACGGCAGGATCAATCCCGGTTTCCACCGCCACTGCCAGCGTCCCCGTCACCACCACCATCACCACCATCATCAGCATCTTCTTCATAAGTCGCTCCTGTCTAATCATTCCAAAAACGGCAACCGCAACGAATTTTGCTCGAATACAAAATCTCCCGCACAAAACGGCACCTTATCCGGCGGCATGGCCATGTATTTTCCCGATGCCGTCACCAGCAGCAACCCGTTCTCATCCATAATCTGGCCTTCCGTCTCCACCACACGCGACTTGACCACTCGCGTCCACCCCTCTGCCCGGATTTTGCTCCCCACGGCCACCGGCGCTTTGAGCCGGACCGTCACCTCCGCCGCCACACACGCCTTGCGAAACGTCAGGATCGCCGCCCACGTCATCACTTCATCCAGCATCGCCATAAGAATCCCGCCATGAACCAGATGACGCCAGCCCAGATCCTCCTCGCGCGTCACATGCTCCAGCAACACACGGTCATTCTCAATCCGCGAACGCGACCTTAACCCATGGGCATTCTTCTCCCCGCAAATAAAGCAGGATTTTGTCCGCGGCAGTGTCCCCGATGGTAAACCCCAGTTCGACATGGTCTTAATACAAATCCGCCTTGCGATAAATTCCAAACGACACAAATAAACGCGCCACACCACGCTCCAGCAACGTGTTCAAGGTCTCCGCCTGCCGGTTGTAAATCTCCTTGTGCATCATAATACGGTTATACTGATCTTGGAGCCGTGCCCGCAGATGATCCAGCGTTTCCTGCCCGGTGGCGTCATGTTCAGCATCAATAAAAGCAAACAGGCGGTTCAGGGACGATGTCAGTCGCGCCTCGGCTTGCGAACACTCATGCACAGAAGCCACATGATCGGCCAGATCGCACGCATTCCCGATCACATCCAACAGTTGCGAGGCATCGGTGTTAACGGTGGCAACAATATACGGCACCATTTCACGCCGTGCCGCCAATTCATGCCTCAAGGCTTCCCACGTCTCTTTCACCTGTAGGCGGGAATAATCAAGCGCCTTTGCCGTCTGCGTTATCCAAAGCGCGAACGACATTCCCGCCATCGCCAATATAATAAGCGCTAATCCAAACATAACACCACATCACCCTTGATCTCAAATCCAGCCGGCAACCGCGACTTAAGCGCCCTTGCGCCATTCGCAAACACCGGATCAATCTCGACCTTGTAAACCAAGCCACCCTTGGCATTCCGCGGAACCTTCACCCCCGCCGCCGCCAGCCACCGCGCCCATTTCTCCATCATGGCACCCCGCGCCGTTGACGGGGAATCATCCCCCTCGGCATTCTTCACCGGAGCAAATTCATCCTCGCGCGCAAACTCCAACAGCAACGATGTCCGGGCATCCGGGAGAGCATCAAATATAAACTTCTCAACCTTGTACGCATTCGGCTTTCCGGGCTTGCAGATCTTCCCCGCCTCATCACAATACGGCACCTTCTTGTGCGCCTGATGCAGCGGCAAACCAGCCGTGGCTTCCTGCTTCAAGAACGCCAGAGAAAAAATGTGAATCGCCACGCTGCCAAACTTGAACACCAGGTCACCGTCCGCCCGGCACGCCTTCTTTTGCGCATCAGTCAATTCAGTGTATTCCACAACCGCCTGCCGTCCTTCCCTGACCACCACCACCCCAAGCCCCTCGGACGCATCACGCTTGGCGCAAACCTTGAGCGACATCTCCGCCTTCTCCAGCAGATGGGCTCCAACAAATACAGGGTCGGCAATGTCCACCAACGGATTATCCACCTGGAAATAAAACAACGTCGTCACTCCCCGCCGCTCCATGTCCGCAATCATACCCGTCCGCTTTAACGCCGTCAAAATCCCGCCGTGTCCATCCGGCGCCGAAAACAAACGACCCGGCGCCTCCATCACCATCCGTCCGTCCGGCCAGAATGCAGGCAGCGTCCCCTGAATAAAGAATTGAACCCGCTCCGCCGCCAATCCGAAATAGGCGTTGCTCTCAAAAAACCGCCGCGTATCGGCATCATTCCCCTGGCTCGTCATGATGTAAAACGGCACAGGCGCTCCAAATTCACGCTCCAAGGCGAGAATCTTGCGAGCATGAATTTCAAATAATGACGCCCCGCTGACCGGCCCCAACGAATAGGTTCCCTTGGGACCGTCGTACCCAAGCCGGGTCCCCTGCCCGCCGGCAACCAGAATGACCCCGACCTTTCCTTCCCGCAAAGCCTTCTCACCCTCCGCACGCGGCAAGGCCTGTTCGCTGCTTGAAAGCGAAACCACCGGAGCCGGTTCAATATCGGAATGGATCGCCCCCCCCGCAACGGAGTGCTTGGAGGCCAGCAGCGTCCGGATGCGACCAATCGTCTCAATATCCAGCTCTTCAATTTGCTTGAGCAACCCTGCCTGTGTCGTCGCCTCTAATCGATCCCACCCGGCCAACACGTGATCCTGCCCTAACTGGCTCAACATTTTTTTTGCGTCTGCAAACATCATAACCTGATCCTCACCTTATGTTCGCCGTCACCATTCGCTGCAGGGGGTCGTTTGCCGCCGCCCGCGACCGGAAAAACAAAACCATTCCCTACTTCCTCGCCAATTTCCGCAACCGCTCCTGATCTTCAGGCGACAGGCTGGACATCCGTCCCATCAACTGTTCCGCCAGGTCCGCCGCCTTCTTCGAATCCCCCTTTTTCACATAAAGCTCAACAAGATGCAATTGCACAACCGCCGCATCCGGAGCCAGTTCCAGCGCCTTCCGGAAGGCATCGTCCGCTCCCTTGAGGTCACCTTTAGCCATCAAAATAACCCCCAGCGTATCCTGGAAATTCGCATTCTTGCCGGCCATCCCCACCACTTCCCGCGCCAAAGCCTCTGCTTCATCCAGACTCCCACGCGCCTGTAATACCCATGCCAGATCGTTCAGCGCATCTGCACTCCGGCCCCGCGCCAGACTTTTCCGCAACGAGCTCTCCGCCTGCGCGTATTCCTTGCTCTCCAACTGCATGGCGGCCAGCACCTGGTTCGCATACGGATGCCCGGAATCCAGCAACAACAGGCGCCGCACATGACCCGCCGCCAAATCGCGCCGCCCGTCCCGCACATCCAGCCGCAACAAAAGTTCCAGCAACGCCACCACAGTCGGCCTCATCTCCAGCGCCTGGTCCAGATAAACCCGCGCTGCCGAATAATCATGCTTATACAGGGCAATTTGACCGAGCACGGCCGTCGCCAGAAAATCCCGCCCCTTCACCCGTTGCAGCCTCCGCTCACACTCGTTCACCGCCGCCGCATCATTCTGCTCGATCACCACCCCACCCAGCATGGCCCACGCCACCGCCAAATCAGGCTTCAAATCGACCAATTCCTGCAACACAATTCTAGCCTTGCCCGGATCCCCAGCCGCCAGGTGCAACACCGCATACTCCATCGCCAGCCTTGTCTTGGGAATCCCCATCGCCTGAATGCGATCCAGTATTTTCGACGCCTCAACAAACTCGCCCTGTCTCGTTGCCAGTCGCGACAAGGACAACAGCGCCGCCACATTCGTCGGATTCGCCGCCACCATTTCCTTCAGAACCGCTTCCCCTTCCTCCTGCTGATCCTGCGCTATATACGCCATCGCCAACCCCTGGCTCAACCGTTCCTTCCGTTCCGGTGCCAGCTCAATCGCACGCCTGTACCCCGCCACCGCCAACCCCGGCTGCCCCGAATACGCCCACGAGAACCCGAGGTCCGCATACGCTTCGGGCATCCGCACATAGCCATACACCCGCGACAGGGACCAGATCTGGTACTTCTGCCGCAGGTTTTTCATCAGATCCTTCACCGCCTCGTTGACCGTGGAGGCCTCCGGTGTTGCAAACCCGCGACGTATCATCGTCGCCTGATTCAGCAACGCACTAATGTTGTCCCCGTACAGTTCCCGCGCTTTCGCATACGCCTCATAGGCCTGCTTGTTCCACCCCACATCCTCCATCAACACACCAAGATTATTCGCCACCATGCTAAGCCGTCGCAAGACAGCGTCGGCCGCCCCTGACAACAGGGGATCCGTCCTGCGTAGGCGGGCAAGCTGCGGAATGAACGGCTTCTTCCAGAACTCCTGGTGCGCCGCCCAGAGTTGTTCGGCATTCACATCCTCCCGGGTCGGCACCCCCTCAAACAACACACAATCCGCCACCGGCTGGAGATTCGCCGACAACCAGAAGTCCGGTTGACTCAGGAAAGCCACCTTCCGCGCAAATTGCGGATCAGTCTTTATCCACTCCTGAAGAAACGCCATCCCATCCACTTCCGCCAACCCCTTCAGCCGGGGATCATCAAACGATCGCGCCATATACTTCATATACAACGCATTGCCACCCATTCTGAGGTTCAACAGCCGGACAGGACTCTTTAACTCGTAGGCGGCCAGCTGCAAGTTGCTGTCCAGTAGTCCATCGGTCACCAACCACGTCCGGTCACCCGCCGCCTGAACCACCGATCGTGCATACGCATTCACGGCTCCGGCAGACCGCGCATCGGCAATCCTGAAATTCAACACCCCCGCCGTTGTCGTCGCCACCACTATCAATCCGACAGGGATCAACCCGCCGTATTCCCGCCACCAGAGCCTGCGCGTCTCGCCCTCTTCGGCCTCCCAAATGATCATGCGCGAAATGAACGACCAATAGGCCACCAGATACCCCAACGTAAACGCCAGCAGAACATAAGGCGTCACCAGCAGCCTCGCGACACCCATCACCCGCCAGGGGGCAAAGGGAACATTAAATAGCACCGCGAGCACAACTCCCGTAAGGATGAAGTGCAGGATATAAAGCCCCCAGTCCCTTTCCTCGTTCAACCCGCGACGCCCAACGGCCAACACCGCCAGCCAGGGGACAATCCCCGTCACAATCACCAGAAGCCAACCCACCTGTGGCAACCCCTTCGCAATCAGTTGGTATTGCCCCTTGAACACATAAAACAACGCAAGCCAGAATCCCGATTCCCCCGTTAACCTGAGTGCTTCGCTATGCATCAACTTCCATGCGGCGACCCCGTAAAAAAGCAATCCCGCCGCAAGACAACCCGCCAGGGCCAGCACCCGCTTCAACCTCAAATCCCCGTTGATCCACAACCCGTAAAGCAATCCCATCAGCACTGGCGGACCGAAGATAATTAAAGTGGCAAACTCAACCGCAAACAACCCGTAAAGAAACGCAAGCAACAACCCGACCCATACCGTCGAGTCATGGATAAACCGCAAAAACAGACGCACCAGTATAAACAGCAACAGAAGATCGAAAGCCGCCATATGGAATCGCGTGGCCGCATACCAGAACGGCATGGCCCCCATCAACGCCAGGGCCGCCACCACCCCGCCCAACAGAGAGGCTCGATTCGCCGCACGAAGATTCAAATCCGTTACCGGAATCGCCGCCCAGAGCGCATCCGCCGTAATCCGGAACAACATCCATACACAGCCGGCCCCGAAAAGAGCACTCAGGAAGTTGAGCCGAAACGACACCTCGCCCAGCGGCAATAATTCCACCAAGCCTACAATCCCGCTCCAGAGCGGACGTTGACTCAATATTAAGGGAGCCAGACCAAGCTCCCTGACCATCAGGTCAGCTGATTCGCCGGGAAAGGGCCCCCGGCTTAAGGTGATCGAATAAACGATCAGGGCCGCCATCCCCAGCAACGGCCCCAGCAAAAGATACATACGGTTACGTGCAGTACTCATGCGTATAGATTGTCGGAATTCAGCCCCGTGGTCAAGTTTCCGCCAAAGAGGACATTCCCCGGTTTTTCGCTCTCTTGCCTCACTCTGTCGCGAGGCAACGGCAATGTCACAACGTCATTCGTCATGTCTAATGTCGACGTGACCCCACCGGCTCCTTGTTCACTGCTTGATTTGAATCCGGCGCTCGACTACTTTCCCCTCATGCAAACAAACCCTCTTGTCCCTGTGCGGCGCTTCGGTCGTACCGGCCTGGCCATGCCTGTCCTGACATGCGGAGGCATGCGGTTCCAGCAGGCCTGGGAAGATACCGATGCCATTACCCCCGAAAGCCAGCGGAATGTCGAAGCCACGGTGCAGCGGGCTTTCGAACTCGGCCTCCGCCACATTGAGACCGCCCGCGGCTACGGATCCTCCGAGGTCCAACTGGGCCGCGCACTCAAGAACATTCCTCGCGACCAGATCATCCTGCAGACCAAGGTGGCCCCCAATGAAGACCCCGCTGCCTTTGCGGCAACCGTCGAGTGGTCCCTTAAGCGCCTCGATCAGGAACGGGTCGACTTGCTGGCCTTCCACGGAGTGAACAACCAAGCCATCCTGGAGCAGGTGTTGCGCCGGGGCGGCTGTCTCGAGGTGGCAAGGCGGCTCCAGCGCGAAGGGCGCTGCCGCTTCATCGGCTTCGCCACGCATGGCCCGCTCAAGGTGATGGAACGCGCGATCCGCACCGGGGAATTCGACTATGTGAATCTCCACTGGTACTACGTCAATCCCTTCAACTGGCCCGCCGTGCAGGCCGCCGCGGACCAGGACATGGGCGTCCTGATCATCAGCCCCAACGACAAGGGCGGCAAGCTCTATTCCCCGCCGCCAAAGCTGGTGGACCTGTGCAAGCCGCTGACCCCGATGGCCTTTAATGTGCAGTACTGCCTCGGCCACCCCGCGGTCCACACCCTGAGCATCGGCGCCGCCAAGCCCTCCGATTATGACGAGCATTGCCGCGCCGTCGCCGGACTGTCCGATCCGGCCCTTCCGGCCACCATCGCCGCCCGCCTGAATGCCGAGCTGGCCCGGGTGTGCGGCGCGGACTGGATGGCCCGCTGGCACGAGGGCCTGCCTGAATGGGAAACCACCCCGGGACATGTCAACCTGCACGAGATCCTGCGGCTCTGGAATTTTGCCCGCGGCCTCGACATGGTTGCCTTCGCCAAGATGCGGTACAACCTGCTGGGACAGGGCGATCATTGGTTCCCAGGCCAGAATGCCGCCGACACCGGAAAACTGGATTTCACCGGAGCCCTCAAGGCCAGCCCGTTCGCGGCACAAATCCCCCAACTCCTCGTGGCCGCCCATGCCGCCTTGTACGAAAAGCCCGTCAAGCGCTTGAGCCAGTCGGACTAACCTCCCCCCGGAATCCGGAAATAAATACCATTCAGGTTTCGACATAATTCCGGTGCCAGTTGGTGGATATCACTAATGACCCTGCTGCTCCCCTGCACGACACCCAACACACTCTTGGAATCCATGCCTCGCTTATGATACAATCAAAGCCAAATGACATCATTGCGGGTCTGGTTCTTAGATCGAGGGATACTCAACCTTGCCATTCGCTTCACGAACGCAAAAGCCGGGTTGGCCCTTATTGCCATTTTTATCACCTGCTCAATCCATGCCGCGCAACCACCCCTACCCCTCTGGGTGCCGCTGACCAAAGATAAACCAGCCCCCGCCTCCATTGCTCGCAAAACCGTCACCGACACCTCCCTGAACGTCATCTTTTCCATCCCCGGCCTTGAAGCCAGCGAGGTCTCCAGTTCCAACGGCATCCATGGCCGCCTGACCGTCCCCGACTCCGGCACCACATCGGAGATCGGCAAGCCGGAACTACCCGTCATCCGTCGCCTGATCGTCGTCCCCGATGGTGTCACCCTCAACCTCAGTTGGAAAGCCACCCCCCTCAACCGCTCCCTGTCCGCACTCGGCTTCCGGGGCCCCCTCCGTCCCGTCCAACGCCCCATCCCTAAAATTCCAGGCGCCCGCGAAAAAGCCATCTTCGAAAAAGACGCCGCCATCTACGCCACCGACGCCTGGCTCCCCGCCGAACCCGTCACCCTCCAGGAAGCAGGCACCCTCTCCGGACGCCGCCTCGTCATGATCGAGGTCTCCCCCGTCGCCTACAACCCGGCCAAAGGCGAAACACGCCTCTATTCGCAAATCGAGGTCGCCATCACCTTTGCCGGCCCCAAAAGCACCTCCTCCCCCTCCCCCCTCCTCCCCTCGGAAGTCACCACCCTCCAATCCCTCACCCTCAATGGCGACACCATCACCGCCTCCGATAGCCAACCCGGCCGCCTGCTGATCATTTCCCCCGGCAACTTCACCAATACCTTGGCCCCTTTTGTTACCCATAAGCAAAACATGGGATGGACAGTGGACGTCTTTTCAACCAATGCAACTGGCTCCACCACAACCAAAATCCGATCCTTCATCACCAACCGCTACTGGAACGTCAATACACGCCCCACCGCCCTCTTGCTGGTCGGCGATACAGGACAAATCCCCTGCTTCACAGGAACTCAAACCGACAACCCGGACACAGATCTGTATTATACCTGCATGGATAACTCCACCGACTGGATCCCGGAATTTCCCGTCGGGCGCTTCAGCGCCATCAATACCACCCAACTCGGCGACATCATCAAAAAGTCAATCGCCACTGAGACCAACGCCCCCGCCGCCTGGAACAAACAAGCCGCCTTTATCGCCGGATATGACGCCACCTATTATGCCGTCCCGGAAGACACCCATAATACCGTCATCGCTAATCATCTAGCACCCCTGGGATACATCAGCGACAAACTCTATCGGTATTCCTACTCTGCAAATAAAGCCCAATTTAGCGCCGCCTTCAACGCCGGGCGGATCGTCGGCGTCTACTCCGGTCACGGCTATGATGATGGCTGGTATTACGAAAACGACTCTTCCCCTGTTAATTTCGGACAAGCCGAGGTGAATAGCCTCACAAATGCAGGTCGCTATCCGTTGATCGCCAGTTTCGCCTGCCTGACTGGAAAATTCAGCCAACCCGAATGCTTCGCCGAAACATGGCTACGGGCCGCCGACAAAGGTGCATCGGCCGTACTCGCATCGAGTGTCAACAGTTCCTGGGATCAGGATGATATCCTTGAGAAGAAACTATTTGACGCCATTTTCGGACAATCAAAACCATCGACAGGAACATCAATCATTACGTCCAAAGAACTGTTCAGGCAACACTATGGCAGTATTTCAACAACCCAACTCTATTTCGAAATGTATAATCTGATGGGTGACCCAACCCTCCTGATCCTCCCACGCCCCTTCGGTTTCACCCCTTGGACAGCACCAACCGCCTACACCAACAAGCCATACTCGCTTCAGTTCTGCGCCGACGCTGCCCAGGCCCCATTTAAATGGTCAATTGCTTCCGGCGTCCTCCCGCCTGGATTTAACCTGAACACCAACAGTGGCTTGATCAGCGGCACCTCGTCCTCCACCGGCACCTATACATTTAGCATTCAACTTACCGATGCCTCCTTGAGTTCCACCTCCCGGCTATATCAACTGCCGGTCATCGAACACCTTCGCCCCCCTCTCAACACCACCATGCCTGTTGCCGTCTCCAATCGCCCTTACCAAGCCACACTCTCATCAAGGGGCGGACTTCCGCAGGTCTCATGGGAATGG
>CAZSSA010000003.1:0-2086 GCA_964609375.1 uncultured Verrucomicrobiota bacterium | reverse complement strand
TCACCCTCACTCTCCTCCATCACCCCCACCATCGGCATCTCCGCCGGTAACGGCTCCGACTACTATCTCTCATCCCGTAATGGCACCAATGCCATTCCCGCCAATGTCTCCGAGAGCTTCACCCCCAACACCCCCGCGGGCCTCGTCTGCACCCCCACCGGCACCGTCACCGGCCGTCCCTCCCAAACCGGAACCTTCATCATCCCCTGCCGCATCACCGACTCGGCCTCCCCCCATGAAACCACCAATTTCAACCTGAGCCTCACCATCCGCGACCGCCTGACCTTCTCCGTCACCTCCCCCTACGGCACCCCTTCCCCCTCGACCAACGTCATGGATCTCGACATGGAGACCAATCTGCCCTGCTCCATCGCCAACTCGCCCTTTACCTCAGGCACCACCCAATATGTCTGCTCCGGCTGGACCGGCACCGGTAGCGCCACCAACGGCACCGCCACCAACACCACCCTCCTCGTCACCACCAACACCACCCTCTGCTGGCTGTGGAAAACCAATTACCTTCTCACCATCACCACCTCCGGTAGCGGCACCGTCTCAGGTACCACCGGCTGGATCCCCTCCACCACCAACGTCACCCTCGGGGCCACCCCAGCCTCATGGCACCACTTCGATGGCTGGCATGGCAATGTCACCCCCGCAGAAACCAATTTATCGTCCATCTCCCTCGCTATGACGCAACCCCGTTCCGTCCTCGCCCTCTTCAATCCCGACCTCACCACCCAGGGAACCCCCCTCTGGTGGTTGGTCAGCCACAACCTGACCAATTCCTCTTTCGACACCGAGGACACCGCCGACGAAGACAAGGACGGTATGAATGCCTGGGCCGAATACATCGCCGGAACCGATCCCACCAATGACGCCTCCGCCTTGCGACTGACCAGCCTCACCTGGACCAATGGCCAACCCTACCTCCAATGGCAGAGCGCCAATGGCCCTATCCATCCGCCGCCCCCCTATATCATCTGGGCCTCCACCAATCTCATGACCACCAACTGGCTCTCCATCACCAACATTCCAACCCGCACTCCCCCAACCAACGCAACAACGGTCATCGCCCCCTTCCCCGCCGTGCCAACCTTTTACCGAATCACCATTTCAAACTAAACCAAGGAGCCCTCCATGCTGATCATCGAGCCACATATCCACATGTATTCCCGCACCACGGATGATTACCAGGCCATGTACAACGCGGGCATCCGGGCCTGCGTAGAGCCTTCCTTTTGGATGGGCTCCAACCGCCGCTATGCCGGCACTTTCTTCGACTACTTCAACCTCATCCTCGAATTCGAGACCATCCGCGCCTGCCGCTTCGGCATCGACCACTTCGCCGCCGTCTCCCTGAATCCAAAGGAAACCGAGGATCCCGGCCTCGCCAGCGAAGTCATCGCCGGTCTCCCTGCTTACCTCGATCATCCGCGCTGCGTCGCCCTCGGAGAAATCGGTTTCAACAACATCACGCCAAACGAGGAAATGGCCTTCATCGCCCAACTCCGCATTGCCAAGGCCCGCCACATGCCCGTCATCATTCACCTCCCCCATGTCGACAAACTCCGTGGCACGCATCGAACCATCGACATCCTGCGCGACGTAGCCATGGACCCCGACCTGATCATCATCGACCACAATACCGAGGAAACCATTGCCCTCTCCCGCGACTCCGGCTGTTACTCGGGAATGACCGTCTATCCCATCTCCAAACTTTCCCCGGAGCGTGTCTCAGGAATCATCCGCCAATACGGCAGTGACCGGATGATCGTCAATGGTTCCGCCGACTGGGGTGTTTCCGATCCGCTCAGTCTGGTAAAAGTGGTACAGCGCCTCCAAGCCGATGGCGTGGCCGAAAATCACATCCAGCGATTGGTGTACGGCAATGCCATGGCATTCTATGGAAACTCCCCGAACTGGAAACCCAACCTCACCATCCAACCGCTAGACCCAAAAGCATTCCAACGGTAGCGGCACTCCAATTGTGGCTCGTTCTTATCTCCGGATTTTGCATCAGGCAATCTTCCATCCAGGTGGCCCAAAGGGACAGGGAGGCGGAAACGGTTATGGAACGCGAGTG
>CAZSSA010000002.1:34215-67683 GCA_964609375.1 uncultured Verrucomicrobiota bacterium | reverse complement strand
CAATGCTTTATTTGAAGGGGTTATGAATCGTGACTGAGCCAATTTTGCGGCCATGTTGACATGGAGGGGGAATGGCGGGGAGTGAGCATGCTGAGTTGTGCAATTGGCTTAACCACGTTATGATGCCGTTATCTTTCCAGACGATTTAGGACTAATGGGAACAGGGATTTCTTTTTCAATGAAGATTCGATGGTTAGTGATGTTTGGCTTGTTGATGGTGCAGATGGCCTGCGGGGAGTCGGTGTATCGCGGCGAAACCGGACGCTTGACCGGGCTCGATCCGGCGCGGGTCATGGATGTGCCGTCAGTCCAGGCCGTCAGCAAGATTTACGAGGGATTGGTGCAGTATGCTTATCTGCAGCGCCCGTATCAGGTGGAACCCTGTTTGGCCGACGCGATGCCTGTGGTCTCATCGAACGGAATGGAGTACACCTTCCGGATCAGGAGAGGGATCTATTTTCAAGATGACCCCTGTTTCGAGTCCACGGATGGTAAAGGGCGGGAATTGACCGCCGAGGACTTTATCTATGCCATCAAGCGGGTGGCGGACCCCAAGGTGGGGTCTTCCGGGTTTTGGGCATTCCGTGGGCGTGTTGCTGGTTTGGACGCCTTTCGTGAAGCGATGTCGTCGGGGAAGGCGACGTATGAGACTCCGGTCGAAGGTCTGGCGGCGCCGGATCGCTATACATTTTGCTTGCGGTTGACGCAGCCGTTCCCGGCGATGCTCTGGATCCTGACCATGAATTATGCCTATGCGGTGCCGCGTGAGGCTGTTGACTATTATGGGCAGGACTTCGTGAACCATCCGGTCGGAACGGGGCCGTATGTGTTGAGCTCTTATGTGCATAACTACCGGATTGAGTTCGTGCGCAATCCCAAGTGGCGGGCGACGGGGAGAGTTGACCGGTATCCGGTGTCCAGCAGCGCTGATGATGAAACCCTCGGGTTATTGACCGACAGAGGAAACCCCATCCCGTTTATTGATCGAATTGTCCAATACGCCGTTAGTGATGCCTCTTCGCAATGGTTGATGTTCCTGGCTAATGCATTGGAGATGTCGGCGATTTCCCGGGATAATTGGGAGGCGGTCATCGTTGGACAAGATGGGCTTGCTGAAGATCTGAAGCGGCGCGGCATTGTTATGGACAAGGCTCCGGCACTGGATACGGGGTATATCGGGTTTAACATGGACGATCCTGTTGTTGGCGCCAACCGTTTTTTGCGACAAGCCATGATGGCGGCCTTTGATCGCGAAAAATGGGTGAAGTTTCAGAACGGACGCGTGATGCCTGCTGATGGGCCGGTACCGCCGGTGATGCGACGGATGGATCCCGGGAAAACGTTATTTCCATTTGATGTGGAGCGAGCGCAAGTGTTGATGAAGGCGGCGGGGTATCCCGGCGGGCGTGATCCCCAGACGGGGCGGCGCCTGGAATTGACATTGGAATTGGGGACTGCCGGTTCTGACACGCGGGAGACCGCCGAGGTGATGGCATCCTTCATGGAACGCATCGGCATTGTCGTCAGGCCGAGTTTCAACAATTGGCCTGCGTTCTTGAAAAAGATCGAGCAGCGTCAAGCCCAGATGTTCCTGTTGACGTGGGTAGCGGATTACCCGGATCCGGAAAATTTCCTTCAGCTTTTTTATGGTCCCAATGAGACGCCGGGCGCCAACCGGACCAATTATAAAAATGTTAAGTTTGACCGGTTTTATGAGGCGGCGGCGAAATTACCGGATGGTCCCGAGCGTGATGCCCTTCATGCGGCCATGGAACGTGTGGTCATGGAGGATTGCCCATGGCTGTTCTTACACCACAGCATGTCGTTCAGCTTGCGGCATGGCAGGCTGATGAATTACAAGCCTCACGATTTTCCCTACGGGATGATCAAGTATTATCGTCTGCACGAATAAGATAAGGATTGTTCGGCTCTACCGGTTTAGGAGTACCATGAAAAAGACATTGAGAGAATTGGCGCAGGAACGCGAAGAGAAGATTCTGGACCACCCGCTGGCGATGTTGAGTTCGGAAAGCCGGGGGCGCCAGCGTGCTGAACCGGAAGACCCCATTCGGCTATGCTATCAACGCGATGCACATCGTATTCTGCACTGCACGGCATTTCGTCGGTTGCGCTACAAGACCCAGGTGATCTTTTCGCCAGAGAGCGATCATGTCTCCACCCGTGTCGATCATTCACTCTACATGGCGTCGATCGCGCAGACGATAGCCCGGGCGCTGGGTTTGAATCAGGATCTGGCGTATGCCATTGCCCTGGGACATGACCTTGGGCACGGTCCTTTTGGTCATGCCGGGGAGCAGGCTTTGGACCGGCTATGGAAGAAGAACGATGCAACGAAGACGTTTGCCCATGAAATTCACAGCTTGCGGGTCGTTGACCGTCTTGCGTTCCGTCCATCCACGGAAGAGTGTGGTCTGAATCTGACCTATGAAGTGAGGGATGGCATTGTGTGCCACTGTGGCGAGACGATGGAACAATATTTATCACCCCGGATCAACGTCGGGAAGCCGTTGGAAAGGATAACGCAACGTGCCAGCATTCCCATTACGATGGAAGGGTGTCTGGTGCGTTTGGTGGACCGGATTGCCTATGCGGGACGTGATTACGAGGATGCGTTGAGTGTCCTGGGTGATCTTCCTCCTCTTCCGTCAAAGGTGAAGCGCGTGCTGGGCGCGGACAATCGCGTTATCATTAACAGCCTGGTGACGGATATGATCCGCGGCAATTTGAAGACACCGGAGCGGCTCGGTTTCTCTGATGAGGTTTTTGACGCCTTGCGGGTTCTTTACGAATACAGTCGGAAGCATATTTATTATCATCCCCAGTTGGTGGAGTACGCCACTCGGGCGGAGAATATGCTCGGTGTCATTTTTGATTTCGAACAGCGGGAGTTGGTAAGTCGGAGCCAACGTCAATGGGGGATTGTGCGTGAATCGGATCCGCTTCCGGTGCGAGAATTGCATCATTTTATCAATAAGTTATATCCACAAGGAAACCGGCCTCCCCTTTGTCAGATCGTTGTGGATCATCTATCGCTGATGACGGACAGGTATGCGCGTAATTTGTTCCAGGAGATATTCCTGCCCAAGCCGGTGGGTTGAGATGGGGGGGGGCAGGGGGAAAGAAGGAGGGTTCAGGGTTCGGGGTTCAGGAGAGACTTCGGAGGGGGGCGACAATCGACGCCCCTACAGGGACTGGGTTGAAAGGTGTTTGTAACCGTGCCCATGACGCTGCAGACGTTTTTCGGCGGCATCAAAGAGTCGACGAGCTTGAGACTTGGTTAATTGGCGTGATTGACGGTACACGGCCATGAAAAGCAAGGCTTCCTGAGGCGTCATTACCTTCTGGAACGACCTGAACAGTTGATGGAGATTGCGCTCCGCATCATAATCGGCCACCCCCAGGAAGCGGAAGCGGCAATTATCCAGATCCAAAAGGATAAATTTATAATGACCGCTCTCTTCGCCGATCAGGATGTTTGAGAATTTCAAGTCATGGGGGGCGATGCCTGAGCCATGGAGGTGAGCCAGCCAGTTGGCCAGATCGTGAACAAAACGGTTCCGGGCAATGGCGGTGGCGGGATGAGTAATTACCCACTGATCCGCGGTTATCAACCCTTGAATCGATTCGGTGACCAGTAGGGAAGTGGCTCTTCCGCTCAAATGTGCAGACCAACCGGCGGCCAGATGCGGCACGGTTTCCGCACCGAGTAGCGCAATTTGCTGTGCAGCACGGAAGTTATTCAAGGCGAGGGGGCGGCGGATACCGAGGCGGCGGAGCAGCCAGCGATCCCCTGTGAATTGTTTGGTGTAAAAGGACCTCCCATTGAGTTCAATGTGGTGTACGGTGGCTTTGGCCGACTTGGATACAAGTCTGGCGTGGAGGAGATATGGCCAGGTGCGGGCCTCGGATTCAACTCCGTTATCGATAGCCTTGATCCACTGGAATCCATCGGCAGAAGTTAGTGGTGCCGCCCTGGATGTTTTCCGCAAGCCTACCGTCTTTTCGAGAACCTTCCGGATGGCAACGGTCATAGCGGGAATTGAGAAATGTGTCATCACATGTTCGCGGGACAACCTGCCCATGGCTTGGCGCAGCGAAGCATCTTCCATGAGACGAGTAAGTCGTTCGGTCATTCCTTCCACATCGTGAAGGTCGGTTAAACACCCGGTTAAGGGGCCTGACAGTATTTCCGCAGTACCGCCAGCGGTTGTGGCGACGACAGGGACGCCGCCGGCCATGGCTTCCAGCACAGCATTGGGCAGCCCTTCGTTGAGACTGGGATGGATAAAGGCATCGCAACCCCAAATGAGGCGGCGAGCATCATCATGCCAGCCTGGGAAGTGAAGACGGTTATCCAGTCCGAGTTGTGAACCCAGTGATTTAAGTGCTGCCTGTTCCGGACCATTGCCGAAGATAACCAGATGGGCTTCGGGTTTTTGCATTCCTGCAAAAGCCCGGATGGCGTCATTAAACGCCTTGACGGCTGTCATGCGGCCGGAGGCGCCGATAATCAAGGCATCCGCCGGCAAGTTCAAATACTGGCGAAGGCTGATCCTGGCCATCGGGAGTTCGACAGCATCGGGTATAAAGACGCCGTTGTGGATGGCCGCAATTTTACCGGGAAGTACCCACGGAAGAGTCGTGAAGGCATCACGGGCACCATTGTTATCCGTCAAAATGAGATCCACACAATGTTGAAAGGTATAGCGATCCGTCAGGGCGGGGGTCAGTTCATGACTAAACGGAAGTTTGACGGCAATGCTGGCGGCTGGCCATGCCCTGCGCATGAATCGGGCCTGGCGGAAGCCCTTCACGATGGCGACATCGGGTTGGAAACGGCGGCAAATGGCGCGCAGACGTGGAACGACCCATGGTGTGAAGTCGCCACCGAAGGTGCAGGGTTCGAAGGACAGGTGGTTTTCGCGGCAAATGGGTGTCCAACGGCTGGAGGGCCTGCCTACGACCAAGCAGTCGTCTCCCAAGGCGGGTAAGCTTGCACAGAGCTTAAGCATCCAGTTCTCCATGCCGCCCCAATCGTCATTCTTGATTGCGTTTACAAACAGGCATTTCATTGACTTTTTACCTTTGGGCTACTGGGAAGTTGTGAAACTACAGTCGGCAGGGGCATGGCGTCAAGCGATTGCATAGTGCCCATTACTGCGGGGTGCTGTGCGTACTTGATGGGGTGGGCGGAATATGCCATTTTATATTGATTGGCAATAGCCAGAGGAAGAATGGTTCAGGAAACGATGAGTGATGTTCTGAAGATGATCAATGGCCCTGAGGATATCAAGTCCCTTACGGTTGCCGAGATGGAGAGTTTAGCCGCTGAAGTCCGTTCCTTGATTATTGAGACGGTAAGCCGGACGGGAGGGCACTTGGCTCCCAATCTTGGTGTGGTTGAGTTGACGATGGCCATGTTGAAGGTGTTTAGTCCGCCAAGCGACAAGATTGTGTGGGACGTCAGCCATCAAGCGTATACCTATAAGATTTTGACCGGGCGAAAAGATCGATTCAACACCTTACGTCAGTTCGAGGGATTGTCGGGTTTTTTGAGCCGGAAGGAAAGTCCCTTTGATGTCTTCGGGGCAGGTCACGCGGGCACAGCGTTGTCGGCGGCCTTGGGCATTGCGGCGGCGCGGGACCGGCAAGGCGGTAATGAGCATGTTGTGGCAGTGGTTGGCGATGCATCCCTCGGGTGCGGGATATCGTTCGAAGCCATGAATAACATTGCCGCCACCGCCAAGCGTCTGGTGGTGATCCTCAACGATAATGAGATGTCCATTTCGGCAAACGTAGGTGCCGTATCGCGATACCTCGGCGAACTACTGGCCAATCCTCGTTACAACCACTTGAAGTCGGCGGTGGAGAGAGCGGTGGCACGGGTGTCCGGGGAATCCAAGTTTTTGCGGCGCACCTACTGGAGAGTTGAAGAGGCGATCAAGAGCATGTTCCTCCATAGCGTGCTGTTTGAGGAACTGGGGTTGAGGTATGTCGGCCCCATTGACGGGCATGATCTGCCGCGCCTGATTGCCGCACTGGAAATTGCCCGTGACTATGATCGGCCCATCCTGCTGCATGTATCGACCCAGAAAGGGAGAGGGTATTCCTATGCAGAGGAGTGCCCGGAAACATGGCATGGCATTGGAGGCTTTGATGTGGAATCGGGGACGCCAACGGTCAACAGTGGAGTTCCCACATATTCCCATGTCTTTGGATCGGCGCTTGAGATTCTCGCCGCGCAGAATCCGGACGTGATCGGCATTACGGCGGCCATGAAAACGGGTACGGGGTTATCGTCATTTGCCAAGCGGTTTCCTGATCGCTTTTTCGACGTCGGTATATGCGAGGAGCACGCGGTGGTATTCGCGGCTGGTCTGGCGACGCAGGGATTTGTGCCGGTATTTGCCGTCTATTCCTCCTTTGCGCAACGATCGGTGGATTGCATCATTCACGATGTATGCCTCCAGCAGTTGCCGGTGATTCTGTGTCTGGATCGGGCGGGTATTGTTGGTGATGATGGACCAACGCATCACGGGTTGTTTGATCTCGCCCTGTTGCGGAGTATTCCCAATCTGGTGGTGATGCAGCCGGCGGATGGGGTTGAGTTGGTGAATATGCTAGCCTCCGCTGTTCAGTGGCGACAACCAACGGTGATGCGTTATCCGCGTGGCGTCTGCCCGGGGTTTGTGATGCCGGACCGATTTGATCCGGTTGAATGCGGCAAGGCTCGCGTTGTCCGCGAGGGGTGGGAAGTCCAGATCTGGGCGCTGGGGGATGCGTTGCCGTTGGCTTCCGGGGTTGCCGACCTGCTGGCGACACGGGGTTACTCTGTGGGCGTCGTCGATGCGCGTTTTGTCGCCCCGCTGGACGAGGATCTTCTGGCGGACCAAAGCCCGTTGGCACGGTGCTTTCTGATGATCGAGAATGGAATTGCTGCCGGTGGATTCGGCTCGGCCGTCGAGGAGTTTCTGATCGGGCGCGGGTACAAGGGGGGGGTCGTGCGTGCCGGATGGCCGCGTGAATTCATCCCGCACGGTTCAGCGGCCCATCTGACCAAGAAGTACGGCATGACGGCTGATGTGTTGGCAGAGAAAGTCCTTCGGGTTCTGGGCGGGTGAGATTGATGAGCGGAAGCCATGGCGACGTTCACATTATCCGAAAAGGTGCAGGCCAAGCTGCTTGAGTTGCCAGATAAGCCAGGCTGCTACATCATGCGAGACCGGCGAGGGAAAATCATCTATGTCGGCAAGGCTGTTTCGCTGCGCAAACGGGTTCAATCCTACTTTCGGACAGGGACGTGGCGGCGAGCAGATCCCAAGCTGCGCGGCCTTGTAAAGAGTGTGGATGATTTTGACATCCTTGTCCTACGCAACGAGGCAGAAGCCTTGTTGACGGAAAGTCAGCTGATCAAGGACTACAAGCCGCGTTACAATGTGGACTTCAAGGATGATAAGCGATTCCTGATGCTGCGGATTGACTTGAAGGATCCCTGGCCAATGTTCAGGGCGGTGAGAATCCGGCGTGATGATGGAGCCCTGTATCTGGGGCCCTATATATCGTCGGCGGCGACATATGCGGCCATGGATTTCGTCGAAAAGAAATTCGGGCTGAGGAAATGTCATCCGCATGAGCCGGGTCCGGAGGATCATCATCATTGCATCAACGACATCGTCCGCTATTGTTCAGCACCCTGTGTTGGCCGGATTTCTCGTGAGGCGTATTTGGAGCGGGCGAAGGAGGCATGTGCGTTTCTGCGGGGAGAGCGGCCGGCATTGCTTGAGGAACTCCGTGCGGCCATGGAGCGGGCAGGGGCGGTGGCGCGGTTTGAGGAAGCGGCGACCTTACGCGATATGTGGTTTATGCTGAAGGACATCATTCACCAGCGGGCGCGGGCGGCAATGCCCCGGATCAACAGGGATGACGATGCCCTTGAAGGGGTGAAGGAGTTGCAGAAGGTGCTTGGTCTAGCCGATATGCCAAGGGTTATCGAATGTTATGATATCTCCAACATTTCCGGAACGCTTTCGGTGGCCAGTATGGTTTGCCTGGTGCAGGGGCGCCCAATTCCATCGCGGTACCGGCACTTCAGGATCAAGACGATTGAGCAGGCTGATGATCCGGGTATGATGGCGGAGGTGATCCGCAGGCGCTTTCTGCGGTCGAGAGAGGAAAGGGAGGTATTATCGGATCTGGTAATCGTGGACGGCGGGGTTGCGCAGTTGAATGCCGCCTTGGGAGCTTTGATGGAACTGGGCATGAACAAGCCGGCGATAATCGGATTGGCGAAGAAGTTTGAGGAGATTTATGTGCATGGTCGACGGGAACCGGTGAGGTTATTGCCTGGGTCTAGTGCATTGCATGTGTTACAGAGGGCGCGGGATGAAGCACATCGTTTTGCGTTGGCGCATCATCTTCGGTTGAGGGCGAAACGGATCAGGGAATCGGTGATTGATGATATTCCAGGAGTTGGTGGTGCACGCAAGCGCGATTTATTAAAGCATTTCGGGTCGGTGAAACGATTAGTTAGGGCGACATCTGACGAAATAGCGGCTGTCCCCGGGTTTGGCCCGAAACTTGCCGAACAGGTGGCAGCGTGGATGAAAACACAGACGCAGACGTAGCCACTGGTTCAGGGCGTGATGGTCGATGGGCGGGGATATGGGAAGTGAGACGGGTTGAGGATAAATGTCCTAAAACACTGAGTCTCTTTAAAGAAAGGCGTGGCGGAGGCTGGTGGCATCTGTTATACAAAGCTCCGAATTTTGCAGGACGGGGTTACCATGAATGCACAGGATATTATTGTTTTGAAGGATCAGGCCGTTGCCGAGGCGGCTCAGGCTGCCACCCTGAATGACTTGGAAACGATCCGCATCAAGTATCTGGGTCGCAAAGGGTTGTTGCAGGATATTATGGAGCAACTCAAAGGGGTTGCCCCGGAAGATCGCCCGGTATTCGGCAAGAGCGTCAATGAGCTGAAGCAGTCTCTTGCCCGGCAGGTGGAGATGACGAAGGCTCAATTGCAACTGGTCGCCAAATCAGCGAATCAACAGAACTTCGATGTAACACTGCCAGGCGCGTGGCGGCCACTGGGAACCCGACACCCGGTGACGCAGGTTATCGAAGAGGCCATCGCTATTTTCGGCATGATGGGATTCACCGTTGCCGATGGGCCGGATATTGAGACGGAATGGCATAATTTCGATGCGCTGAATACGCCGGATGATCATCCTTCTCGCGATACTCAGGATACCTTCTGGCTGGCGCCGAAAACCTTGCTCCGGACACAGACATCGCCGGTTCAGATCCGTGTGATGGAGGGGCGCAAGCCGCCGGTGCGAATTATTGCGCCAGGGCGTTGTTACCGGCGTGACACCACAGACGCTACACATAGCGCCAACTTCCACCAGATCGAGGGACTCTATGTGGATAAGCAGGTCAGCATGGCCGATCTGAAGGGAGACATTACATTCTTTGCGCACCGGATGATGGGGCCGGATGTCAACGTGCGGTTCCGTCCGCATTTCTTCCCCTTCACGGAACCGAGCGTTGAGTACGATTTCTCCTGCCATGTGTGCGGCGGGACGGGTTGCCGTGTTTGCAAGAATAGCGGATGGATAGAAATTTCGGGTGCGGGGATGGTGAACCCCAAGGTGTTCCGCAAGGTGGGATACGATCCGGAGTCCTGTATGGGGTATGCCTTCGGAATGGGTGTTGAGCGGATAGCGATGATCAAGTATGGGATCGAAGATATCCGAATGTTGTATGAAAATGACATCAGATTTTTGACGCAGTTCCGGTAAGAGGGGCAAAGGGAGGGGATGGGTTCGGGCTTCAGAAATGACGCATGTTGCAGATTAGGTGAATTATGAAAGTGCCATTGAGCTGGTTGAAGGAATATGTGGACTTCGATGTGACGCCAAAGGAATTGGCTTCACTTCTGACGTTCTCGGGGACAGAGGTCGAAGGCATCAAGACCGTTGGCAACGATTTCGCCGGGATCGTAGTGGGCGAAGTTGTGACCGTTGATCGCCACCCCAATGCCGATCGCCTGACGGTATGTGCTGTCAACAGTGGAGTGGTAATGCTGACGGTTGTTTGCGGAGCGCCCAATGTGGCGGTGGGGATTAAGGTTCCCCTGGCGACACTTGGGACGCTGCTTCCGAATGGCTTGAAGATCAAGAAGGCCAAGGTTCGCGGTGTGGAATCGTTTGGGATGCTTTGTGCGGCTGATGAACTGGGGCTTTCGGAGGATCATAGCGGGTTGATGATCCTGCCGCCGGAAACCAAAGTTGGTGCCCCATTTGCGGAAATCGCCGGCCCGCCGGAGACGATTTTGGAACTTGAGGTGACGCCTAACCGTCCAGATTGTCTTAGCATGATCGGCATAGCCCGCGAAGTGGCGGCACTTCTAGGCAAACCCATGCGGTTGCCGGAGGTAAAACTGAAGGAAGGCAAAAGAGGCGTTGAGAGCTTTGCTTCTGTCGTCATTGAAGATACCGAAGGGTGCCCCCGATATACGGCGCGGGTGATCTCAGGTGTCTCCGCCAAGCCGAGCCCCCCCTGGATGCAGCAGCGGTTGTCGGGGGCAGGCGTGCGGCCCATCAATGCCTTAGTGGATGTAACCAATTATGTGATGCTGGAATGCGGGCAACCGTTGCATGCGTTCGATTATGAATTGATCAACGGAAGGAGAATCGTTGTTCGTCGTGCCCGGGCTGGGGAATCCATAAGTACGCTGGATGGAGCCGCCCGCGCCATTACACCGGAAATGCTGATGATCGCCGATGCGACGCGGCCCGTGGCGGTGGCGGGGGTCATGGGTGGAGCTGGCAGTGAGATTCGGGATGCAACCCAGACGGTTCTTTTGGAAAGCGCCTTCTTCAGGGCAACCAACATCCGCAAGACGGCAAAACGGTTGGGGCTTTCCACGGAGTCATCCTACCGCTTCGAGCGAGGGGTGGATATTGACATGGTGGAATGGGCCAGCCGGCGTGCGGCGGCATTAATCGCGGAACTGGCGGGCGGAGAGATTGCATCGGGAGTCATTGATTGTTACCCAGTCAAGCCGGTGCAGCAGAAAGTGGACCTGCGGTTGACGAGGATGAATAGCCTGCTTGGAATTGAAATTCCCCCTTGCCGTGTTCAGGAAATATTCAAGTCCCTTGGGCTTTCGGTTTTGACGCAGAGTGGCGATGTGATGACAGTCTCGATTCCGGCGTTCCGTGTCGATATTGACCAGGAAGTGGATTTAATTGAGGAAGTTTCCAGAATTCATGGGCTGGATAAGATTCCTGCTCCAGCACCAGCCTCACGACTTGTTCCGGGTGCCGAGGATCGGTTGACGCAAGCGACACTGAAGTGCCGTGAGAACCTGATCGGACTCGGGTTGAGCGAGATCATGAACTACAGCTTTTTATCTGAGAAACTCTTGAATCTTGTGGGCTATGGTAATCCTGACGAACGTCTGGTTCTGCCCAATCCGATTAGTGCGGATCACACGGTCATGCGGGATAGCCTGCTACCACAGATGATGGAAACCCTTGGGCGCAACTTGGCCAGGCAAGCCCGGGAAGCGGCTCTTTTCGAGATAGGGCGGGTATTCTTCAAGCGAAAGAATGGGGTGTTGGGGGAGGAAGACCGTCTTTGTATTGGATTGATGGGGCCAGTGGGGTATCAGGGGATGCAGAAGAGCCGTCCGATTCGGGATCAGGAGCCTTTCCAATGGATCAAAGGAATTCTTGAGGCGCTTTGTCAGGCGAACCATATCCCTGAGGTTAGGAGGGGTGGGCTTTCCCATGCCGATATTGTGCTTGAGCCCTTCGCGAGCCCTGCATTTGCCGATGGAATAGCCGTGTCGATTGTGATTGGCGGCGAGCACTGTGGAGTGATGGGTTTAATTAGCGACAGACTCAGGGATGAGTGGAGGATGACCGCTCCGGTGGCTGTGATGGAATTACGGGTGAGTCCCTTGATCCAGCATGTGCTGCGGGTGCCGGCCAGCAAGCCGGTGGGCACGTATCCGATGGTGGATCGTGATGTGGCGATAGTGCTGGATGAATCGGTGAATCACGAATCGGTGGTGCGGACGATCCGAGGCAAGGCGCCGGCTGAATTGATTGATATCCGACTCTTTGATGTGTATCGCGGCGAGAACGTGGGGAAAGGACGCAAGAGTATGGCTTATTCGTTGACTTACCGGTCTATGGAAAAGACCCTTCGTGACGAGGAAGTCAATGCGATGCATGATGCCATCAAGAAACTGCTAAGGCAGGAATTAGCGGCGGAAATCAGAGAAAGTTGATTTAGTGTCATTTCGTCGTGCTTGTTTTACTGCCGCCATTTTGGGATAAATTTCCATGTCAGGGCATGAGCAACGGTATATTTCTCAAACTCAAAACCAAGGAGGATTGAACATGGCGACATTGTCAGGAACCAAAACGGAAAAGAATTTACAGGATGCTTTTGCGGGGGAATCCCAGGCGCGCAACAAATACACTTACTTTGCCTCGGTGGCCAAGAAAGAGGGGTATGAACAGATTGCCGCGATTTTCCTGGAGACGGCTGAACAGGAAAAAGAGCATGCCAAGCTCCATTTCAAGGCCTTATCGGGGATTGGAGATACCATTGCCAACTTGAAAGCGGCGGCCAGCGGAGAGGGTCACGAGTGGACATCGATGTATCCGCAGATGGCAAAAGATGCCCGGGAAGAAGGGTTTGAGGATATCGCCCGCCTGTTCGAAGGAATCGGTAAAATTGAAAAGGAACATCAGGCGCGTTACTTGGCCCTGTTGAAAAACGTGGAGCAGGGGATGGTCTTCCAAAAGGCAGAAAAGGTTAAATGGCGCTGCCGGAATTGCGGACTTGTCCACGAAGGTCTTAAAGCAATGGAGAAGTGCCCCATCTGCCAGCATCCCAAGTCTTATTTTGAAATCGTTCCGGTAAATTATTAAGCCGGTATTCAATGCGCGTGCAATTTCGGGAGCGGGAGTTACCTCGGTTTCCAGAGGGGTAACTCTCTTTTTTTCGTCGAATTCTTCGATGCGATTCTCGAGCCATTATTTCACGGTTTGATTGTTGTGCCACGGCGACTGGCAGGGAATGGTCATGGCGGCTCATGTCTACACGCTTTACCTCACATTTTCACTTCTGGCGATCGAGCGGAGTGTTTCTATTTCCCGAAAAAAAGTTAAAATTAATCCGTTAAAGAATTGACATACACAGGGGGTGCTAATATTGTGCAACCTCGCTCATTTTTTTCAGGTTCATAAACGACATACAAACAGTCAGAAAGGGAGCATTGATGAAGGCGGCAGGAATGGGTTTAGGGGTTGTATTGGCAATGGCGGCAAGTAGCGTGATGGCGCAGGAAGCGGCGGCTGTGGCGGAAACAGTATCGCTGACGCCGTTGTCGTGGTGGATTGCTCCTTTTGGCGCAGTGTTTGGCCTTTTCTTCGCGTGGGTCTGTTACAAACTCATGATGGGTGCACCGAAAGGTAATGCCCGGATGGAGGAGATTGCCGGTTATGTGCGTGAAGGAGCCATGGCCTATCTGAAGCAGCAGTACACCCGCGTGGGAATGGTGTTTATTGTTTTGGTGGCCATCTTTACCATATTGGCCATCTTCAAGGTTCAGAATCCGTTTGTGCCAGTTGCCTTTCTGACGGGAGGTTTCTTCTCCGGGCTTTGCGGGTTCCTTGGGATGAAAACGGCGACAGCGGCGTCAAGTCGGACGGCGCAGGGGGCAAGCGAGAGTCTTAATCGCGGCCTTCAGGTGGCGTTCCGTTCCGGTGCTGTCATGGGGTTGGTCGTGGTTGGCTTCGGCCTGCTGGACATCACTCTGTGGTATCTGATTCTCGATAAGTTGGTCTATACGACCGAGCATATGCAGAATGGTTTGTGGGTACTTGTACCGGCGGGATTTGATCCCTCCAACAAGATGATGGAAATCACCACGACGATGCTGACGTTTGGGATGGGAGCCTCGACACAGGCGTTGTTCGCCCGTGTGGGTGGAGGTATCTTTACGAAGGCGGCGGATGTTGGTGCAGATCTGGTTGGAAAAGTTGAAGCCGGAATTCCCGAGGATGATCCCCGCAATCCCGCGACCATTGCCGACAATGTCGGTGATAACGTGGGTGACGTGGCAGGTATGGGCGCGGATTTGTATGAGTCCTATTGCGGCGCCATTTTGGCCACGGCAGCTTTAGGTGCGGCCTTGCCTGGACTCACAGCGAATGTACGAGTCGGCTATGTGACCGCCCCCATGATTATCGCGGGTATTGGGACGATTCTTTCCGTGGCGGGTATTTTTGCCGTGCGTTGTAAGGAAGGCGCCAGCATGATGACGCTACTGCGGGCCCTGCGTATTGGAACGTGGGGAAGTTCAGTCTTGATTGTTGTTGTGGCGGCTTTGATGGCTCATTTTGATATCATTACGTGGGGTGTGTTTGGTGCGACGATTGCCGGATTGCTGGCGGGAGTGCTTATCGGGTATTCCACCGAGTATTACACCTCGGATGAGTATGGCCCGACAAAAGGAGTGGCAACTCAGGCTAAAATGGGACCGGCAACCGTTATTATTGAAGGGCTTGCCGTTGGCATGATGTCCGCTGCGATTCCCGTTGTGGTGACAGTGATTGCGATTCTGGCCTCTTTTATTCTGTCAGGTGGTTTAACGAACCTGAGCATGGGGTTGTATGGAATTGCGTTCTCCGCCGTGGGAATGCTGGCAACATTGGGAATTACCCTGGCAACGGATGCCTACGGGCCGATTGCTGACAATGCGGGTGGTAATGCCGAGATGTCACATCTTCCTCCTGGCGTCCGTGAACGCACGGACGCTCTGGACATGCTGGGCAACACCACGGCGGCTACCGGCAAGGGCTTTGCCATCGCGTCTGCGGCGTTGACGGCGCTGGCGTTGGTCGCGGCAGCGCTTATGGAAGTTGACGTGTGGCTGCATAAGATGAGGGACGGGCTGCAAATGCCATTCGATTTTGCGTCCTACGATCAGGCCGCCGCGGCGGGACAGCAGATCCAAAATCTGGTGTCGCAGTTCAATCTGACCATCATGAATCCGTTCCTGGTGGGCGGTGCGTTTATCGGCGCCATGATGTCGTTTGTCTTCTGTGCCATGACCATGAAGGCCGTTGGTCGAGCTGCCGGGGCGATGGTTGAGGAAGTTCGCCGTCAATTCCGGACGAAGCCCGGCATTATGGCAGGTACGGACAGGCCGGACTATGCAATGTGCGTTGCGATTTCAACCAAGGGCGCGCAGCGCGAAATGATGCTTCCAGCTC
Organism: uncultured Verrucomicrobiota bacterium; assembly: GCA_964609375.1. Classification (GTDB taxonomy): domain Bacteria; phylum Verrucomicrobiota; class Kiritimatiellia; order CAIKKV01; family CAITUY01; genus CAZDUS01. The sequence goes on along the minus strand of CAZSSA010000002.1, from coordinate 52,360 downwards.
TGCTGGCGATCATCGTGCCGGTAGTCACCGGTTTGGTGTTGGGTATTGCGGGTATCATGGGGCTATTGATTGGCGCCTTGACGGCGGGCTTCTCACTGGCCTGCATGCTGAACAATGCTGGCGGTGCCTGGGATAATGCCAAGAAGCACATTGAGAAGGGTAATTTTGGCGGCAAGAAACTGGCAGACGGCTCCAAGAATCCCATTCATAGCGCGGCGGTTATCGGTGATACCGTTGGGGATCCTTGCAAGGATACGTCCGGACCGTCGATGAACATTCTGGTGAAGTTAATGAGCATGGTGGCCGTTGTGTTTATGCCCGTGATCATCAAATTCTCGCCGATGATTCAGAAAGCCCTCCATCTGGTGACGCCGTAATCAGTGTCAGTTAATGGATAGAATGAGGGGGCACCCACAGGGTGCCCCTTTTTATTATGAAGCTGACCTTTCTAGGAACAGGAACTTCGGTAGGCATACCGGTAATCGGATGTAATTGCCGTATATGCCGGTCTCAAGACCCTAGAAACAAGCGGCGCCGGTCAAGCCTTTATGTTCAAACACCGGAAGCCAGCATTGTCATCGACACGTCGTTGGATTTTCGGGAACAGGCGTTGGCCTATGCTGTACCTCGGGTGGATGCCGTATTGATTACACATTCTCATGCCGACCATATCTTTGGGCTGGATGACGTTCGCCGATATAATACCTTGCAGGGATCCGTTATTCCTGTTTATGGGGCCCCGGGGACGATCACGGACCTCCGGCGAATCTTTAATTACGTGAATGTTGGAGAATCGGAGCCTGGTGTATTCCGTCCGCGCTTGGACTTCATCAAAGTTCAGAAAGGGTTTAGAGTGGGGGCCATCGACATTGAACCGCTGCCGGTGATACATGGCAAAGTGGAAACCTATGGATATCGACTGGAATGGAGCGGGCGTTCGGTCGGATATGTTCCTGACTGCAAGGATATGCCTGCAACGACGTTGGATCGGTTCCAGGGTGTGGACGTGATGATTCTTGATGGATTGCGCCATCGTTCGCATCCAACCCATTTAACAGTGGAGAAGGCGGTGGTATTCTTGGAAACGATTGGGGCGCGGCATTCCTATCTTACCCATATTTGCCATGATCTTGATCATGAAGAAACCCAGGAAAATCTACCGTCCGGCATTTTTGTATCGTGTGATGGCATGTCAGTTTCCCTGTAGTTTAACAGCGGATCAAGCTTGCACCGAACTGTTTTCTCCGGTATCAACTCCGTCTTGATTTGGTAGTATTGATTGAAACATGTTGGAGGCAGGTATGACGGAGACGACTCGGGCCGCAGTAGACAAGATCGATGTGCGATATGTTGCCAATCTGGCTCGCCTCCAACTCACCGATGCCGAGGCATCGGATTTTCAATCTCAACTAGGCCGTATCGTAGAATACTTTAACGAGCTGCGCGGCTTGGACATTGGTAATGAGGAGCCAATGGCCCATGCCACTGTGATTCACAATGTATTTCGCGAGGATGTTTGCAGACCCAGTCTTGATCATGACTGCGTGATGGCAAATGCCCCCCAGCAAGGCGAGGATTTATTTGTAGTGCCGAAAATTGTGGAATAAGAACCTGTGAGCAAAGAACTGAATACATTAACGGCGCATGAATTGGTTGAACGTCTGGATCGCAAGGAGTGTTCTTCCGTGGAGGCCGTGCAGTCACTGCTGGTGGCCATTGAAAAAACAGACGTGACGATCCAAGGTTATTTATCTGTCAACGCCGAGGATGCATTGGCACAAGCGCGGGCAGCGGATGAGGCGCGTGCGCGAGGCCATAAGGGCCGACTTCTTGGGGTTCCGATTGCCGTCAAGGATGTGCTGAACGTCAAGGGACAGAGATGTGGCTGCGCTTCGCGTATTTTGGAAGGATACATAGCTCCTTATGATGCCACTGCCATTGCGCGATTACGGGCGGAGGGGGCCATCTTTCTTGGGCGCACGAATATGGATGAATTTGCGATGGGCTCTACCACGGAGAATTCCGCGTATGGAGTAACGCGTAATCCGTGGTCAACAGACCATGTGCCGGGTGGTTCCAGTGGTGGGTCAGCTGCCGTTGTGGCGGCCGATGAAGCTATCGTGTCACTGGGGACGGATACTGGCGGATCGATTCGTCAACCGGCATCGTTTTGTGGGTGCGTGGGACTAAAGCCAACATACGGAAGAGTTTCTCGATACGGGTTGACGGCATATGCATCGTCCCTAGACCAGATTGGGCCGATGACAAAGGATGTTCAGGATTCTGCATTGCTCTTGGAAGTCATGGGGGGCTTAGATCCCTTGGATTCAAGTACACTTCCGGCAGAAATGCCCTCTTTTGGCCCTGCCTTGATTACAGATCTCAAAGGGATGAAGATCGGGCTGCCCAAGGAGTACTTTGTTAGTGGCTTGGACAAAGAGGTTGAATATTATATTCAATTGGCGATTGAGCAATGCCGACAACTTGGTGCTGAGCCGGTTGAAGTCACCTTGCCGCATACACGTCCGGCGATCGCGACCTATTACATTATTGCCACGGCTGAAGCATCGGCTAATCTTTCGCGTTTTGATGGAGTGAGATATGGGAGAAGGGCAAAAGGCGCAAAAGATCCTATTGATCTTTACAAGCGTAGCCGGGCCGAGGGATTTGGAGCCGAAGTCAAGCGTCGTATTATTCTGGGGACTTATGTCCTGAGTAGCGGTTATTACGATGCTTACTATCTGCGTGCGCAAAAAGTGCGAGCGATGATCCGTCGTGATTTTGAACAAGCGTTTAATCAATGCGACGCCATCCTGGCGCCGGTTTCCCCGTCACCCGCCTATCGTATTGGAGAAAAAAGCGGAGACCCTTTACAAATGTATTTGGGAGATGTCTTCACGGTTCCTGTCAATCTTGCCGGTATTTGCGGCCTGTCTGTCCCTTGCGGTTTTTCAAGCGAAGGATTGCCTATCGGTCTGCAGATTATCGGCCGCGCGCTTGGAGAGTCGGCGGTTCTGCGAGTGGGACACGCCTACGAACAGGTATCCGGGATCAAAGGAAGACGGCCTGTGATCTGATAAGGGCAGGAGAGGGTATGGCGAAATACAAGACAACCATCGGGCTTGAAGTGCATGTCCAGCTTAAGGCCTGTTCGAAAATGTTTTGCGGATGCAGTACACATTTTGGTGCGCCAGCGAATACACACGTTTGTCCAGTGTGTCTTGGATATCCAGGCAGCCTTCCCGTGATGAATCGTGAAGCCATTCGCCTGACGGTATTATCCGGACTAATGTTGGGATGCCGTATCAATCCCTATAGCAAGTTTGATCGAAAGAATTATTTTTACCCCGACATGCCAAAGAACTACCAGATAACGCAGTATGACAAACCGCTTTGCCTTGGAGGATCGGTTGAAATCGTTGTCAATGACAAGGTCAAGCGTATTGGGATCACGCGGATCCATCTGGAGGAGGATGTCGCCAAAAATCTCCACATGAATTCATGGAGCGGAATTGATTATAATCGTGCCGGTGTACCCTTGATGGAGATTGTCTCGGAGCCGGAAATGGAATCGGCGGATGACGCGTTTTTGTATCTCCAGACCCTGAGACAGATATTGACGTATGCCGACGTGAGCGACTGCAACCTTGAGGAAGGCAATATGCGGTGCGATGTGAACATCAGCGTACGTCCTGAAGGTCAGGAAAAGCTGGGCACCAAGACAGAGCTCAAAAACCTGAACACATTCAAAGGGGCTCACAACGCCATGCTTTATGAGATTGCGAGGCAGGTTGAATTGCTGCAGGCAGGTGAACGGATCATTCAGGAAACCCGTCGGTGGGATGTCGACACGGGCAGAACATACTCCATGCGGACAAAGGAAGACGCTCATGACTACCGGTATTTCCCTGAGCCGGATCTCATGCCAGTCATCCTTTCTGATTCACTTGTTGCCGAATGGGCCGCAACCTTACCGGAACTTCCCAGTCAACGACGCATGAGGTTTGCGCAGCAGTATGGTATTCCGGAATACGATGCCCGCGTGCTTTCCGCCGAGAAAAACGTGGGGGACTATTTCGAGAAAGCGGCAACGCTGTCACGGTTTCCCAAGGCAGTTTCCAATTGGGTGATGACGGATATTTTACGAACGCTTTCGGAACAGGGAATACCCATTGACCAATTTTCAATTACACCAGAGGCTTTGGTGGAGTTGATTGAGTTGACTGAAACCCGAGTAATCAATTCGAATACCGCAAAGGATGTTTTTGGATTCATGCTGACTGAAGGGGGTAGGGCGGGCGACATCGTTAAAAGCCGCGGCCTAGCTCAGGTCAGTGATTCAGACGCTATCCAAAAAATCATCGATGAGACAATTGCGGGGAATTGCAAGTCGGTGCAAGATTACCGGAATGGCAAAGAAGCAGCATTGAAGTTTCTCGTCGGGCAGGTTATGAAGATAAGTAAAGGGAAAGCAAATCCGCAGATGGCTACAGAGATGCTCATTAAGCGGCTGAGTGCTTGAACAATGGGGCGGCGGAGTATGTGGCGGGCTGATTGACCATTGACCAGAAAAGATGGTATACCTAAAGCCAGATGTAGTGCCAAAGGCAAAATGAGGAGTATGGTTTGACGGCCAACGACGAATATGTCATGGAAGTCCTTAAAGAAGAAGGACTTGTAACGCCAGAGCAGATCGAGCAGATTCTGCGGCGTCATCCCTTGCAGGGAACGACCGTTGACGCGATGGTTTCCGCAAAACTCATTGACGCCGAAGATGTATTGCGCGTTTTGGCTAGTCGGTTTGGAATGGAGATGGTCACACTGGCTAATCTTCCGATCCCTCCAGAGGCGATAGCCGCTGTGCCGGTTGATGTTGCGCGCAAATACAAAATTGTCCCCGTATCAAAACATGACAATGTTTTGACCGTTGCCATTGGCGATCCACTGGAGGTGGATACGCTGGACAGTTTGCGCTATATCCTGAAGATCGACGTTGAAGGTGTTGTGGCACCACCGGCCGAAATTGCAGTAGCGCTGGATCGGTTTTATCAGCGGGAAGCCTCAGTTGAAACCATGATTGATCAGTTAACCGAAGGTACGGTATCCATGGTAACCGCTGGACGGGCCGACATGAGGGAAGAAGCGGATGTTACCGAATCTGATGTTCCGATTATCAAGCTGGTAAGTCTGATCATCTATGAGGCACACCGGAACCGCGCCTCGGATATTCATCTGGAACCCATGGAGAAGCGTTTTCGTGTTCGCTATAGGATTGATGGCGTTCTTCATGAAGTGGACAGCCCTCCCAAACGACTTCAGGCTGCGATTATTAGCCGTGTAAAAATCATGGCGAATATGAAAATTGCCGAGAAACGCGTGCCTCAGGATGGCCGTATTCAGGTTAACATCAAGGGGCGAGAACTCGATTTGCGCGTTTCCACGGTTCCCACTGGCCATGGCGAAAGTGTGGTTATGCGTATTCTGGACAAGCAGAACCTGGCACTCGGGCTTCCCAAGCTTGGATTTCTGGCGGATGACCAAGAGACCTTTATGCGTCTGATTGGCCTGCCTGACGGCATTCTGCTTGTGACTGGACCAACCGGGTCAGGGAAAACAACAACTCTTTATGCCTGTCTAAATCATGTAAACCGTCCTGATCGCAAAATCATTACCGTTGAAGACCCGGTTGAATATCAGATGTCCGGTATTAATCAGGTTCAAGTTCGAGAAGATATTGGGCTTACATTTGCCGCCGCTTTGCGTTCTATTCTGCGCCAAGCCCCGAATATTGTGATGATCGGTGAAATTCGTGACCCGGAGACGGCTCGTATCGCCACGGAGGCTTCCTTGACAGGGCATTTGGTTTTCAGCACGCTCCACACGAACGATGCGCCGAGTTCCATCACCCGCTTGCAGGATATAGGGGTTAAACCATTCCTTGTGGCGTCCTCCGTCCGCGCGGTCATGGCGCAACGTCTTGTTAGATGTGTTTGTGAACACTGTCGCGAGGAACATAAGCCGACGGCAACAGAATTAAAATTGCTGGGTTCAGCCGCAGAACAGTTTTCCAGTATTCAGTTGTTCCGTGGCCGCGGTTGCAATAAGTGCGCATTGACGGGTTATTCCGGACGGATGGGAATCTTCGAAATTCTTGTCATCAACGATGAAATCCAGCGGATGATTTTTGACAAGGTGAGCACCCTGGAAATCCGGCAGAGGGCTCGCGAGTTGGGAATGCGCACGTTAAGGGAAGATGGATTGCGGAAGGTTGTGATTGGCAGCACAACCCTTGATGAAGTCTTACGGGCTACCATGGGAGATGACGGCTAATGATCAATAGCAGCCAGATCGATATGAGTGAACTCCTTCAGCTGGTTGTCGATGAAGGGGCATCCGACCTTCATCTTGAGGTTGGTGTTCCTCCGGTACTGCGCATCCACGGGCGTATGCAACCGATCGACGCCACACCCCTGGTGGCGGAGGATACGGAACGCTTCATGAAAAGCATTACCTCTGAGGATCATCAGCAGAAAATCCGGGAGGGTGGTGGAACGGATTTCGGCTTTTCTTTCGGATCAGCAGCACGATTCCGCGTGAGTGTATTGAAGGCAAAGGGTTGCATTGGCATCGTCTTAAGGCAAATTCCATCAAAATTGATGTCACTGGAAGGGATCGGTCTTCCGCCTCAGGTAAAGGAATTGTTGTTCCGCCCGCGTGGATTGATTCTGGTCACAGGACCAACGGGCTCTGGAAAGACGACAACGCTTGCATCGATGGTTAACCTCATTAATGAGGAGCGTGATGCCCATATCATCACGGTCGAAGATCCGGTTGAGTATTATCATAATCATAAAAAGTGTGTTGTAACTCAGCGGGAAATCGGGGTAGACGTCGGATCGTTCAGTGAGGCCTTGCGCCGCGCGCTACGTCAGGATCCGGATGTAATTCTGGTAGGTGAAATGCGGGACCTTGAGACGATGACGGCTGCTATTACGGCAGCAGAAACAGGGCACCTTGTGTTGGCCACCCTGCATACAACCGGTGCGGCCCGAACAGTTGATCGAATTGTTGATGCATTCCCAATGGGGCAGCAGTCACAGGTTAGGACACAATTGGCCTCAGGTATCATTGCGGTGATTTCCCAGCTTCTGCTGGTGAAGGCTGACGGTCCGGGCCGTGTGGCGGCCTTCGAAATCATGATTTCCACTCCAGCCATCCAGGCTTTGATTCGCGAAAGCAAAACCTATCGTATCACGTCTGAAATCCAGACCGGCGCCAAATGGGGAATGATTACTCTTGATGCCCACCTGATGGCTCTATATGAAGCCGGGAAAATAAGTTATGAAGATTTGATAACAAAAGCACAGGACCCGGAATCGATCGTGGTGAAGCTGGAAGAAGCTCATCGTAAGAAAAGGTAACACATCATGGCGGAAGCCCAATATAACGACCCGGTTCTGCAATTGCTGGACACTCAGGGATTGGTCAGTGCAGAACAAGTTCAGGAAATTCTTGATGAACACCAGCGGAGCGGGAAGGCGATACGAGCGATTGTTGTTGATATGGAAATACTTCCCGAGGACGCATTGCTTGAGCTCATTGCAGATAGCCTTGGAACCCGCGTAATTAACCTTCCTGCAACCGATATATCGCCTGATGTTGTGCATTCGATCCCGACCAGCGTGGCGCGGATGTATATGGTTGTGCCCGTCGACAGAGGCTCCAACTCCGTAACCTTGGCTTCCTACGAGTTGATGAGTCCGGCCAAACTTGATGAGTTGATGTTTGTGCTTTCTCGCGATGTGTCGCTTGTTCTTGCGCGCGAAGAGGATATCCGCGCCCATGTCAATCAGTTGTACGGAGACGACAGTGCCTCCGTAACTGAAATGCTTTCGGCGCTGGAATCGGAGATTGAGTCAACGGATCAGTTAATGGAATTGGGGGCTTCGGCTGACGACCGAGGAATTGAAGAAGCAGCGGGGTCGGCGCCGGTCATCCGGTTTGTCAACTTGGTTCTCTATCAGGCGGTTCAGGACAGGGCATCTGATATTCATTTTGAGCCTTTTGAGAGTGAGTTTAAAATTCGCTATCGCGTGGATGGGGCTCTTTATGAAATGGCTCCGCCTCCCAAGAAACTGGCATTGCCTGTTATTTCCCGTCTCAAGGTGATGGCCAGCCTGAATATTGCAGAGCGCCGCCTGCCTCAGGATGGCCGTATTCAGTTGACCATTGCGGGACGGCAGATTGATTTTCGGGTATCCTGCCTGCCTACTCAGTTTGGGGAAAGCGTGGTACTGCGTGTGCTGGATCGAAGCGTTGTATCTCTGGATATTGATAACCTTGGCATGCCTGACGACATGTTGCAGCAGTTCCTGATCGATCTGGATAAGCCCAATGGCATCATCGTGGTGACGGGCCCCACCGGGTCAGGGAAAACAACGACATTGTACTCGGCCCTGCGACGTCTTAACACCGTTGAAGGAAAACTTCTCACGGCGGAAGATCCCGTGGAATACGAAATTGACGGCATCATCCAGGTGCCTATTAATGAGGCTATTGGCAACTCGTTTGAGCGGGTATTGCGGGCATTCTTGCGTCAAGATCCGGACATTTTGATGATTGGTGAAATTCGGGATTTAACCAGTGCTCACATTGCCATTCATGCCTCTCTGACTGGTCATCTTGTATTCAGCACGTTGCATACGAATGACGCGGCAGGAGCGATCACCCGCATGATCGATATGGATGTGGAGCCATATCTGATTTCGTCCACCTTGGAGGCAGTGATTGGACAACGATTGGTGAGAAAAGTTTGCACCAACTGCAAAACGGCATATAAGCCTGACGATCAGGTGTTGAGCAGTCTGAATTTGTCACGCGTGGATGTAGGGGATCGAAACTTCTATTACGGGGCTGGATGTGGTCAGTGCAATAATACCGGCTACAAGGGACGAAAGGGAATTTACGAATACATGAGCATCACGGATCCTGTGCGTGACTTGATTAATCAACGCCAGCCAACGCTCGTTTTGAGAAATAAGGCTGTTGAGTTGGGGATGCGGACATTGCGACAAGATGGCATTCGCAATATTCTTGATGGCTATACCACGGTTGAGGAAGTCCGTCGTTACACCTGATCAAGAACATTGTTGTTACTAGCGTAAAGAGAACGAGAGAAATCATCCATGGAAAAGGTAGTGATCGCTGGAACAGGACCAGCCGGCCTCACGGCGGCTGTCTATTTGGCACGTGCGAAGTTGAGGCCCCTGGTGCTGGAGGGATTGCAGCCCGGCGGCCAATTAACGACGACAACGGATGTTGAAAATTTCCCCGGGTTTCCCGAGGGAATTGACGGCACAACACTCGTGATGAAAATACGCGCGCAAGCTGAACATTTTGGTGCGCGCTTTCATCGCGGCGAGCTTGTCGATATTGACGTTTCCAGTCAGTTTCCTCAAGTGACAATGGATGACGGCCACAAGATTACAACGATGACTCTGATCATCGCAACAGGAGCAAGAGCCAGATACCTTGGAATAGAGTCCGAGCAAAAACTAATTGGCCGAGGTGTCTCTGGATGCGCTACATGTGACGGCGCCCTGTATCGAGATGTTCCAATTGCTGTTGTTGGTGGCGGCGATACAGCGATGGAAGATTCTCTGTTCTTGACACGCTTTGCGTCGAAAGTAACGGTTATTCATCGTCGCGGGGAGTTCAGAGCATCGAAAATCATGGCGGACCGGGTCATGAAGCACCCCAAAATTGAAGTTCGCTGGAATACAGTGGTGGACGAGGTTCTTGATGTAACACGGAATGAAGTCACTGGCCTACGATTGAAAAACCTAAAGACAGGGGTTATGGATACGGTGCCGATAGCCGCGATGTTTGTGGCGATTGGGCACGAGCCGAATACGAAGGTCTTTCATGGTAAGCTTGAAACGAATGAGCAGGGTTATCTGCTTACGGATCGTACCAAGACGAAAGTTCCTGGAGTCTTCGCGGCGGGTGACGTTCAGGACCCCACATATCGACAGGCTGTCACGGCGGCTGGTACGGGTTGCATGGCGGCGCTGGAAGCCGAACGATACATCGGCAGCATTGAGCATTGATCAGGGGACTGTACTCACCGGAAATTGACGTGGCGCCAGGGTTTCCCGAAGTTATCACGCCGTCGTATGACGTCGGTAATATAGCGACGTGTTGCCGGGTAGGTGATGGCATCGACAAACTCAATGTGTGCCATTTTGGCGGCATGGTCCCAGCGTTGAGCATTTGAAGCTCCGGCGTTGTATTCAGCGAGGGCGTACGGAATTGGATCAGGTTTTGACTTCCATCGGCTCATGGCTCGTCGTAAATACCAAGCTCCAGCCATCGTATTGGTTGTTGGGTCAAACATGTCATCCAGGCGAAACGGGTTTATCTTCTGGGCTTTTGCCCACTCGAGCGCGCTCGCTGGCATGATTTGCATGAGTCCTATTTCGCCTGCTTTTCCCCGCTGTCCGGATCTAAAACGTGTTTCCTGCCAGATTACTGAAGCCAAAAGGTGAGGAGGGATACTGTAGTATTGCGCGGAATAGTCAACAATGTTCCGGTTTTTCCAGTATGCGATCTCAAAACGGAAAAGTGTTGAAAAGGCTGTACCAAGTATGGCCAACGCCAGCAGGCTTAGTATAATGCGTCGCACGAAACATCCCATAGTCTTCGGAATGATATGAGGCTTATTGCCTGATGTCGAGAAAGGAGAAACGATTGATGAAAAGTTATCGCAAGGAATTATGGTTCGAGACTCCCGGCAGGCGAGGGTATGTTAATATTACATCAGCTGTTGATGATGCCATTAGGATCAGTTCAATCAAGGAGGGCTTGGTTCTTGTGAATGCCATGCACATTACCTCAAGCGTTTTTATTAACGATGATGAATCGGGATTACATGCGGATTTTGAAAAATGGCTTGAGAAATTAGCACCGGAGAAGCCTTATTCCCAATATAACCATAATGGGGCCGAAGATAATGCAGATGCACATCTTAAGCGACAAATCATGGGCCGGGAAGTTGTTGTAGCGATAACAGGAGGCCGGTTGGATCTTGGTCCCTGGGAACAAATCTTTTACGGTGAATTTGATGGCAAACGCAGAAAACGTGTTCTTATAAAGATTATTGGGGAATGACTCCAGTATTGACACAGAGCCATGCACCTTATGCCTGCTGAATTAAAAACATCGGATTTTGATTTTGATTTGCCTCAGGAACTGATAGCACAGGAGCCCCTGGAAGATCGCACTGCCGCACGCATGATGGTGGTGAACAGGGCAAGTGGCGAATTACAGCATATGACCGTTGGGGATTTAGCCCTGTTTCTTCGTCGCGGGGACGTGATGGTTCTTAACGATACCCGCGTGATCCCTGCTCGTGTATTCGGTCATAAAGAGGGGACTGGCGGGAAAGTTGAATTGCTATTGTTAGAAGAAACAGAAAAGAATGTTTGGGAATCGCTTTGCGGTTCTTCGAGGAGACCGAAGCCCGGAGCGAAACTTATTTTAGCCGGGGGCCGCATCGTCGCCACAGTTCTGGATTGGGGGCGCTCAGGAAAAATGACACTGTTTGTCCAGTCTGACCTCCCTCTGCTGGATATCCTTGATTCCGATGGGGTGCCTCCGCTCCCTCCCTATATCAAACGGAAGGGAACACGTGAACCAACCGCTCTTCAACATGACCGTGAATATTATCAGACCGTTTATGCCCGCGTGCCCGGAGCTGTTGCAGCACCTACGGCGGGTCTTCATTTCAACGAGTTGCTTTTGAACAGCTTGAGGACAAGGGGTATTGATCAGGTTAGCGTGACGCTACATGTGGGAATGGGAACATTTAAACCGGTTTCAGCGGAGTCTGTCGTTGACCATGTCATGGAATCTGAGCGCTATGTCGTCTCACAGGAAACCGCAAATCGAATCAATGAGGCGCGGCGACTGGGAGGGCGCATTCTGGCCGTGGGTAGCACCGTGTTGCGCACCCTGGAAACTGTCGCTGACGAAAAAGGAAGGGTAATCGCGGGATCGGGGCGCACTCAAATCTTTATATATCCGCCGTATCATGTTCGGTCAGTGAATATTATGCTTACTAATTTTCATTTACCGCGGTCAACATTACTCATGATGATCAGTTCGTTGGCGGGGTCTGAATTGGTAAAACGCGCATATCAAGAAGCCGTTCGTGAGCGCTATCGGTTTTATAGTTATGGGGATTGCATGCTGATCTTATGATCGGCAAAAGGCTTTCATCAGACATATAGCGAAATCATGAGGAATCAATGAATGTTGTAATTCTTTCCGTTGGCGATGAATTGATTGTGGGGCAAACTGTTGATACGAATTCTGCATGGCTGAGCACACGATTGATTTCTCATGGATGCTTGCCGCTTTATCATAAAACAACAGGCGATGATCTGAACGCCATCGTTGATGCACTGCATGAAGCAAGCGGCAAAGCAGATTTGATCGTCGTCACGGGTGGACTGGGCCCGACAGAGGATGACTTAACGAGACAAGCGTTAGCCAAGGCGCTTAACCAGCCATTGGTCCTCGATGAACTTTCGTTGCGGACAATCGAGGGCTATTTTCGTTCCATTGGCCGCGACATGCCAATCGCGAATCGCATTCAGGCAATGTATCCCCAGGGTGGGAAAGTGCTTCCAAACCCATGGGGCACCGCGCCTGGTATTCATGCACAACTGGCGGGCGCCAGTGTGTATGCCTTTCCCGGCGTTCCCCGTGAAATGCATAACATGTTTGAGAAATATATATCGCCTGGCCTTACACAGGCGACGGGGAAGTTCATTGTTACAGAGTCTGTAACCACATTCGGGGCCGGGGAATCAAGTATCGCCCAAATCTTGGGCGAGTTAATGGATCGATCACGTAATCCAGTTGTAGGAACTACTGTCTCGGCGGGGGAAGTCACAGTCAGGGTGCGCAGTGATTTTTCTTCTCATGCCGAGGCTTTACGTGAGTGCGTGACTACTGTTGCGGAAATTGAAAGGCGCTTGGGTAATTGGGTTGTTGGGACTGGTGGTGTCAGCCTGGTTGAAGCAACAATGCAAATAGCCCGTCAAGCCGGGGTTCGTCTGGCAGTTGCAGAAAGTTGCACGGGAGGATTGTTGTCGAAATTAATAACCGACATTCCCGGAGCAAGTGATGTTTTTATAGGCGGATGGGTGACATATTCCAATGATCTCAAAATAAAAGAGCTCATGGTTGATGCCGGCCTTCTGGCTAGAGATGGTGCCGTAAGCGAAGCTGTTAGTATGGCGATGGCTGAAGGAGCCTTGAAAAAAAGCGGGGCGGATTATGCATTATCACTAACGGGAATTGCCGGTCCCAGCGGTGGCTCGGATGGAAAACCGGTGGGTTCTTTATGGATGACAATGGCGTTCCGGCATCATGGCGTGGTATGCACTAAAAGTGAACATTGCTTGTTTCCCGGTGATCGCGACATGATCCGGTTGCGGGCAGCTAAGACTGCCATCAATTGCTTGCGGTTGGCTCTAATGACAAGGAGTTCATGAGATGGCTTCCGAAGAAACAACCAAATCCGGGCTGTTACGGTATCGGGTAACCATTGCCTATGATGGATCGGTTTATGCCGGTTGGCAGGTGCAGCCGAAGCATGTCACTGTTCAGCAATGCCTTGAAGGTGCCATTGCGAAACTGACAGGGGACTTAGTCAAAGTCCATGGCAGCGGACGCACCGATCAGGGAGTTCATGCACGTGGCCAAGTGGCGCACTTTGAGTTGTCGAAGCAATGGCGCCATGATCATCTTCGGAAAGGGCTGAATGCGCATTTGCCTCCCGATATACGAATTCTCAAAGCCGCACGAGCCAAGGCGGATTTTCATGCAAGGCGCAGCGCCATCAAGAAGGAATACCGGTATTTTATATGGAACCATGAGGTTTTAGAGCCTAGTCAACGCTTTTACGCCACGCATGTTCGTAAATCTCTTAATGTTCAGGCCATGAGGTCTGCTGCTAAAGTATTGATTGGCAGGCATGATTTTGCCGCCTTTACCGCCAACCCAAACCGCGACGTTGAAAGTACGGTACGCGAGGTCTATTACCTTAACATAAGGAAAGCGGGCAACCTCTTGACCGTGGTTGTTGCCAGCGAAGGTTTCCTCTATAAAATGGTTCGCAGCATTTGCGGAATGCTGATCAGAGTGGGGGAGGGATCCCTTAGTGTGGATGAGGTTCGGGACATTCTTGAGTCAAAGGTACGAACAGCTTGCGTTCCAACCGCGCCACCAGAGGGCTTATTCCTCTGGAAAGTGTGGTATTAACAGGGAAACGGCCTGATTTTTTGTGGCACCTATCCTGTTTTCCTGCCATAATCCGGCGCCTGATTTCTACAGGGAATGACGATGAATTACAAAAGTTCCATAGCTTATAGCGAAATTGCCATTCTTCCATCACTTCTGGCTGCGGATTTTGCCAATTTGGGTGCAGAGGCCCGGCGAGCAGAGGCCAATGGGGCAGATGCGTTGCATATTGACATCATGGATGGTCATTTTGTTCCGAACCTCAGCATGGGGCCGGATGTGGTTGCGATGGCAAAACGTCATGTTGCGATTCCGTTGAGCGTCCATTTAATGCTATCCAATCCGGATCGGCACATTGAACGATTTGTTAAAGCGGGTTCGGATGTTTTGTTGATCCATGTTGAGGTGCAAGGCGATGTGCCGGCCATGCTCAGGGAAATCCGTCGCCTAGGTGCACGCCCCGGAATCACCTTGAATCCGGATACACCGGCAGAAGCAATTTGGCCCTGTATAGCCGAAGTGGATGAAGTGCTATGTATGACCGTTCATCCTGGTTATGGTGGGCAGAAGTTCATACCAACAGTAACTCCCAAAATCAGGGAGATCCGAAATTATGCAAACAAACACTCCCTGCGAGTCGATATCTCCATCGATGGAGGTATTGACCTCGACACAGTGAGTCTTGCGGCTTCGGCTGGCGGCAACATATTGATTGCAGGCACCGCTCTGTTCAGGGCTGAAAACATGCGAGACGCTATAACGGAAATGCGTCACTGTGCAACAAGCGCGTTTGATGTTAAGAAATAGTAAGGGTTACTCATGCATTTGGATTCGAATTCTCCTGACTCGCGGCCGATTCCGACTATAAGGAACTTTTGCATCATCGCGCATATTGATCATGGCAAATCCACTTTGGCGGATCGCTTGTTGCAGTTAACAGGAACTATCGAGGCTCGCATCATGCGTGACCAGATTCTTGACAGCATGGACCTCGAACAGGAACGCGGAATCACGATCAAGAGTCATCCCGTAACGATGACCTACAAAGCCAAGGACGGCATTACCTACGAATTAAACCTGATTGATACACCGGGGCATGTGGATTTTACCTATGAAGTCTCACGAAGCATGATGGCTTGCGAGGGTGCCATTCTGGTTGTGGACGCCGCGCAAGGAGTGGAAGCGCAGACGGTGGCTAATACCTATCTTGCGATTGAAAACAACCTTGAAATAATGCCTGTGATCAACAAGGTGGATCTGCCCGGAGCAGAACCTGAAGTGGTTGCCAAACAGATTGAGGAAATCCTCTCAATTCCAGCAGAAGATGCATGTCGGATTAGCGCCAAAAGCGGACTCGGCATTACCGAGATGCTGGAGACAGCGATTGTCAAACTTCCACCACCGCGAACATGCGAGGACGGGTATTTAAGGGCACTGGTATTTGATTCTGTTTACGATGCTTTTCGTGGAGTTGTCACCTACATCCGCATGGTGGATGGCGAATTGAAGGCTGGGGATAGGATTCATTTGATGGCAAGCGGACTTGACACGGAAGTCAAGGAAGTCGGCCGTTTCCATCCTAAAATGGAGCCCTGTAAGAAATTGACGGCAGGGCAGGTAGGATACGTCATTGGCACAATCAAAAGCAGCTCGGACATCAAGATTGGGGATACAGTCACCATGCATCACAAGCAGGTCACTAAACCCCTCCATGGGATGAAAGAAATACATCCGATGGTGTTCAGTGGGCTATACCCGGTCAACACAGCGGACTACGAGAAACTGAAACAGAGTATGGAGAAACTGCAGCTCAACGATAGCGCCTTCACATATCAGTCAGAATCATCTATAGCGCTCGGGTTTGGTTTCCGTTGTGGTTTTCTGGGGCTGCTTCATCTGGAGGTTGTTCAAGAGCGCTTGCGTCGGGAATTCGACTTGGACGTTATCAGTACTTATCCCTCGGTTATTTACCGGATCCACATGCGTGATGGATCGATGATCGAGGTTGATAATCCGATCCATCTCCCTGATCCCACACGTGTGGATCACATGGAAGAACCCATGATTCGGGCGTTTGTCATCTGTCACAATGAAAATATCGGCGATATTCTCCGAGTGGTGATGGATCGCCGCGGCACGGTTGAGAAAACCGAGACACTGGACACCAAGCGGGTAATGATAAGTGCCACCATGCCGCTAAACGAGATTCTGATCGATTTTCATGACTGCCTGAAGAGTATTAGCCGCGGATACGCATCCATGGATTACGAGCATACGGGTTATGCGCCAAGCGACCTTGTGAAAATGGATATCCTGCTTAATGGTGAAGCCGTTGATGCCTTTTCCTGCATCATTCATCGTGATAAAGCCGTGTATCGCGGGCGTCAGATGTGTGCCGCTCTCAAGGATGTAATTCCGCCTCATCAGTTCACAGTGCCGATCCAAGCGGCAATAGGAAAGAACATTGTGGCCCGTGAAACCATCAAAGCGATGCGCAAGGATGTTACCGCCAAGTGTTACGGAGGTGATATCTCGCGTAAACGAAAGTTGCTGGAACGTCAAAAAGAAGGCAAGAAACGAATGAAGGAAATCGGATCTGTGAGTGTGCCACAGGAAGCTTTCATTTCCGTGTTGAAGACCACCGGTTAACCGGTTAAGTAGACGGAGTCGGGAGATCATGATGAAGACAGGATTTTTTGCACATCGGCGGGTCGTCAAGGTCGCAAGAGAATGGCTTCAACATTCGCGTCTGTGCCGCCTTATGCGTGAGGACATCGTTCCAGAAGAAACTATGGCTGCATTACAAGCGGCCGAACAGCGATTACGTGAGGCATTGGCATATCGGGATACGGCGAAGATTGAAAAGGAATGCATTGCAGTCAAAGAGGCATCACTTGCCGTAATGCCCATTCGCCCGATGGCAGGACTCAGGGAGAATTTAGAGGTCATTGTTGTGGCGTTGGTCGTGGCGATGGCCTTCCGATGTTACTTCTTTCAGCCTTTTAAGATACCGACGGGGTCAATGCAACCTTCGTTGTTTGGGATCCATTATATTCCTCGTTTATGTCCAAGTATTTTTGACAAATATCCGCTCCGATGGATGAAGTGGGCCGTGTTTGGCGAGTGGTATGTTGAAATCAAATCGGAAACAGCTGGACGGGTTAGGGGGCCGTATGATGAACGTAAAGGAGATGGAATGTTGTATTACGATATCGGAGGCCGCGTTCACCGTATTCCGCGTGAGATGGTTGACAAGTCGATGGTATTGATTAAAGCGGGCGATGAGGTCGTGACCGGGCAAGTCATCGCCAAGGGTAGTCGAATTACGGGTGATCATCTTTTTGTGAACAGGGTGAAATGGAACCTTTTCACTCCGCAGCGTGGCGAGGTTATGGTTTTCCGCACAGCGGGCATTCCTCGCTATCCGGGGCTGACTCCTGACACCCACTACATCAAAAGAATGTGCGGGCTTCCCGGTGAACGTATTTCCATCCGGACGCCTAAACTGCTCGTGGATGGCAAGGAAGTAGACTCGCCAGAGTCGATCGTCAGAATTGGGAGAGAGGCACCTGGCTATATTGGGTATCATCCCGCCACAGGGGTGGGGCAGAAGGCCTATATACCCAATCAAGACACAGAGGTGACCTTAGGAGCTGACGAGTACCTTGCCCTTGGCGATAACACCCAGAACAGTCTAGATGGCCGTTACTGGGGTCCAGTCCCTCAGGGAAGCCTCGTAGGGCCTGCCTGTATAGTCTACTGGCCTCTTTCTTGCCGCACCGGATTTGTCCGGTAAGTGATTGCAGCTCGCGCGACCAAAGGGTTGATGCTGAGC
>CAZSSA010000002.1:32650-34115 GCA_964609375.1 uncultured Verrucomicrobiota bacterium | reverse complement strand
CATCCTTAATGAGCCTTCTCAGAGTCTAAAGGGGCCTATAAGCCGCGCCAGGTAACCAATCATCATAGGACCCCCTTATATCCACTCAACCTAGAGGAATGATCGGGTTCCTAAAGGAAACCCGCTTGTTGAGGCCCATGCCATACCATCATGCCTCGCTAAAACCGTCTACTGGCGATGACAAGGATGTTCAAACGAGACCAGCAAGAGAATGCCCGCGACGAGCTCGCGGCAACATCAAGACCCAAAACTCCTATTCCTTCACCTGATAAACTTGCTTCTGAACTTTCCCGTCACGTTCAATATCCAAAACAATTGCATTCATCCGATTCTTAAGAAACTCATCAATGAAAAACTCAGCGCGCCGCCTGTTCGTCATGGCCACCGAGTTGACTTGCCGAACAATATCACCCTCGCGCAAACCAACAGCATTGAAGAAATCTTTTTCTCCTTCTAGTCCAACGACGTATCCTGTGATTCGATTTCTCTCATCACGCACCGGCTTCATGGTATCAAACAAAGCGACCATTCGGTCAGGTTCGTCTAATAATTCCTGATAGTAATCCAGCATCGGCTGCCGACTGAACTGCCATCGATCATCCTGAACTTTCATGCAGCCAAACCGATTGGTCGCCGCTACCGAACCAGCGGTGATTGAATTTGTACCATCCAAAATGGGAGTAACCGGTGTGCTGATGAAGTCTAAAACCAATTCACGTAGCCCGGTTGAAGCCCTGAGGGTTAATCGGTCATAGCGTATGTTTTCCACGACCACATCCTCGAGAACATCCCCTTCCCCAACAATTCTTTGCTCATTTTTCAACGTGTCATCCAGAATGGCTCTCTGTAGCCGGTTGCCAGAAGTGGACTCAATGGCAAAGGTGCCTGCGAGTCTAAATCGCTCAGCAGATGTCGGACTCCCTTCCCGCCCTTGTATAGTTCGCGTCGATACAAAAACGCTCCATACCGGTAAGGACGCAATATGGGAAGCTGGCGTCTGTTGAGAGGGAGATATCCGAATGTGTTTGAATTCTCCTCGACCCGATCCACTCCCTGTCGTCCATGCCCTCAGATAAACAATTCCAAGACCGAGTGAACATGCCAACAGCACGCCCGAAGCATATTGCCATCCAAATTGAAGTCGAAAGGTAGAGGCCATAAGCCGGATCCTGTTTTCCCATCGCTGGGTTCGGTCATTTGTCTAAGCAATCAACCCGAAGCTGCGACTCGCCGAAACGAGACACGAAGCGGGCCACCTCCAGCCTCCTATTTGATCTTGCTCCGGACGGGGTTTGCCATGCGACAACCATTACTGAATTGTCCGGTGGTCTCTTACACCACCTTTTCACCCTTATCACAGAGGTTTTTCAACACATCCATGACGGTATATTCTCTGTGGCACTTTCCGTAACTTCCGCTTTAACGAAAGCCCCCGCGCTTATTCGGCGCCGGCGTCCTGCCCTAT
>CAZSSA010000002.1:24776-32550 GCA_964609375.1 uncultured Verrucomicrobiota bacterium | reverse complement strand
CATTTTCGACCGGCACCAAGACCTTGTCGCGCTTATTAACGAACAAGCGATTATAAAGAGCCAATCGAACGGGATCAGCCTCACTAGCCAATTTGTCGCGAGTCGTTTTAACGTGTTCCAACTCTTTCTTAATCGCTTCACCACGTTCACCAATAGCATCGATTTCACGTCGGATTGATATTTCTTCCTGCTTTAATGCCTGTTCACGATCCTTGACTACTGAAGTGGCGGCATCCATTTTCTCCATGATGACAAGAATATTATCTTCCCGCTCCCTGATATTTTTTTCAACAGAGGCAATTTCATCCTCCATTGCCTTGAATTCCTTGTTGTTTTTGAGTTGGAGCTGCTGCCCTCGAAATTTCTGAATCTTCTCCCGCAAGGACTCTACATCAAGTTCAACCTGCTTGATGTCCGACTGACGCCCTCTGACCTCATCCTTGGCAGCAGTGACAGCCTGCCGATGTTCGTCAAGGAGTGACTCAATGGAGGCCTTGCGCTTTGGCAAGTCGGTTAATTCCTTTTCAAACTTCATGATACGTTGATCATGATCCTGAATAAGCAGAAGCTTCTCGATAATAGATGTGACCATCGTGTATCCCCTTGACATAAGCCGTCATGAAAAAAGCGCGGCCACTATCTCACACGCGGGAAATCAAGTCAACGTTGTGATAATTAAAGATTTTTCCCGCATCCGCAAGATGGGAGTCGAAACAAGACCTATCCCCCACTCGGCGACGTCGGGCTCAGATTCGCTCAGGCGTTTCGATTCCCAAAAGGTCGAGCCCCTGTTTTAGGACTTTAACAACAACGCGACACAGCCTGACTCGGCTCTCGCGTATACCTTCTGGTGCCTTCAGAAAGGGAACATTTTGATAAAAGTTGCTATACGTTGATGCGAGTGTATAGAGATAGTCTGCCAGTATACTGGGTTTGTATTGTTCCGCCGCCTTGACCACAGTTTCCGGGAAGCGAAGAATCTCCAGGGCTAGTGTTCTTTCTATTGGCTCACCCAACTGTATTGGGAAGTCATCGAGTCGTAGCGACGGGAATTGTTCTCGGTACTTGTCCTGAACGCTTGCGATGCGGGCACACGCATATAAAAGGTAGGGAGCGGAGTTGCCATCCAATGCCAAGGCTTTTTCCCACGAAAAAGTTACAACACTTTGTGGGTTTTGGCTCAAGTCAGCATACTTAACAGCACCAATACCAACGGCCCGGGCAACGTCATGTTGTCGCTGCTCGTCCATTTCCGGGCTCCCTGACTTTACAACGGCCAGCGCCCTGGCTTCCGCCTCATCTAGATATTTCTCCAGTTTTATTACATTTCCCTGCCGAGTTGAGAACGTTCCTTCGGGAAGACGCATTAATCCAAACCACACATGCTGAAGATCGGTGGTACACCCCAAGCGGCGCGCTGTGGCAAACACCTGGCGAAAATGCAGCTGTTGCCGTTCATCAGTCACATACACAATTTTATCGGGCTTGAATTCCTCTACACGGCTTTCAATAGTCGCAATATCCGTGGTGGCATAATTGAATGCCCCATCGCTTTTCTGAACGATGCACGGGGGAAGTTTTTCCTCATCCAGAAAAGCAACGGTAGCGCCTTCGCTTTCGCGGGCAATGCCCTTTTTACACAATCTGTTCACAACATCCGCAAGGCGATCATTGTAAAAGCTTTCACCTCGAACTAAGTCGAATTTTACGCCGAGACGTTTGTAAATGTGGTCAAATTCACCAAGACTTAATTCCACAAACCGCTGCCAAAGATTCCTGTTCTCCTCATCACCTGCTTGAAGCTTCACCAGTTCCTGACGAGCCTGCATTAACCAAGACTCATCCGTACGGGACAACTCATAGCTCTTCACATAGATGCGCTCCAACTCCTCGACGGGTTCAGCCGCGAGGGCTTTTTGATCCAGAAAGTTCCTGTACCCCATGATAATAATGCCGAATTGAGTGCCCCAATCACCAAGATGATTATCAGACAACACCCGGTAACCGAGACGCCGATGAAGGCGATCCAAAGCGTTGCCAATGACCGTTGAGCGAATATGGCCGATATGCATAGGCTTGGCTACATTAGGACTGGAGTAATCCAGAATAATGGTAGAGCCGCGTCCACAAGCTGGCACCCCGCACCGCTCATCTCCATCGACTGTTTCCGTGGCACCGGCAAGCCAAGTGGTCTTTAGAAATATATTAATAAATCCAGGACCTGCGATCTCCAGTCGCTCCACGGCATCATGAGGGCCTGCGTGCTTTATCACAAGCTCTGCAACCAGGCGGGGTGACTTCTTTAATGTCTTCCCGATGGACATCGCATGATTACATTGATAGTCCCCAAATAACCCGGATGTTGTCGGTACTACGCCTACCCCATGAATCGGCATCTCCGGAAGCGCCAAACTAAAAGCCTTGTGCATCCATGACGATAGGGTTTGTTCAATTGTCTGCATACGATGTTTCCTTGCAACCGCTGATGGCAGCCTGGAAATCAGTTTGCCCGAATCACCTTCAGTAGTTCTTCGCGCTTAGTTTCCATTAGTTCGGTGTTTTTGGCCTCAAGATTTAAACGTACCAACGGCTCCGTATTGGAACAACGAACATTGAACCACCAATCAGCATATTCTACGGTAACACCGTCCAATTCGATGCGTTTTCCATCCGCATATCGCGAACGAATAGCCTCCAGGACCGCCGTCGGGTTGTGAACTTCAGAATTAATCTCGCCGCTGGCCGAATACCGCTGAATGGGTTTTACCAGTTCAGAAAGTGCCTTGTTTTTATGAGTTATCACGTTGGCAACATATAACACGGCCATTGCTGAGCTCTCTGTAAAGTAATTATCACGGAAATAGTAATGACCGGAAAGTTCTCCGGCAAAAAGGGCATTATGGTCACGCATCTGCTGTTTGATAAACGCATGTCCCACACGGCTCATCATGGGGGTCCCACCGTTTTCCTCGATAACTTCCTTGACCGACCAACTGCTGCGCAGATCGTAATAGATCACCCCTTTCTGCTTCTCCAATAGACTCGTGGCGATCAGGGCTGTAATCATGTCCATGGGAATAACATTCCCTTTTTCATCAATAAAACCTGCCCGGTCAGCATCTCCATCAAATGCCACTCCAAAGTCATATTTTCCCCGCCGAACAGTCTCTTGAAGCTTCTCCAACGTATCAAGTTGAAGCGGATTGGCTTCATGGTTCGGAAATGTGCCATCCAGCGTGTCGAAGAGACGTGTCATTTCAACGACGCCATCCAGGCAACGTGCCTCGAGAATACCCATGGCATTGGCGAAATCGACCGCAATACGAACGGGACGCTTCAAATCTGCAACACGTCGCACATGGGCAACATAGCCAGGAATCACATCCTGACGCGAGACAACACCTGCGTTGGTCGCCTGCGGGGCGAAGCCTTTAGTTGTCACAATTCGCTCAATATCCATAATACCCGTAGCACCACTAATGGGGATAGCCTTTTCGCGGCACAACTTAAAACCGTTCCACTCCCCTGGGTTGTGCGATGCTGTAATCATGATGCTGGCATCTGCGCAAAGCGATCCATTGCCGTAGTAGGACATGGGGGTTGAGCACATCCCGATATCAATTACGTCAGCACCTTGCATGGTAATACCGGCGCAAAGCGCATCAAAAAGCCCCTTGGAATGGGGGCGCATATCGTATCCGATAACAACTTTGCGACACTTAAGGAAGGTAACAAATGCTCGGCCGATATCCTGTGCCGTTGATTCTGTCAGCGTCTTTCCGTAGATACCTCGAATGTCATATGCTTTAAAAATACCCGCCATAAATTAACCTCTCCTTGTGAGTGAAAATATGCACGCTATATACCTTATTATGGTATGAATCAATCGGACCCCGTTTTCCCTCCTACAAATAGCAACCCCGCCAGACTAAAAAGCCTGCGGGTTATTTGCCTTCCATCCAAACGATGTCATGGAGATGCTTGCGCAGGTGCGGAAACAGGTTCCGAGGGCTGAATTGGCGCTTGCACAGGAGCCGCCGGGGTAACGCTTAACTGCTGGCTCACAGGCAAAGCGTCCTTCGAGGATAAAGGCGCAGTACTTTCAGGCGGGATCACTTCACCCGCTGGCGCTTGCCGCACTGGCACAGCAGTCCGATCTGGCAAATCATCCGTAACCGAACCGCTTGACGTTGAACCGGAAAACACATAGCCAATAAGTAATGTGTTGACCATGAATACAATACCCAACCCTATAGTAATCTTCGTGAGTACATTTCCAGCGCGAGAGCCGAATAAAGTCTCTCCCACGCCTGCTCCGAAGGCCAGCCCCAATCCCTCATCTTTTGACTTTTGCAGGAGAATAACCCCTACAAGCAGTACACCGCTGATGATCTCAATCAGAACCAGTAAAACCTTGAGCATAACCCACCTCCCTTATCTTAACCTCGATGACTTCAATAAGCCGCCTTGACAATATCCACGAATGACGGTGCATCCAATGCCGCGCCACCAATCAGCCCGCCATCAATATCGGGCTGAGAGAACAACTCTTTCGCATTGGAAGGCTTCACACTTCCACCATACTGAATGCGCACGGCTTGTGCAGCACCCGGATTGCACACCTTGGCTAATACCTGACGGATCAGTGCGTGAACGTCTTGGGCTTGGGCAGGCGTTGCCGTTCGTCCCGTACCGATGGCCCACACCGGTTCATAAGCGACAACCACTCGCCGAAAGCCGCTCTCATCCAATCCTGCAAGACTCTTCGTCACCTGTGTAGCCACGACGTCATCGGTTTGATTACCCTCACGTTGTTCCAAGGTCTCCCCAACACAAACAATGGGAATCAAGCCAGCCACCAGTGCTGCCTTGGCCTTCCGATTAACAATCACATCCGTCTCATGGAAAAACTGCCGACGCTCGCTGTGGCCAAGAATGACGTATTGACCCCCGACATCTTTAATCATGCTGGATGAAATTTCCCCAGTAAAGGCGCCTTCTGTTTCCCAATGCATGTTCTGTGCGCCCAGTTTAATCTGAGTGCCGGCGAGTATATCGCCAACACTTTTAAGCGCGGTGAATGTCGGACACAATATCACTTCAATATCTGAACAATTTGCGAGGGAATTCCTTACAGCCAAAGCCAGAGTAACGGCTTCTCCCGTAAGCTTGTTCATCTTCCAGTTGCCGGCAACAATTTTTTTTCGCACGTCCTAATCCCCTTTTTTATTTGTCGCTTAACGCTGCCACACCGGGAAGCGTTTTGCCTTCTAAAAATTCAAGACTAGCCCCACCGCCAGTGCTGATGTGAGTCATCTTATCCGCAAGACCACTTTTGTTGACAGCGCTAACACTGTCGCCGCCACCAACAATGCTTAGGCATTTCGTTTCAGCAAGTGCAGTGGCAATGGCCAGCGTGCCGGCCGCAAAAGGCTTCATTTCGAAACATCCCATGGGGCCATTCCATACAACGGTTTTTGCGCTTTTAACCGTTGCAGCAAATAATGTTGCCGATTCCGGACCAATATCCAAAGCCATCCAGCCTGCCTCAATCCCACGCTCCCCCACGACCTTTGTGGATGCCGCTGCATCAAATTTATCGGCAACAACATGGTCAACAGGTAGCATCAGCTTCACGCCTTTAACCTCAGCCCGGCCAAGAATCTCGCGAGCCAAGTCGATCTTATCTTCCTCAACAAGCGAGTTCCCTGTTGGAATCCCCTTAGCCCGGTAGAAGGTATAGGCCATGGCTCCACCAATGATCAAGGCGTTAACCTTATCCAATAAATTGGTGATGACATTCACTTTGTCGCTCACTTTGGCCCCGCCAAGAATGGCAACAAATGGCCGCTCGGGACTTGCCAACGCGCGCCCCAAATAATCAATCTCCTTCTCCATCAGAAACCCGGCCACGTTTTCCTTGAAATACTTGCAGACGACGGCGGTCGAGGCATGTGCGCGATGTGCGGAGCCAAAGGCGTCATTAACATATACCTCGCCAAGTTCGGAGAGCTGCTTCGCCATGGCCTCCTGCTTTTTTTTCATCTCGGCCTTGGCGGCCTTCTTCTCCTCGTCTGTCGCCGTATCGGCCAGCTTGGCTTTACCTTCTTCTTCCTTGTAGAAGCGGGTGTTTTCAAGCAGCAGGACATCGCCGGGCTTCAATGACAATGCCTTTGCCTTGGTATCGACACCAATACAATCGGATGCAAACTGGACAGGACGCCCAAGTAATTCCTGTAAGCGAGCCGCCACGGGCTTTAAACTGAATTCTGGCTCCGCCTTACCACCTTTGGGGCGACCAAGATGGCTCATGAGAACCAAGGACCCGCCTTGATCAATCACATATTTAATCGTTGGTAGCGCGGCCGTGATTCGCGTGGTGTCGGAAACAATTCCGTCTTTTATAGGCACGTTAAAGTCAACGCGCATCAACACCCGCTTCCCCTTCATGTCTACATCGCGAACAGTCTTCTTGTTCATCCGTTATCTTCCTCCATGATGACGTACGGCGGCCCATCCGGGCCGCCGCCGCTTATGTCATTAAACCATCGCAATGGAACTTACTTCACGCCGTCTGCTTTAGCCATGAGGCGCAACAGATCAACAACACGATTCGAATAACCCCACTCATTGTCATACCAGGAAACAATCTTGAAAAGACGCTTCTCACCTTTCAGGTTGTTTTGCATTGTCGCCAACGAATCATAAATCGACGACCGTTGATCATGAATAAAGTCCGTTGAAACCAGTTCCTCGTCGGCATAACCCAGGATGCCCTTCAAATAAGTTTCAGAAGCCTTCTTCATCAAGCTGTCAATCTCTTCAATCGAGCTGTCACGTGACGCCACAATGGTCAAATCCACCACCGACACATCAGCCGTCGGAACGCGGAATGCCATACCCGTCAACTTACCCTTCACGGCCGGAAGCACTTCGCCTACTGCCTTAGCGGCACCTGTTGATGAAGGAATGATGTTGATCGCCGCCGCGCGACCACCACGCCAATCCTTTTTGGAGGGACCGTCTACGGTTTTCTGCGTCGCCGTGTATGCGTGAATCGTCGTCATCAACCCATTCACAATGCCAACGCCTTCTTTCAGGAGAACGTGAACCACAGGGGCCAAACAGTTAGTCGTGCATGAGGCATTCGACACAATGTTGTGCTTCGTGCTGTCGTATTCCTTTTCGTTGACACCCATTACGATGGTCTTAACCTCGCCCTTTCCGGGTGCGGAAAGAATGACCTTCTTGGCTCCCGCCGCGAGATGTCCCTTCGCTTTTTCAGAATCCGTGAATAATCCGGTAGCCTCGATAACATAATCCACCCCGAGAGCCTTCCAGGGAAGCATATCCGGTGTCTTGGTTGCCATCACGCACTTGATTTTCTGGCCATTGACTACCAGTGTATCGGCTTCTTCCTTCGAAGCATCGCTTTTCTCTGTTGAGACGCTGTGCTTAAATTTGCCATGCACCGAGTCATACTTCATCTGATAAGCAAAGTAATCAGCATCCGTGGAGACATCCACCACGGCCTTCACATTGATTTCCTTGCCAAGCAATCCTTGATCGCAAAGCGCCTGAAACGCCATACGCCCGATGCGTCCGAACCCGTTAATTCCAACATTAATCGCCATTTTCCTGATCTCCTTCGTTACTGTTTGTTGCTACAAAACACCTACATCATCCAATTCCAAATCGGTTTGCCTGAATGGGTAAAAAACAATACCGGACACCCCCAGCGCCGTCAACAATGCTTTTGCTGCTTTTTAGGCGG
>CAZSSA010000002.1:0-24676 GCA_964609375.1 uncultured Verrucomicrobiota bacterium | reverse complement strand
TGCTTTTTAGGCGGCTAGGCGGCAGCGACCTCAGCCGTGAGGGCGTTTACTTTCCAAATATCGTGCAATTCCGGTCGCGGCCTTCCGTCCATCACTAATCGCTCGGACAACCAGCGATGCACCTAATGACATGTCTCCGGACACAAACACACCAGGTACATTCGTCATGTTGTTGGTGTCACGGCAAATAACACCGGATGATTCAGTGCGTATGCCTAGATCCTTCACAATTCGGTTAGGCTTGGGCCCCGCAAATCCCATCGCCAACAAAACCAAATCCGCTGGCCATACGCGCTCCGACCCTGCCTTTTCATTCATGATAGGTCGCCCGCCCCCTGGTGGGGCTATCCACTCGACATCCACCGTCCTCAAGGAATTAACACGTCCGTTTGCCCCGATAAACTCTTTAGTGCCGAGGCTCCAGTGACGCTCGCCGCCTTCTTTATGACTGCTGGAGAGTCGTAGCATAGCCGGCCACATTGGCCATGGAGTCGTCGGGGACCGTCTGGTTGGAGGCTGGGGAAGGATTTCCAGTTGCACAACCGACTTAGCCCCCTGTCTCAACGACGTCCCGAGGCAATCCGCCCCTGTGTCGCCCCCGCCAATGACAACAACATGCTTATCCTTGGCATGAAGGACGTCTGCCAACTCCAGCGGTTCACCGTTGAGTCGCTTGTTTTGCTGAATCAGGAAATCCATGGCAAAATGGATGCCTCCAAGTTCACGTCCCAGAACCGGCAAGTCACGCGGATTACGGGCGCCTGCACAAAGACAAATGGCATCGAACCGTCCCTGCAGATAATGATAGGAGATGTCTTCCCCCACCCTGACCCCCATTTCAAAATCAACACCCTCTTCCTCCATCAGGCGAACCCGACGTTCAACTACGGACTTCTCCAGCTTAAACTCTGGAATTCCATATCGAAGGATACCTCCGGCACAGGTGGCGCTATCGTATACCACCACGTGATATCCAGCCCGGTTTAGTGTGTCCGCAACAGCAAGACCGGCTGGCCCCGACCCAATGACTGCAATCCGCTCGTCACGTCGGACCGAGGGCGGCCGTGGCCTCATGCCGCCACTTTGAAAAGCATGCTCAATAATTTCCAGTTCGATTTGCCGGATTGACACCGGCTCATTATTAATTCCCAATACACATGCGCCCTCACAGGGGGCTGGACAAATTCGCCCGGTGAATTCAGGAAAATTATTGGTAGATAGCAGCACCTCCAATGCGTCATTCCATCGATGCTGATAGACATGATCATTAAATTCCGGAATCACATTTTGCAAGGGGCAGCCACATCCATGACAAAACGGGGTGCCGCAATCCATGCATCGTGCCGCCTGATCATTCAGATCCGCCTCAGTAAACCTCAGTTCAACAGCCTTGAAATCATTAAGCCGTTCCGATGCCGGGCGGTAGCCGGGATCGTGTCTCTCATATTCCATGAATCCTGTCATCTTACCCATGGATCACCTCCGCCCGTTCCGTCGCCACATCTTCTTTCATCATCTTTCCGAGAACGCGTCGGTATTCCATAGGAAAGACCTTGATGAAATACGGCAGATGCTCCTCCCAGTCCTCCAGAATGACCAACGCCTTCCTGCTCCCAGTGTAGACAATGTGATTCTTGAGCATTCCACGCAATTCATCCTGATCCCGTTGATCAATGACTAGGTCCAAATCCACCATGTCTAGATTGCAACGGCTGTCAAAATGGCGATCCTCATCATAAATGTACGCCACTCCACCACTCATGCCTGCACCGAAATTGACACCCGTGCGTCCCAAGACAACCACTCGTCCACCTGTCATGTATTCACAACCATGGTCGCCAACTCCCTCCACAACGGCAGTTGCCCCACTATTGCGAATCGCAAAACGCTCTCCCACTCTTCCGTGAATATAAACTTCGCCGCAAGTGGCGCCATAAAGCAATACATTGCCCGCAAGAATATTTGACGACGGATCGTACTTCGCAGACGCATAGGGTTTCAGGATAATCTTTCCACCTGACAACCCTTTAGCTACATAGTCATTTGCCTCACCTTCGAGCACCATTGTCATTCCTCGGGTTGCCCATGCGCCAAAACTCTGTCCAGCAGCCCCGTGAAAGACGAGCGTTACCGTGTTATCCGGAAGACCTGCATGGCCATACTTCCTTGCGATACGGCTTGCAATCATCGCGCCCACCGTCCGGTTGACATTTCGGATGGCATGCTCAATTCGAACACCCTCTCCCGTGATTATCGCTTTCTCAACTTTCGGAAGAAGCTCAAGATCCATTGCTTGATCAAGATCGTGTTTCTGGTTTTCAATGCATCGAACAGGACCAGGGGTGTCCGGCTGATAGAAGATTTTTGAGAAATCAAGTCCTTTGGACTTCCAGAAAGAGATAGCATCATTCATTTCAAGAAGATCCACACGTCCAACTAATTCATCAACCGTCCGAATACCAAGCCCGGCCATGATTTCTCGTGTCTCCTCGGCAACAAAGGTAAAAAACCTCTCAAGATGTTCTGGCCTCCCTGAAAACAGTTTCCGCAGTTTCGGATCTTGGGTCGCTACGCCCACCGGGCACGTATTATTGTGGCACTTCCTCATCATGACACAACCCATTACAACAAGCGCCGTCGTCGCAAAACCAAACTCCTCTGCGCCTAATAGTGCAGCCACCACGACATCCCGTCCTGTTTTTATCTGTCCGTCGGCTTGTAGGCGGACACACCCTCTCAGATTATTTAGGATCAGCGTTTGCTGGGTTTCAGCCAGTCCCAATTCCCAGGGAACCCCGGCATGACGGATAGAGGATAACGGCGAGGCGCCAGTCCCTCCATCATACCCGCTGATCAGAATCATGTCGGCCTTGGCTTTGGCCACTCCTGCTGCAATGGTGCCAACGCCAACTTCAGAGACAAGCTTTACGGATATTCTCGCTTCGGTGTTTATGTTTTTTAGGTCATAGATCAACTGTTTAATATCTTCAATGGAGTAAATATCGTGGTGAGGTGGCGGCGAAATTAAGGTCACGCCCGGTGTGGCATGGCGCACCCTCCCGATCTCCTCATTGACTTTATGCCCTGGCAACTGACCGCCTTCGCCCGGCTTGGCACCTTGCGCGATCTTAATTTGCAGTTCCCGGCAATTAACGCAGTATTCCGCCGTAACCCCAAAACGACCGCTGGCGACCTGCTTGATCGCGCTACAACGACTATCACCATTCGGAAGAGGAACATATCGCGCGGGGTCCTCCCCTCCCTCTCCGCTGTTGCTCTTGCCTCCAAGTCGATTCATGGCAATAGCCATGGTCTCGTGCGCTTCTCGGCTGATGGAACCAAAAGACATGGCGCCTGTCACGAAACGTTTCACGATGTTTGAGGCTGGCTCAACCTCTGCAATCGGCACTGGTTTCGTGCCTTTAAAGCGGAAAAGTCCCCTCAATGTAAATTGTTTTTCCGCTTGATCGTTAATTTGATGGGCGTATTCACGATATAGCGCCATTTCACCGGTCCGGGTTGCCTGTTGCAGCTTGCTGATTGACTCCGGCGACCATAAATGGCGTTCACCATCCTTACGGTAACGGTAATGTCCGCCAGCAGTCAGCAACGCTGGTGCCTCCGGGAGTGTTACCCAAGCCATTTTATATCGAGCATCGACTTCAGCGGCTATAACATCCAAACCGATTCCTTCAACACGAGAAGCCGTTCCTGTGAAGTAACGATCAATCACTTCCTGATTTAACCCGATGGCTTCAAACACCTGCGAACTTCGATAACTTCGCAGTGTCGATATTCCCATTTTGGACATAACTTTTCGCAGCCCTTCACACAGGGCCGCCACATAATTCTCAAGCGCCTTGGCCACGCCAACATCCACACTCAATTCTTTTTGGAGCGCCATGTCTGCCACAAGTTCAAAAGCCATGTAGGGATTAATGGCCGTGGCTCCATACCCAAGAAGCAATGCCATGTGCATAACTTCACGGGCCTCGCCTGTTTCCACGATCAACCCGGCACCGGTTCTGCACCCAACCCGAACAAGATGACGATTTACAGCGGCAACGGCCAAGAGAGCCGGAACAGGGGCCAAGGTCCTTTCAAGGTCGCGATCACTGAGAATAACGAGTCGCTTTCCGCACCCAATCGCATCCTCCGCTTCTTTGCATATCCGCTCCAGTGCTTCTTCAAGGTCAGCGGCATTCCCATGACCTTTAAATCCCAATTTTACTGTGTGCGAGTTAAAATCCTGAAGATTCATGTTTCGAATGCGGTCGAGATCATCATTCGCCAGGATGGGATGCCTCAATTTGATCAGCCGGGCATGCTGCGGAATCTCCGTTAAGATATTCGATGGATTGCCAATAAACGTCATTAGCGACATCACCAATTCCTCGCGAATCGGATCAATCGGCGGATTCGTGACTTGCGCAAACATCTGCTTGAAATAGGAGAACATGAGTTGTGGCTGATCAGAGAAAACAGCCAGGGGAGTATCGGCACCCATGGATCCAACCGCTTCATGCGCCTTGGAGGCCATCGGCTCCAGGATCATTTGGATATCTTCCCGCGTGTATCCAAACAAACGTTGCTTCCGTAGAAGCACTTTGCGATCAGGTGTCAAGGTGGCCACAGACTCAAACAGTCCTTGCACCATGACTTTGTTTTCCTCAACCCAGCGCCGATACGGTTGCCGGCGTGCCATCTGGCTTTTGATCTCCTTGTCCCTTATTACGCGCCCCCGGTTGAGATCAACAAGCAGCATCTGTCCAGGCCTCAATGCCCCTTTCTCCTTTACCCGCTCGGCATGAATATCCAATACGCCAGCCTCCGAGGCCATAACGATAAATCCATCGTTCGTCAGTGTATAGCGTGCCGGCCGTAGTCCATTACGATCCAACAAGGTTCCCACAACGTCGCCATCTGTAAACGCCACGGTAGCCGGCCCATCCCACGGTTCCATGAGCCCGGCATGGTATTCGAAAAAACCTTTCTGGTCAGGTCCCATCGGGTATTTTGTGCCCCATGCCTCTGGAATTAACATCATCATGGAGTGCGGAAGCGAACGCCCCCCTGCAACAAGCATCTCAAGCGCGTTATCCAAACAGGCAGAATCGCTCCCGCCGGGATCAATCACGGGGAACAGCTTTTGAATGTCCTTATCAAATAATGGCGATGCCATTCCCGGCTCGCGGGCGCGCATTTGATTCAAATTTCCGTTAAGCGTGTTGATTTCGCCATTATGCGCCAGAAAGCGAAATGGCTGAGACAACTCCCACGAGGGAAAGGTATTGGTGCTATATCGTTGATGCAGTACGGAGACGGCACTTGCCAGTAAAGGATTGTTGAGTTCCGTGTAAAATTCGGAAACTTGCCCGCCCATCAAAAGACCCTTGTATACCACCGTCCGACTTGAAAAACTAACGATATAGAAACGATCCCGAGGTCCCAGAAGACTTAACGCCTGCCGCTGAACTTGCTTGCGGACAAGCAGTAGTTTTCGATCCAGCGCCGCGGAGGTCAGCCCGTTGCCTCCTACAAACACCTGCATGACAAACGGCCGATCTTTAGTCGCTATTTCACCTAAGCCGCTGGCGTCAGTCGGAACTTCACGCCATCCAAGACAGGTAAGCGCCTCATCACGAACGACGGATTCCACCAAGGCTATACAGTCTTTTCGGGCGTCAGATCGCGGCATAAAAATCATCCCCACCCCGTAGCTCCTCACTGGAGGCAACGCAAATCCAAGGCGCCCGGTTTCTTCCCGAAAAAATGAATCAGGAATTTGAATGAGAATTCCAGCTCCATCTCCGGTTGTTAGATCTCCACCAACAGCACCCCGGTGGAGTAGATTCTTTAAAACTTCAATGCTGTTCTTGACAATCGAATGACTGGCTTTCCCATCAATGGAGGCGACGAAGCCGACCCCGCAATTGTCATGCTCGCAGGCAGGATTATAAAGCCCCTGTGGAGACGGTAATCCGCTATAGCCTTGTTTGCGTTGATATGCGTCACTCATCAAATCTCCCCCTCCTAATCCGTCGGGAATACACCTTCAAGCGTCCCCATGCATACCAGGGACACCCCTTGGTTTCTCGTTGCCCGACGATGTGCGTTGCGTGAAGCCTCAACGGCTGAACAACATGTCGGCGTACGTCGGCAATGGCCAGTAATCCGCGCTCACCACAGGTTCTATCGCGTCAGAAACACCGCGCAAAACCGCCATTGCCGGAATAACATTATCACGGAAATATACAGCTTTCTTGCCTGCATTACTTTCCGCTTGGGCCGCATCTACAGCAGCATCCAGATCCTCAACGGCAGTCACCATTTCCGCAACGCCACTATTCAAACGGCGCAAGAGCCTAACCTGGGCAGCGGCTGTTTCTCCCGTAGCCTCGACGGCATTGATTCCTGCGGCGATATCAGCAGTGTACTTCATGACGGCTGGCAGAATTTCCCTGCGCGCCATTTGCAGCATCGTTCTGGCCTCGATGTTGATCATCTTGGCGTAATTTTCGATCAGGATCTCATGCCGGGCCTTGACTTCACCCTTCGTCAAGGTCCCATGTCGGACAAGCACGGCTGCGTTTTCCTTGTCCAGCATAGAGTCAATGGCATCTACGCAATTGCGAATATTTGGCAATCCGCGTTTCTTCGCCTCAACAACCCAGTCTGCCGTATAGTTATCCCCATTGAAAATAATCGCCTCATGTTCCTTGGCGTATTGCTGCAACAACCTCTGAACCTTGGAGTTAACATCCCGCGTCCCTTCCAAATGATCGGCAATTTCCAACAAGGTCTGAGCCACAATCGTGTTCAGGATAAAGTTCGGGCCTGCCAGTGATTGAGATGAGCCGGGCATACGGAACTCGAACTTGTTCCCCGTGAACGCAAAGGGAGAGGTTCGATTCCGGTCCGTTGTATCCTTGGGAATAGAGGGTAAATGGGTAACACCCAGCTCCAACCGACCACCCTGCTTGGAGCGATTTGCCCCTCCTTCTTTTATCTGCCGGTAAATATCCGTCAATTGTTCGCCAAGGAAGATCGATACAATAGCCGGAGGCGCTTCATTCGCTCCCAACCGATGGTCATTCCCGGGAGTGGCAACCGTCGCTCGCAACAAGGTTGAATACTTGTGTACAGCACGAATCACCGCAAACAGGAATACAAGAAACTGCATGTTGTCATGCGGCGTACTACCGGGATTCAACAAATTAACCCCATCGTCCGTCACTGCGGACCAATTGTTATGCTTGCCTGAACCATTGACTCCGGCAAAAGGCTTCTCATGCAACAAGCATACAAAACCATGACGCCTCGCTGCGCGTTGCAGGAGGTCCATCGTTAGTTGATTATGGTCAACACCGATGTTCACCGTAGCAAACACCGGGGCTATCTCGTGCTGGCCTGGAGCCACTTCGTTGTGCTGAGTTTTGGCCATTACCCCGAGTTTCCACAACTCCTCATTCAGATCCGCCATGAATGAGGCCACACGTTCATGCAGGGATCCGAAATACTGGTCTTCCATCTCCTGGCCCTTCGGCGGAGGTGCACCAAAAAGGGTCCTGCCTGCAAACCGTATATCGGCCCGATCCTCAACAAATTGACGATCAATCAGGAAGTACTCCTGCTCTCCACCAAGCGTTGCCATGACTCTACGGCTTGTTTGGTTGCCCAAAGCCCGAAGGACACGAATCGCCTGTTTGTTTAACGCCTGCATCGACCGAAGCAGCGGTGTCTTCTTGTCCAACGCTTCACCTGTGTAAGCCGCAAATGAAGTGGGAATAAACAACGTCGTGTTATTTCCATCCTTCTTGATAAATACAGGCGAGGTGCAGTCCCATACCGTGTAACCACGCGCTTCAAATGTCGCTCGTATGCCACCGGAAGGAAAAGATGAAGCATCCGGCTCTCCCTGCGCCAGTTCCTTCCCGCTGAATTCCATCATAATACGTCCATCAGCGGTTGGCGAAATGAAGGAATCATGCTTCTCTGCGGTGATTCCCGTCATCGGCTGAAACCAATGGCAAAAATGGGTAGCCCCCCTCTCCACCGCCCAATCTTTCATGGCATTGGCAACCACATCTGCCACCGCAGGATCTAATTCCTTGCCTTCATCAATCGTCTGCCGAAGCCGCTTATAGATATTTTTCGGCAAGCGCGCCCGCATCACTGCATCATTGAACACATTGGACCCAAATACTTCGGGAAGCTTCACATTGTCCACCGTTTCATCGCCGCAGTTCATTGTTTCTGGCTCCTTATGGCTTTCGCCAAATTAAAGTTACGCAACACCTATACAATAAGAATTACACCATGACCATGAGGATTATCGATGGTCAAAGTAATACGCACGCTTTCATTTAGCAGTATCCATGCCAAATGCAAAAAAGGGAGAAAAATCTCAATAACAGGAATGCTTTGATATGAATGAGGAGGGAAGCTGGTTTTCTTGCTACAAATTTGTAACATATTGCATGCGCTTCATACAGATCTGTAGTCAAAGTAAAATCGTCGCAAGCTTACTCCTGGCTGTCGATAAATCGGTAAAGGGTAGCCCTTGATATCCCAAGTCTTCGCGCGGCTTCCACTTTGTTCCCCTTGGTTTTTTCCAAGGCTTCTCTAACCATAGCCTCATCAAGTTTAAACCGCCCGCCTTGATTTTCCCGTGTGCTTGACCCCTCCCGCCCAACAGGAATCCCCTTCATGGGCGCAAGCGCCACCGGAGGAAGATGCGCCGGCGTAATGACATCATCCTTGCATTTGATCAAGGCAAACTGAATCCAGTTTTGCAGTTCCCGAACGTTTCCCGGCCAGGCATATTCCATCATCAAGTCTATTGCCGCTGCAGAGAATTTGACGGCCTTTCGGCCTGCACTTGCACTCAGGCGGACAAGAAAATGATTGGCCAATAACGGAATATCATTCCGCCGCTCTCGAAGCGGCGGCACCGTCAGCGGCACAACGCTTAGGCGATAATACAAGTCCTCCCGGAAACGCCCTTCAGCCATTTCCTTTGCCAGGACTTTATTCGTCGCGCTAATCACTCGGACATTAACCTTCAGGGTCTTCTCACTTCCCACACGTTCAAAAGAACCTTCCTGTAATACCCTGAGTAATTTGACCTGCATCGTGGCAGAAATGTCACCAATCTCGTCCAGAAAAATCGTACCTCCATCCGCCAGTTCAAAGCGTCCCTTCTTATCGCGGATGGCTCCGGTGAAGGCACCCCGTACATGGCCGAATAACTCACTCTCCAGCAGTCCTTCGGGTAGCGCACCGCAGTTCACAGGCACAAACAATCCGGTCCCGCGAGGTCCTTCATTGTGCAGGGCTGCCGCTATCAGTTCCTTACCCGTACCGCTCTCCCCTTGGATCAAAACCGGCGCCGTGGATTCGGCAAGTTCCGGAATCAGGTCGTATAAGGCCAGCATCTTGGGATCACGCCCGATGATTCCTGCAAATTGCTCAATTTCACCAAGCCGCCGTGCCAATTGCTGCTCACGCGTAATATCCCGGAAACACGCCAGAACGGCCGTTGCACGTCCATCCTGGTCTTTGACATACGTAACATTCATCTGAATTCGTCGCCGATCGCCTGCCGCAGTGGCAATCTCCATCTCGCGTGAACTATCATTTTCCGTGATCGGTGTTCCGTCGCAAAATGAGCATTTCCCGCCGCAAAGCCCACCCGACATGACGTCGTGGCAATCCTGATTCATCACGTCCTCACGCCTGTATCCCGTAATCCGCTCCGCTGCCCGATTAAATCCAAGGATGCGGCGATTAAGATCATGAACAATGACGCCGTCCGATAGATGATCAAGAATCAAATCCGCTTGCGCCCGCGCGCCCAACAAGGAACTCAGATATCCATGGTCAAAGAGCTCATTCACTCTCTCGTTCAGGAGAGCAGCCATTTCCTGATAGTCAACCTTCGTTCTGCCTCCATCTCCCGCTTCTGCTTCCACCCCGCAAAGTTCCCAATGAAGATGAATCGGGTTTCCTGGCAGTGTTCTGCATTTTTCCAGCGCTCCGCAACACAAGGAGACCACAAGGTCACAATTACATCCGACGGCATCGGGTAACAAAGCCACAGCTTCCCTGGAAATATCAACCCCCAGCCCCATCATGGCCGACTCTGCCGCTAATTCCCTGTGGATATTCGCAACAGAGGCACTCAGAATGTCGATATCCTTTCTGCCTTTCGCCCTTGCAAATCCCGCTGCCATTCGGCTGCGGTTCGCATCGCCTGCCGTCACAAACAACAACTTATACTTCCGTGATGCCATGAATGATTCCCTCCCCCGCGTCACTCGCGATCCAAGAAACCGTCTTCCACCGCCTGCCGGATCAACATGTCGGCATATTCCCATAACACAGTCGATCCATCAGCCACATGATGATTACGATCACGGACTTTATCGCATTTGATCCCATGATTACGCCATACCACACCGCTCGTGAAATAGTTGTGCATCAATGGTTGAATCCGGTCAAGGGCCGCCGCAAACCGGGACTCAGGAGTCACACGTTCTTCGAACTCCTCCCATAATTTCCGCAAGCGCCACCCATGATCATTAGGGAGCAAGCCAAACACACGTTCCGCCGACTGGCGCTCCCGCTCGACCTTGCCTGCATTACCGGCATCATCATAGCAGTAGGTATCACCGGCATCGATCTCAACCAGGTCATGTACAAGCACCATTTCAATCACTCTGGCAAGATTCAGCTCTTTCGTGTTGGCGTATTCACTCAGAAGCATAGCCATCAAGGCCAAATGCCAGGAATGCTCGGCGTCATTCTCGTAGCGGCTGCCATTCAAAAGAAGCGTTTTCCGGAAAATACTTTTGAGCTTATCCACTTCGCCAATAAAACCCATGATACGCGCCATCCGCGCTCCACCCGCTTCCGGCCCAGGCACGATCTCACGCGGTGCACCCTGTCTCGCCTTGACACCCGACATTCCACGCTTCCCCTCAATCCATTCGATAATCCTCTCCGCCACCGCTGCTTTACTCATCAGGGGTAATGCTTCGGTCGTCCCGTCTGGACAGACAAAAACAACCTGATTGGTGTCGACATCAAAACCCGAATCCAGACGCCCAACATCATTGGCCACAATCAGATCCAGTCCCTTGCTTTCACACTTGCGCGTTGCCTCCGCCAGCAGATTTTCCGTCTCCGCGGCGAACCCCACCATCAACCGTTCCCCTTTTATCGGATGTAACATCGCCAGGATGTCAGGCGTCGGTTCCAAGAGAAGTTCTCTGGCCGTTCTGAGCTTTTTCAGTTTTTGCCCGCTTCGCGTCGCAGGACGCCAATCCGCCACCGCCGCCGCCATGATCAATACGTCGCAAGTCGAGAAATGATGACGCACAGCCGCGAGCATCTCCTCGGCCGAAATCACTTTCTCCGTCAGGATACTGTCTGGCGTCGCGAGCGACACTGGCCCCGTCACGAGAACAACGTCGTGCCCCCGGCTCCGCGCCGCTTCCGCCACTGCATATCCCATCTTTCCCGACGATCGGTTACTGAGAAATCGCACGGGATCAAGATGTTCACGCGTCGGGCCTGCCGTCACGAGAATGCGCATGAACTTAACTCCTTTGGGGCACCGTCACGATTAACGGGCGTCGAATTCACGAATCTTTTCGCGCACAATGGCTTCCGCTTCGTTGTAGATATCCTGAATCATGGGATCGGAAAAATGATAAACACGCTCCTCAAATGTCGTGGTTTTGATCCGGTCAAATAACCGCTGCTGCGCCGCGTGAATATCCTTTCCGTATATATGAAATGAATCGGCATGCCAGTTCATGCGGGCCAAACGGACATCACGCTGCGCCAGTTTTGCCACACCCGCCGCTATCACATCGCGATTGAACATCGTGAACCCAAACATGTTCATGAAGTTGGCGCCCCATGCATCATTGCTCCTGAAGCGGATATTGCAGTTTAGCCACCAAATCCCCTCGGAATCCTCCTGTATCCTGTACCATAACGACTGGAGGCAGGGCGGGTCGTAACAATCCAGGTCCATGGTCGGCATCCAGGTAATCATTTGGGCTTGCCGGGTAAAAGGCTGCTTCACCAATTTATTGATGACGGCCTCAATCTGGTTGATTTTGAATGTGCCCCCCTCTACCGATTCATAATCACGCAATTCTTTCCACGCTCCGTACCCTGCCAGCCGACCGTGATAAGTGTATTCCCACCGTGTGTCGGCAGAGTCGTTCATATTCTTGACCCAGTGATCTTTTGCCCCTTGAAGCTCCAGCACGTATTCACGCAGATCCTCAATTCCGCCGGGAAACGCCTTGTGAATCATCGGGTCGGACAGGGGATCAAGCACCGTGATGTTCATTGTTGAGTCAAGGCTCTCGGGATCCCCGGGCTTGTCATACTGGGTCCGGAATCGAGTGCCATGCTCTGCCAGCGCGCACACCGCTTTTTCATAAGCTTCCGCCAGGGATCGTCCTTCCACATGCAATACAGGTATGTTCACCATAAACCGCGCTCCTTGTCTGTATAGGTGGCCACATTATGAATGCCCGCCCTTAAATGAAA
This sequence comes from uncultured Verrucomicrobiota bacterium, assembly GCA_964609375.1. Taxonomy (GTDB): domain Bacteria; phylum Verrucomicrobiota; class Kiritimatiellia; order CAIKKV01; family CAITUY01; genus CAZDUS01. The sequence goes on along the minus strand of CAZSSA010000002.1, from coordinate 12,103 downwards.
AGCTTTTTCCCGCCACCCCTTTTCGCGTATAGTCACCTCATGAATTTCTTTGAACACCAGGAAGCAGCCCGGCGTCAGACGGGATTGCTGATCGCCTACTATGCGGTGGCGGTCACTCTTATCATCATGGCCATTTATGGCGTTGCCGCATTCATTCTCCTCAGGGGAAGCACTTCATTGCCCGATGGCTCCATCCAGTGGAACCGGCTATGGGATCCATCCCTGTTCCTTATGGTGTCGGCTACCCTTCTTGCACTCGTTGGAGGGGGCACCGTTTACAAGGTTATGAGCCTCTCCTCAGGCGGCGAGGCCGTCGCCCTGATGCTGGATGGTCGTCCGATCTTACCAGACACCACTAATCTATCCGAAAAGCGTCTCCTTAACGTCGTCGAAGAAATAGCAATTGCCTCCGGCACCTCCATTCCAAAGGTATTCGTTCTTGATCACGAACCCGGCATCAATGCGTTTGCCGCCGGCATCTCCACGTCGGACGCCGTCATCGCGGTAACCCGTGGCGCACTGGATCACTTTAACCGTGAAGAGTTGCAAGGCGTCATTGGTCACGAATTCAGCCATATCCTGAATGGCGACATGCGCCTGAACATCCGCCTGATCGGAGTCCTGAACGGAATACTGGTCATTGCCCTTGTCGGCTATTGGATGTTCAGGATTACCGCCAATTCCTCCCGGCACCGTTCATCCCGTGACCGCAAAGGCGGCGGACCGGCTGCCGCCATCGCCATCCTCGGCTTGGCCACCATGATTATCGGCTACATCGGAGTGTTCTTCGCCAAACTCATCAAGAGTGCCGTTTCCCGTCAGCGTGAGTTCCTTGCCGATGCCTCCGCTGTTCAGTTCACCCGCAACCCACTCGGCCTTTCTTCAGCCCTTCAGAAGATAGGTGCTTTATCATCCGGCTCCCGTGTCCAGAATACCCACGCCGAGGAGGCCAGCCACCTGTTCTTCGCCAATGGCGTTGGCTTCTCTCTGTTTAATCTGCTCGCCACCCACCCTCCTCTGGATGAACGCATTCGCCGTATAGATAGTTCCTTTGATGGTTCCATCAAGACGGCCGCCCCCCATATGCCCGATTCATCAACCGTTATGGGGTTGGCGTCCTCTACTACCCCACCCTCCATCCCTTCATCCGCATCCCCCACCCATGCTGTCACGCCGCAACGTATTGTTGCCGATGTGGGCACCCTGCAACCCGGCGCCTTGGACTATGCCTCCACACTTCTGACCGTTATGCCACCGGAAATCCTGCAAGCAGTCCGCCACTCCAGTGGGGCACAGGCCATCGTCTACGGGCTGGTTATGAATCTTGATCACACGACGTTATGTAAAGGACAACTGGATTATCTGTCCACCCATGCCGCCCCGGCCGTCCATAGGGATGCACTAGCACTTGCCAGTGAACTGCACACGCTCCGCCCCGAACTCCGGTTACCTGTTGCCGAATTGGCTATCGCCACACTCCGTCACCTCACAGCCGCCCACTATCGAGAATTCAGGGACAATCTGCTCCATCTCGCCTCCACGGATAACGAAATTTCCCTGCTCGAATATGCAATTCTCCGCATGACGTTGCGCAATCTGGATACACTTCACGGGATCAGTAAGCGCCCCTCTGTCCGATTCACCTCGTTGTCTGATCTCACGAGTGAATGCACAATACTGCTTTCGGTTGTCGCCTGGTTTGGCTCCAGCAATCAAACCCATGCCGAAACGGCATTTGCACGCGGGTCCCTTAGACTCGATGCCTTACCCCTCGGCACACTATTGACGCAGAAACACGCCTCATTGAAAGAGTTGGATACGGCGCTGGATCGCCTGGTGGAAGCGGCTCCATCCCTAAAGGAGAAGATCATTGCAGCAGCAGTTGATGCCGCAACCACGGATGGCATGATCACGACGGAAGAGGGCGAAGTACTAAGAGCCATTGCCGACGCGTTGGACTGCCCAACCCCTCCTTTCCTTCCCGGCCAGAAAGTAAGCTAAACTTCAAAATCACAAATTAAGGGCAAATGATCCGAAAACGTTACCTGCGGAATCTCAAGCGTTGTTACCTTGATTCCCGGGCTGTGCAGGATAAAATCCAGTTCCCGCTTCGGCGCCCAACTTGGGTATGTCGGGGCCCCCTGTTTATTGGCACTTTGTAATCCCGTGGCCGCCAGGAAGAGCTCAATCTCCGGGTCTCCCCAGAAAACATTGAAATCTCCCGCCACCAGATATGGCTTTTTGACGTCCTTGAGCAGGGAATACAATTCACAGAGCTGATTCTGGCGATGCCTGAAACGAATCGAGAGATGAACAAGAAACAACGTTAAGTTTTCCAACTCAAGCTGAATGACCAGTCGCTTAATCCCGTGGTCGAAATACAAAAACCGCTCTTCATGGATGACTCCATTCGTCAGGAATGCATTCACTTGTTTGTTGGCGACCGGCAAAAAACGAACCCAGGATTGTTCCCCATACTTCGACTCAAACGAGTGATAATGACCCAACGAAGAAGCTATGTGCTCAGCCTGGTTAACCCGCCCCGACCTGAACGAACCCCCATCAACTTCAACAAGGCCGACAATATCCGGTTTTACGGTTCCGATAAATGATGTGACTTGGTCTAAGATCTCATGGGTACGCTTAAGATAACCGCTTCCCGGAAACGGCATATGAAACCGCCGCCCTATCCCCGCACAATATCTTACGTTATATAACAAGAATCTCATGTCTTATTTATAGGCGAAATCCCTATATTCGACAATCATGACTTCGCCCCTTCTGCCTTTTCTTCTGTCGCCTTTTCTTCTCGAGTCCAGAACTTGCTTGCGTTAATGTCTATCCCGTTCTCAACCCGTTAACCCTTTTTGAGGCCCAATGAAACCGGAAATCATTCTTGCACTCGATGTACCCAAAGCCGAAGCCATTCCCCAACTGCTGAAAACGCTTCCTCGTGAGTTATCATGGTTTAAAGTGGGACTTGAACTTTTCACCGCCGAGGGACCTTCCATAGTCCGAACCCTGGCCGCCGACCAAAGGAACATCTTTCTCGATCTGAAACTCCATGACATTCCCAGAACCGTGGCTAATTCCGTGACAGCCGCCGGCTCCCTTGGTGCCTCTCTTATGACCGTCCATGCCATTGGCGGACGCGCCATGCTCGCCGCCGCCGCTGAAGCCGCCGCCGCTTTTGGCCCTAACCGCCCTCGTCTTGTAGCGGTTACCACCCTGACCAGTCTCGGACAGGAAGACTTCGTTGATCTCGGTATCTCGCGCTCTGTCAGCGACCAAGCCCTGCGCCTAACGGAGCTAGCCTTGAAGTGCGGCATTGATGGTGTTGTAACCTCTGTCCTGGAAGCCGCCGCCCTGCGTCGTGAATTCGGCCTTGCCCCGATCCTGGTCACACCCGGTATTCGCCCCGCCGGGTCAGACATCGGCGACCAGAAACGAGTGGCCTCCCCTGCTGTCGCCGTTCAGGCAGGCGCCAGCTACCTCGTTGTCGGTCGTCCCATTATGGAGGCCGCAGACCCAGCCGCTGCCACACGCCGCATTCAGTCCGAGTTGGATCAAGCATGGCTGGCAAAATGAGGATATCCGCCCTTTCCATCCCCTATGTCTTGGCAGTGTTGACACTATGCTTATTATCAAAACTCCCGGCGGAGCAAAACACCCCCCCATCTCACATCCAGGAAAAAAGCGTGAAGGAAACCACCTTTATTGTTTTTGACGCGGAAACCACTGGACTGGCACCACTAAAGGATCACGTCATTGAGCTCGCTGCTATCCGAGTCCATAACGGGCAAATCACGGATCGTCAAACGTGGTTGATCAACCCCGGCATTCCGATCCCCGCCTCATCACAGCGCATTCACGGAATCTCAACGGAAATGGTTTCCAATGCCCCGGCCTTCCCCATCGTCTACCCCCAGTTCATTGCTTTTGTTAAGGATGGCATTCTGCTTTCGCATAACGCCAAGTTTGACCGCCGTTTCATGGTCGCCGAACTCAACCGCCACAATCTCACCCCGCCGAATCTTACCCTCTACGACACACTGCGGCTGTTCAAACGATGCTTCCCCAAACGCAGGAGTTATGCACTGGAGAATCTAACCCGAGATCTCTGTCCACTCATGATCCCACCGGAATTGGCGGATGGCCCCACCAGCGCACTTCCGCGTGATCGGCAGTTCCACAGTGCCCTATGGGACGCAGAATGCACGGCCGCCCTCTTTTTGAAAGCTTTGGAAACATTGCCGGCGCCTATGTTAATATCAGAGTTCACTCAATACGGAGGCAAGCCGCTCTCCCTGAACCCCAATTAACTGCGTTGAAACACATCAAGAAGTACCTGCCCGGCCGCATCGATGTCGCGCCCGAACACGATGATACCATCTTCATGCCCTCCCATCACGGCGATGCGCTGGCGCGGCAAGTCGCTCTCCCGATAGAGCCGCATTAATTCACGCCCCATCTCCGGCGTTCCATACTCCACACGCTTGGAAGTCGTTGGATAGCGATCCATCAACCGATTCCACAGGACGTGATGATGCACATGAATCACAGCTCCAATGGCCGCATCTACGGCATAAATCGCTCCATGCGTCATGCATTCGGAGGATGGCGTAACCCCCTTATCGAGCGCTAGGAACGAAACGGCGTTCTTCTCAGGCCATACCGCCACCACCTCACAGTAGTGACGGGGCTCAAGTACTGGTCGTTGTCCCGTCGCCGTCGCTGTAATCAGGAACCCTCGCGCGGTGCGGCAACTCAGGTTTCCAAAACCAATGCCCGCAAGATCACCGGTCTCATAGGCGCCAATCATCCCTAACCCCCGCAACCGTTCACGCCAGGCGTTAAGCCCATCCAACGTATCCACCCCCAGCGACATCACGCCGGAATATGAAGCGGAAAACTTGGTATACCCTTCTTTCATCTACTTCATTCCTTCAGCCTGACTGTCAGGCATTCACCCGGCTCTTGCGCCGCGGAGACTTGTCAGTTCCCACCAAGGCGGGAAACTTGATGCGCGGCGAATGACGATGGAATTCCTGCAAACTGCACACTTCAATATGATCGGATTCTCGCATGGCCTCAAGCCCGGTTAACGCCGCCCTCAACCCGTGGAGCGTTGTCGTTATCGGAATATTCCGGATAACGGCATGGGACCTCATCTTGACTTCGTCAATACGCGGGACCTGTCCACTGGAGGGAGTATTAATTATCCACTGGACCTGCTTCTCCTCAATCAAATCCACCACATTCGGACGTCCTTCGGATATTCGGAACAAGGCATGGGTAGGAATTCCGTTCTCCCGCAGTAACGTACTTGTCCCTACCGTGGCATAGATCACAAACCCCATCTCGTGTAACCGCTTGGCAATGGGAACCATTTCCTGCTTGTCCTCACTCCTCATGCTCAGGAAAACATTTCCTTTCGTCGGCAATGGGTTTCCAGCCGCAATTTGACTCTTCAGGAAAGCCATTCCGCCACTGCTGTCAATTCCCATGACTTCCCCGGTGGACTTCATTTCCGGCGTCAGGATAACATCAACCCCGGGAAAACGCGCAAACGGGAATACCGCTTCCTTGACGGAGAAATGCCGAGGAATAATCTCACTGGTAAAGCCCATATCCTTGAGCTTGAATCCTGCCATGGCCAGTGCCGCCAACTTGGCCAGCGGCACACCAATCGCCTTGCTTACAAACGGCACCGTCCGCGATGCACGCGGATTCACCTCAAGAACATACACCTCATTGTCCTTGATGGCATATTGCACGTTCATCAGCCCGCACACCTTGAGCTCAGTGGCCATTTTCAAAGTACAGCGACGAATTTCATCTTTGATCCTCTCTGACAACGTCGGCGGCGGAATCGTGCAGGCACTATCGCCGGAATGAATACCAGCCAGTTCAACGTGCTCCATGATTGATCCAATCACGGAAGTCTCTCCGTCGGAAATGCAGTCCACATCCACTTCTACAGCATTCTCAAGATAACGATCCACCAACACCGGACGCGTCTCGGAAACTTCCACCGCCTCAGCCATATACTTACGCAGCATTTCACGAGTATAGACAATGACCATGGCGCGCCCGCCCAGGACGAACGAAGGCCGCATCAGCACCGGATAACCGATTCGTTCGGCAATGGCTTCAGCCTGATCAACCGTCGTCGCCATTCCGTTTTCTGGCTGCTTGATCTTGAGCCGCTTGATCATCTTCTGGAAAAGATCCCGATCCTCGGCCACTTCAATACTTGCCGGTTTCGTCCCGATTATATTAACGCCATTGGCTTCCAGATCTTTAGCCAGGTTCAACGGCGTCTGACCGCCAAACTGAACAATAGCCCCCCAGCACTGCTCACGCTGATAGATGCTCAGGACGTCTTCCAACGTCAACGGCTCGAAATACAACCGGTCGCTTGTGTCATAATCCGTCGACACCGTTTCGGGGTTGCTGTTAACCATGATGGTTTCAAATCCAGCCTCATGCAAGGCAAAGGCGGCATGCACGCAGCAGTAGTCGAATTCAATTCCCTGTCCGATACGGTTTGGTCCGCCACCAAGAATCATCACCTTCTTCTTCGTGCTGGGCCGGCTTTCATCCACATCACCATATGTCGAGTAGAAGTAAGGCGTAAATGCAGTGAATTCCGCCGCACAAGTATCCACCAGTCCGTAGACCGGTAAAAGGTTGATCGCCGCTCGCGCCTCACGAACCTCCGCTTCCTTGCACCCCAGCAACCAAGCGATCTGTCGGTCGGAATACCCCATCTCCTTGACCTGCCGGAACAGGGCCTCATCATTTTTGAGTCCTGCGATTGTCCCCGCCGTCTTGATTTCCGAGGTAAACGCAACCAATTCCTCCATATGACGCAGGAACCATGGATCCATCCCGGTTATCTTCTGAATTCGCTCAACACTCCAGCCTCGCCTGAATGCCGCTCGGATCACAAATACACGCATAGCATTGGGGCGTTCCAATTCAGATTCTACCTTGGCGTCATCCATCGCTTCAAAGGCCGCATCCTTGGCATCAGCACCATACCCGAATCGACCAATCTCCAGTGACCGGCAGGCTTTTTGGAACGATTGCTTGAACGTCTTCCCAATACTCATCGCCTCGCCCACAGACTTCATTTGCGTTCCAAGCCGGCTATCCACGCCAGGGAACTTCTCGAAGGCAAATCGCGGCATTTTGGTGACCACGTAATCAATGGAAGGTTCAAAACAAGCCGGAGTTTCACGGGTAATATCATTGCGCAATTCATCCAACGTATAGCCGATCGCCAGCTTGGCCGCAATTTTCGCGATCGGGAATCCGGTTGCCTTGGAAGCCAGTGCGCTCGACCGGGATACCCGCGGATTCATTTCGATAATGACCATGCGGCCATTGGTCGGGTTAAGCGCCCATTGCACATTCGATCCGCCTGTATCCACCCCGATTTCGCGCATCACAGCAAGGGAGGCATCCCGCATGCGCTGGTACTCGCGGTCTGTCAATGTTTGCGCCGGTGCAACGGTAATGCTGTCACCCGTATGCACTCCCATCGGGTCAATATTCTCAATGGAACAAACAATGACGCAGTTATCCTTGCAATCGCGCATCACTTCCAGTTCAAACTCTTTCCATCCGAGCACCGATTCCTCGATCAACACTTCGGAGGTTGGACTGTAAAAGAGACCGCGTCGGACAATTTCTTCGAACTCCTTATCATTCCGCGCAATTCCCCCACCGGTTCCACCCAACGTAAAACCCGGCCTTATGACCACTGGATAGGCACCGATTCTTTCGCGCACCGCCATGGCTTCTTCCAGGGAATGCGCCGAGCCGCTCACCGGCAGGTCGAGACCAATCTTCTGCATGGCCGCCTTGAACAAGGCGCGATCTTCGGCCTTCCGAATCACTTCCGCCTTGGCGCCAATCATCTCTACGCCATAGCGCTTGAGTATGCCCATATCGTGCAACTCAATCCCAAGATTCAACGCCGTCTGTCCGCCAAGGGTCGGCAATAATGCATCCGGCCGTTCGCGCCGGATGATTTCGCGCAGGATATCTGCCTTCAGCGGCTCAATATACGTCCGGTCCGCAAATTCAGGGTCCGTCATGATGGTTGCCGGATTGCTGTTCACCAGCACGACTTCATAGCCCTCCTCCTTCAGGGATTTGCACGCCTGCACACCTGAATAGTCGAATTCACAAGCCTGCCCGATCACAATAGGACCGGACCCGATTAACATGATCTTCTTAATGTCGGTTCGCTTCGGCATATTCGTTTACATCTCTTTTCCGGGACGACCGCCCCGCTTGTGCTTCTTTGATTCGCCCTTACCCCTCTGGCGCACTGCCGCCTCCACAAACCCCCGGAACAAGGGGTGTGCCCGCAGCGGCGTTGATTGAAATTCAGGATGGAACTGGCACGCAACAAACCATGGATGATCCTTGAGTTCAATAATTTCGACAAGGTCCCTCCCGGGACATAAACCGGAAAATATCATTCCGGATTTCTGCATCTTTTCTCGGTACTTGTTGTTGAACTCGTACCGGTGCCGGTGTCTCTCTTGAATGGTGACTTGCCCGTACAGCCGGTGTGCTTCCGTACCCTCGGTGATCTGGCACGGATACGCTCCCAACCGCATGGTGCCACCCTTTTCCGTGACCTTCTTTTGCTCAATCATCATGTCAATCACCGGATAGGCAGTGTTAGCCGCAAATTCAGTGCTGCTGGCGTCAGCCATGCCGCACACATTCCTGGCATACTCAATCGTTGCACATTGCATCCCCAGGCAAATGCCAAAGAAGGGAATGTTGTTTTCCCGGGCATAACGAATGGCTTGGATCTTCCCCTCGATGCCGCGATCCCCAAACCCTCCTGGAATCAATACGCCACAAACGCCATCCAACAGGGCCGCCGCTCCTGATTTCTCGACATCCTCCGATTCCACCATCCGAATCTTCACCTTCACCTTGTTGGCAATCCCACCGTGCGTCAACGATTCGTAGATGCTCTTATAGGAATCACGCAACCCGATGTATTTCCCCACCACCGCAATCTCGACGGTCCCCTGCGGCGGAGTAATCAACGTATCGACCATGGCCTTCCACTCGGAAATATCAAGGGGATTCACATGAAGACCCAGCATCTCCATGATGTATACATCCACATCCTGCCGTGCCAGTTCCAACGGCACTTCATAAATGGAATGATCCACATCCTTCTCTTCGATCACCTTGTTCTCATCCACATCGCAGAACAACGCCAGCTTGGCCTTGTGCTCCGCCGTCATCGGATGCTCGCACCGGCAGATGAGAATATCCGGAATGATACCGATCGTCCGAAGAATTCCGACAGACTGCTGGGAAGGCTTGGTCTTCATCTCGCCGGCTGCCTTGATGTATGGCACCAGCGTCAGATGAATAAAGAGCCCGTTCCGCCGCCCAATCTCATGCCGGAACTGGCGTATCGCCTCCAGAAACGGAAGCGACTCGATATCCCCCGCTGTACCCCCAATCTCGGTAATGGCAATATCCACATCATCACCATCCAGCGAGCGGATCGCCGCCTTGATCTCATCGGTAATATGAGGAATGACCTGCACTGTTTTTCCAAGATAACCACCCTCGCGCTCCCTCGAAATCACCGCCCGGTAAATACTGCCCGATGTGTAATTACTGTGACGCGAACAGGGAACCCCTGTAAACCTCTCGTAGTGCCCAAGATCCAAATCCGTCTCCGCTCCATCCACCGTCACATACACTTCCCCATGCTGATAGGGCGACATTGTCCCCGGATCCACGTTTAAATAAGGATCCAGTTTCTGCATTTTGACCCGGTAGCCACGCTGCCGCAACAGCAGCGCCAAGGCGGCGGAGGTCAGTCCTTTCCCGAGAGAAGAGACAACGCCGCCTGTCACAAATATATGCCGCGTGGGTCCGTTACGTGTTGCCATGATCGTCCTTTTAAACTCCAGAGATTAGCAGTCAAGATTCAGTAATGGGCTTATCGTTTCAAGGGCATCCTTGCCCTGCATTCGGCTAATGTCCAACGGGTACTTCCCGGAAAAACAGGCGGTACAATAACAGGAGGCATCCGGAAATGGCGAAAGCAACCCTTCCTGGCTCAAATAACCCAAACTATCGGCACCGGTGAATTCACAAACGGCTTGAACCGACTGCCGCGCGGCAATCAATTCCTCATGCGTGGCAAAATCAATCCCGAAAAAACAGGGATGCATGGTCGGTGGACATGAAATTCTCAGATGCACCTCCCTGGCCCCCGCCTCCCTCAAGGCCCCGACGCGCCGACGCGCCGTGGTCCCCCGGATGATGGAGTCATCCACGACAACCACACGCTTGCCGTTGACCACATCCCGGACAACGGCCAGCTTCATGTCCACACTGCGCGCCCGTTGATCGGCTTCCGGCATGATAAAGGTTCGCCCCACATAGTGGTTGCGCATAAAACCAAAATCCAACGGGATGCCGCTCGCCCGCGAAAACCCCAGTGCTGCCGAGTTGCCACTATCCGGAACCGCCGTGACTAAATCGGCCTCGACAGGTTGTTCCTGGGCCAACCGCATCCCCAGCTTCACCCTGACGGAATGTACGCTCTGTCCGAACACCATGCTGTCAGGCCGGGCAAAATAGACATGCTCAAACACGCACTGGGAAAAACCACTGGGCTCTTCCTCGGCGAAATAACTGCTGTGCAATCCGGTCGCATCGGCGATAACCAACTCTCCCGGCTCGACATCACGTATATACTCCGCACCAATCTGCGTCAGGGCGCACGTCTCACTGGCAAAAATGTAGCCCGCTCCAAGGCGACCGAGGGAGAGCGGCTTGAATCCCAGCGGATCCCTTGCCGCCATGACGCAGTCCTTGGTCATCAATACAAATGAAAACGCGCCCTTGAGTTCACTAAGGGCGCGTGCAACGCGACGAGGCCGCGTCCGGTACATCGGATCTGCCAGTAAATGAATCAGCACTTCACTGTCGGTGCTGGTCTGGAAAATCGCTCCGGACTCCTGGTACATCCTGCGCAGCGCACGCGCATTGATCAGGTTCCCGTTATGCGCAATAGCCCAAATGCCATCACTGCATTCAACGACCAACGGCTGCACATTCTGCATTTTCGACGACCCAGTCGTTGAATACCGGACATGCCCGATCCCCAAATGCCCGGGGAGCTGGTGCAGCTTATCTGTGCAAAACACATCATTAACCAGTCCCAGTCCCTTCATGGAGCGGACTTGCGTGCCATCTGCCGTTACGATGCCGGCGCTTTCCTGACCCCGATGTTGAAGCGAAAAAAGTCCCGCATAGATAAGCAATGCCGCATCAGGAATTCCATAGATCCCGAATACGCCGCAAGCTTCCCGTGGTTGATCGTCCCGTGTGATGTGATTCATAATGAGCCCTCTAGACGTCTCGCCGCACGGGGAATTACTAATACACAATGCAGGCTCGTGAATCAAGTCAAACTTATCTTGCTTGGCGTTGATCGGTTGTCAGCTCAATGGTGACGGGACCGTCATTAACCAATTCAACCTCCATCAACGCACGGAACACACCTGTGGTCACACGATCAGCCCCCATCATCCTGCGCACCCCCCCCACATACACCTCATACAACCTTTCAGCCTCAGCCGGCTCCGCCGCATCTGTAAACCCAGGTCGGTTCCCTTTCCTCGTGTCCGCGTATAATGTAAACTGCGAAACCACCAGAACCCCACCGTTAATATCCATGACGGATAGATTCATTTTCCCCTGGTCATCGGGGAAAATTCGGAGTCCCACCGTCTTTTCAGCCAGGAAGATGGCATCGGATTCAGTATCCCCACGACGGACCCCCAACAACACCACATACCCCTGCTGTACAACCCCGACAACTCGCCCCCCAACACTAACGGACCCACGGCTAACGCGTTGTATCAATGCCTTCATCAAAATCCCCTGTCCTGCTTTGTCCGGGATCTATACTCTCTATGGATCCGTGTCAATGTCAGGCTTCTCCTGGGAATAGCCATTATCAGTCTTCCTTTGTTTCGAGCCTTGCGTTGTGCATAGTCACGCCCCTCTAACTCTCTTTCATGTCTAACTC
>CAZSSA010000001.1:0-73300 GCA_964609375.1 uncultured Verrucomicrobiota bacterium | reverse complement strand
GATGTGGGCGGTGACGATGGGGTTGATTGGATATTGTGCTCGCAAGGTTCGTCGTTTGACGAACGACAGTATAGTGCCGATGATGGGAGTGTTGGGGGCGTTTATCTTTGCCGCGCAGATGATCAATTTTGCGATTCCGGTCACGGGTTCCAGTGGTCATTTGGGAGGAGGATTGATCCTGGCGATTCTCCTGGGGCCCCATGCCGCCTTTTTGACGCTGGCCTCGGTTTTGACGGTGCAGGCGCTTTTCTTTGGGGATGGGGGATTGTTGGCGTTGGGGTGCAACATTTTTAATCTGGGATTCTTTCCGGTTTTTGTCGCGTACCCGTTTATCTATAAGCCAATAGCACGTAATGCGATGGGTGGAGTCCGTGTATGGAGCGGGGCACTGTTGGCGGGGGTGGCTGGCTTGCAGATGGGTGCATTGGGTGTGGTGGTGGAAACGTGTCTGTCCGGGATCTCAGACCTGCCATTTCGCGCATTCGTCTTGATGATGCAGCCCATTCATCTGGCCATTGGGATTGTTGAAGGGATGGTGACGGCGGTCCTAGTCGCGTTTGTGGGCAGGGCAAGACCGGAGGCGCTTACGATGGCGGGGGGAACAAAAGAGAGTGTGCGTCCTATCTTGCTTGGATTACTGGTGGCGGCGGTGATCGTGGGGGGGGTGGGGAGTTGGTTTGCGTCGTCGCATCCGGATGGATTGGAATGGGCGATTGGCAGGGTGAGCGGGGGGGGAGAGGTGCGAGGGGGAGGGGGGGGGATTCATGAGGCACTGGCGGCTGTACAGACGAAGATGTCAGTGTTGCCTGATTACGGTTTCAAGAGGGATGATGTTGAGCCGGAGGCTGAACCGTCGTGGCCTGCCGTGAGTGCGGGGACATCGGTGTCGGGGGTTGTGGGCGGAGGGATTACGTTGGCGCTTGTGTTGATAGCGGGTTTTGTGGCGAAGGGATGGGGAGGCAAAAAGTCAGAAATCAGAGGGCGGTAGGCAGCATTTTGCAGGGGCGCGGCTTGACGGTGCCTGCAAGTAAGGGAGAGGGAGAAGATGTGAGGGGATTACGATTAAGAATGGGGAAATGTCATAATGGCGGAGTGGATTGACATTGGGAAAATGGATGAGTTGGGGCGGGGGGATTCCCCGGCGCACCGGCTTGATGCCCGTGTGAAAACACTGGTGACGCTGGTTTTCCTGGTGGCGGTGATGTCCTTTCCCCGTTATGAAATCTCGGCATTGATTCCGTTTCTATTGTATCCGGTTGTCCTGGTCATGATTGGAAGGATTCCGCCGGGCTACCTTCTGCGCAAGGTGGCGATTGCCGCCCCGTTTGCGGTTGTCATTGGTATCGTTAATCCGCTGCTGGACCGGAGTCCGGTGATGATGCTTGGCGGGGTTGCGATATCGGGCGGGTGGGTTTCCTTTGCGTCGCTTATGATCCGGTTCGGTTTAACGGTGGGCACGGCGTTGGCGCTGGTAGCCTGTACGGGGATTCACCGGCTTTGTGCGGGGCTTGAACAGTTGGGGGTGCCGCGGGCGTTTGCCGTACAGATCCTGTTTCTTTACCGGTATTTGTTTGTGGTGTCGGAGGAAGGGCAACGGGTACGGCGTGGGGTGGCGATGAGGGCGGGGGAGCGGCGCACGTTGAGTTATGGAGTCTATGCCTCCCTGATCGGGCATTTGCTGATTCGGTCGATGGATCGGGCCCAGCGGGTTTACCGGGCCATGCTGGCGCGGGGATTTGACGGGGAGATTCGAGTGTTGAGGGCGCGGCCTTTCCAATGGACGGATGCGGTATATTTGTTGGGGTGGGTGGGTTTCTTTGTTATGGCGCGGTGTTTGAATTTGGCTGATTGGCTTGGGCGTATATTTGTGGGGGGTGGATGATGAGTCATCATGTGGTGGAAGTGCGTGATCTTTGTTTTGCGTATCCTGACGGGACAGACGCCTTGCGTGGCGTTTCGTTCCGGATTACCCATGGGGGGGCGGTGGCGATCATCGGGGCGAATGGCACGGGAAAGTCCACGCTGTTGATGCATCTGAACGGATACCTGATGCCGACCAGCGGGGAAGTGCGGATCGGGGATGTACCGTTGACGCGCGAGACAGCGGTGTCGGTCAGGCGTGCGGTGGGGATGGTGTTTCAGGATCCGGACGATCAGTTGTTCATGCCGACGGTGTACGAGGATGTGGCCTTTGGGCCGTTGAATGCGGGATTGCCGGTGGATGAGGTGGATCGGCGTGTTCGGGTGGCGTTGGAGCAAGTGGGGATGGAGCATGTGGCGCACCGGCCGCCGTACAAGTTGTCGGCAGGGGAGAAGCGCGGGGCGGCCATTGCCACGGTGTTGGCGATGGAGCCGGATGTGCTGGTGATGGATGAGCCCTCGACGAATCTGGATCCGCGGGGGCGGCGGCGGTTGATCGAGTGGTTAAAGTCGTTTCAGCATACCAAGATCATTGCGACCCATGATTTGGAGATGGTGGTGGAGGTGTGTTCGCGCGTCATGGTGATGGATGGCGGGAAGATTGTGGCGGAGGGGCCGGCGGCGGACATCCTGAATGATGAGGCGCTTATGGTGAAGCATGGGTTGGAGCGTCCGCACAGTTTGCGGCATCCGCATCCGCATTGAAGTTCGGATGTAAGGCGGATCGTCAAGCCGGTTCGTGAAAAAGAGCGGTCAAGTCCGCGCACTCCAAAGATGAAGAGGTTGTTCTGCGGGGATCGGGTGTGATAGCATCGCTCACCATGAAGAACGACAATGAAGAAATTTTGGTGGTGGAGCGCTCGCTGGTCGAGCGGCTGGGTATGTTTCAGGGATTGAAGCTGGATGCGGACCGCTATCTGGCGGAATTGCTGAATCCCCGCCATTACCGGTTTGTGCCGCGGCATAAGGCGGAAAATGATGAATCGCTCAAGCAGTTGATTCCTTACTTCCTGATCTGTCATGACCACAAGATCTGGTGCTATGTGCGCGGGAAGAAGTCCGGGGAAGAGCGGTTGGTGGCCAAGGCGTCCATGGGGATTGGCGGGCACATCAATAATGAGGACATCAATCTCTTTGGGGATGTTTATTCCACGGCGGCATTGAGGGAGCTTGAAGAGGAAGTCAAGATTGAGGGGGCTTACCAGCAGAAGGTGGTGGCGTTGCTGAATGATGACGAGACGCCGGTCGGGCGTGTTCATCTGGGGGTGATTCATATCCTGAGGGCCTCCACGCCGAATGTGGTGAAGCGGGAGGGGGTCATTACGGAGTCTGGTTTCCGGACGCTGGATGAGTTACGGGGGATGAGGGAGCGAATGGAGACGTGGTCGCAGATCTGTCTGGACTCTATTGATGGGCTGATGGCGAGGGGGTAGGGGAGGCGGGGAGGGGGGGGGGAATGGTTAATGGTTGAGGGTTAATGGGGGGGGGAAGAGTCGCGGCGCGTAGCGCCCCTATCACGGGGAATGTGAGGACGAGAGGGAGTGTTGGTGTTTTATGCCAATAAGCCGGCTTTGCGGAGGTTATTGGTGATTCTTGTCTCGGCGGGCTCGTCGCTGATTTTGAATTCCAGGCCGGTGACGGTTTCGTAGGCTTGGATGTAGCGCTTGGCGGCTTCGATGCGAACTTCGTCGGTCAGGGCGGGTGGCTGTCCATCGCCACGGAAGCCTTGGGAAACGAGCCATTCGCGGACATATTCCTTGTCGATCTTGCGCTGGTCCTTTTGGGCGGCGAATAGTTCCTCGTAGGTGTCTGAGAACCAGTACCGGGAGGAATCGGGGGTGTGGATTTCGTCCGAAACCACCAATTTCCCGTTGAGTTTTCCGAGCTCATATTTGGTATCCACAAGGATCAAGCCGCGTGAGGCGGCGTGTTTTACGCCGGCGTCGAACAGATGGAAGCAAATATCCGCGGCGTCATCAAAGGTTCGCGCATCGATGAGTCCTTCCTTGATGGCTTCCTCGCGAGAGATGGGGCGGTCGTGTTTTTCGTGCTTGGTGGTGGGGGTGAGGATGGGCCGGTCCAGTTTTTGATCCTTGCGGAGGCCTTCGGCGAGCATGTTGCCGCAGAAGTGGCGGACGCCGCGTTCGTAGTTGTACCAGGCGGAGGTTTTGGTGACGCCGGTGATATAACCACGGACGATGAACTCCAGGGGGAGCTGCTCGCATTCGTGGACAACCATGACGCAGGGATCGGGGATGGAGACGATGTGGTTTGGGACGATGGATTTTGTCTTTTCGAACCAGAAGGCGGCGAGCTGGTTAAGGACCTGCCCCTTGAAGGGAATGGTGCCGATGATGCAGTCGAATGCCGATACCCGGTCGGTGGTAATCAGGATTCGGCGATCGCCTTGAATGTAGCTTTCGCGGACTTTTCCCTGGTGTCGTTCGCCGAGGCCTTCGAACGAGGTGGAGTCCAAGGTGCGTTTCAGTTCAGCTTTAATGCGGGCTTCCGGAATCATGGTGTTGTCCTTTCGTTAGTCGATACTATGGAGATTGTTTAAATCAAAGGGAAGACTCATGCGGGGTGTCGTAACTGGGCGACGTAGGGGTAGAGTTGACGTCCGGGGCAGGCGCTGGGGCTCAGGTCGCGATGCCCGTAGACGCGGGAACTGCGGATGCCGCAGGTACGCCGCAGCACGACGATCAGGTCGTTCATGGCGGCGAGTTGGGACGTGGATGGACGTTGGCGCTCGAAGTTGCCCAGAAGCAGGACGCCGATATTGCCTTCGTTGTTGCTCATGACGTGGGCGCCTTCGTAGGAAAGCGAGCGTGCTTCCCAGACGCGTCCGATATAGTCAACTGCCAGATGATAGGCTATATCGCCGTAGCGGCGGGCGCGGTGTGAACTGAGGACGGTGTGAAGTTCGCGCGCAACATAGGTATGGGAGGTGGCATAGAACGGATTGGTGCCTTCGTGATGGATGGTGATGCGAGAGTAGCGGCCGGCAGGGTTGAGTCGATCCCGGTTGGGTGGGGTTCGGTCCCATGAGGAACGGCGGATGAGGGTCATTTCGGTGGAGATGGCATCGAGAATTGTGGCGGGCCGCAGGGTCCGGCTGGGGAGGGCGTTGGCGATGGACGGGAGGAAGGCGGTGGCGATGGCGCCAAGACCGAGGAGCATGGCCTCGCGCCGGTTGAGAGAGGGTGATGAGAGTTGGTTTGCCTGTAAAAGCTTCATGGGGAGGTTATGCCTCGACACTCATGATGATTGGCGTTGAATTCCATCCGCGTTGCTGGCGTTTTTGGTCAAGGTGCCGTGCGCAATAATCGCGCACTTCGTCGGTCAGTAGCCGTGTTTCCAGAGGGGTGGCATGTGATCCGAGAATGGAAGCGGTAACGTCGTTGAGTCCCTTGAGTCCCATGATGCCGCGTCCGCTGGTGGCATCCCATACATCGGCATAATCATCAATCATACTGTGCAGGTGGTCGAAAAGGGTGAGTTCCATGCATGGGGTGTTGCTGGAGGTCAGCTTTTTGATATCGAGCGTCCAGACGGAGTCCTGACCGGCGGTGATCCAGGATGAAGCATAGACGGAGGATGTGCCAGCGAGGAGGAGGCGACGTGCCAGCGAGGTTTCGCCGGCGGCTTCCAAGGCACGGGACATAAGGGTGCAGGAGGTGTGGGCGTCCAATTCGTGTGGAAACGTTTCCTGTTCGCGAAGAACAGCGGCGACGCCTTGAGCGGCTTCGCACAGGGTGTGAGAGGCGGCAAGCCCGGGGTTGCCGCACAAGGCGGGAGCCTGATCCAGCAGGCGGTCGGCCAGGTCGTTGCGCCACGTTTCGGATGGTTTGGGAGTCGTGGATGAAAAAATCACTTGTTGACCATTCCCTGGATGGCGTTGAGGAACTGATTCACGTCCTTGAATCGGCGGTAAACGGAAGCGAAGCGCACATAGGCGACATCATCCAGTTTTTCCAGGCGTTCCATGACTTTCTCGCCAATGGTTTCGCTGGGGACTTCGCGTTCGAATTCGTTTTCGAGTTCGGTGATGATGCCATCCACAAGCATTTCGATTTGCTCGGGGCTGACGGGGCGTTTTTCGCAAGCGCGCCCCACGCCGTTGATCAGCTTTTCGCGGGAGAGCTCCTCGTGACGTCCATCACGCTTAATGACGTGGAGTTCCACTTTGACCACTTCCTCGCGGGTGGTAAAGCGATGGTTGCAGCTTTCGCATGAGCGGCGACGGCGAATGATATCGCCGGCGCGGGAAGCGCGGCTGTCGATAACCTTATCTTCTGTATGACCGCATCGTGGGCAACGCATGATCGGGAGTGTCCTCCGTTTGTATCGGCACATTATTACGGAAGAGACGGGGCAAGGTCAATCTTTTGAGAAAGGGGAGTATGGAATTTCGGGGTGGATGGAATTTCGGATTGAACGGGGGCGGATAAAGTCTACACTCTGCCGGAGTCTTGAGAAAGAGCGCCGCTGAGGATCCCGCCGGAGCGGGGCAGTCAGCGGTAACCACCAAAGGGAGGAATTGATTATGGCGCGAGTATTCAATTTTGGAGCGGGTCCTGCAACGTTGCCTGAGGAAGTACTGGAAGAGGCTCAGAAAGAGTTGCTGGATTTCAAGGGGTCCGGCATGTCCATTATGGAGCATAGTCATCGCGGCAAGGAATATGATGCTGTCCATCTGGAAGCGGTGGCCAACCTCAGCAAGCTACTCGGGCTTTCCGATGATTACACGGTTCTGTTCATCCAGGGTGGCGCGAGCATGCAGTTTGCCATGGTTCCGATGAATTTGCTGGGAGCGGGGCAGACGGCGGATTATGTCAACTCCGGGGCCTGGGCCGACAAGGCGGTCAAGGAAGCCAAGTTGATCGGGAATGTGAATGTGGCGGCCAATACCGGCAAGGATATTCCCACCCGGATGCCCAGGAACGAGGATTTGAAGCTCACCAAGGGTGCGGCTTATGTTCACATCACGTCCAATGAAACCATTGCCGGGTCACAATGGAAGGTTTTTCCGACGACTGAAGCGCCGCTGGTGGCGGATATGTCGTCCGACATTCTGTCCCGTTCGTTTGATATCAACCAGTTCGGGTTGATTTATGCCGGGGCGCAGAAGAATCTTGGTCCGTCTGGATTGGCGTTGGTGGTGATGAGGAAGGATTTGGCGGAGCGGGTGCCGGTGCAGACGCCGACGATGCTCAAGTACAAGACGCACATGGAGGAAAACTCCCTGTACAACACTCCGCCGACGTTTGGCATCTACATTCTGATGTTGGTGACGCGGTGGATGATGAAGATGGGCCAGGCGAACCTGTACAAGCAGAACGTGGACAAGGCGGCCAAGATCTATCAGGCGCTGGATAGCGGCTCGTTCTACAAAGGGACGGCTGTGAAGGAATTCCGGTCCGATATGAACATCACGTTCCGGTTGCCGAGTGAGGCGTTGGAGGAGCAGTTCATCAAGGAGGCGTCGAAGGCGGGGATGAAGGGGCTCAAGGGGCATCGTTCCGTGGGTGGTGTTCGCGCCTCGATTTACAATGCGTTCCCGGTGGCGGGGGTAGATGCCTTGGTGTCGTTCATGAAGGAGTTTGAAGCGAAAAACGGTTAATGGTCAAGGGTGACTGGATGGCTTGTTTTTTTGTGAGCGAGGTTTTGAGGCTTGTCCAAATAACCAATACCTGATAACTGATAGCGCCTTTTCGCGCCTGTAGCTCAATTGGATAGAGCGTCAGCCTCCGAAGCTGAAGGTTGCAAGTTCGATCCTTGCCAGGCGCACCAGTTTTTCATCCCGACTCGCTATGCGGTCGGGATTTCCATTGGCTCTCGGACATTAACGGGGGCACCCTGTGTTTATCCGGGACACATCGTGGTGTGGTTATTGGCTGGCGAAGAGTTGGGCTAGCAGCCATTCCGCGTCTTGCCTTGTGATGGTCTTGGGATTGGCTTTGGTTGAGCCGGAGGCCAGCGTTTCGCCAATAATCCGTTCTTTTTCGGGGCACGGTTTTCCGGCGAAAGGGGAACGGATATTGAGGGTCACCATCAGTTCCTTGACGTGATCGAGCAAGTCCTGGCCGACGGCCTGACTCATTCGGGTGTATTTGTCCCCGATCGCCTTCCGATTCAACTCAATGGCCAGAGGAAGGCAGGCGGCACAGACCAAGCCGTGGGGCTGGTGGTAGAGGGAACCAAGCGGATGTGCGATGCCATGAACGACGCCGAGACGGGCGAAGGATAGAGCCATGCCTGCGAAATAACTGCCTGTGAGGAGGGCATTGGCTTCTTCGGTTGCGGGATGGCGGTAGACAAGGGGTAGATTGGCGGTGATGAGGCGGATGCCGTTGATGGCAAGTTCATCGCTGAGCCAGGTCGCGTGGCGACTGGTGAAGGCTTCGATGGCCTGGGTCAGGGCGTCCATTCCTGAGGCGGCAATGACAGACGGGGGACAGGAGGCGAGAAGGGCGGGGTCCAGGATAACGGTTTTTGCCATCATGCTGGTGTCGCGGATGGATTTCTTGGCGCCGGTGGTTTCGTTGGTGAGGACGGAATTGATGGTGGCTTCGGAGCCGGTTCCGGCGGTAGTAGGGGCGGCCACGAAGGGAATACCGGGGAACTCGAGGGGGGCCCCATCGTGGTAGCGGGACGGGGGATGTGTTGAGTTGAAGAGGGCGGCGGCGGCCTTGGCGAGATCGATGACACTGCCGCCGCCGACCCCGGCTATCCATCGGGCTTTGAAGTTATGTGCCTGTTTCAGGAGGTCTGAAAGCTGGGCGAGGGTTGGTTCATTGCCTTGATGGCGGATGGTGAATACCTCTGAATGGGTTGGGTTTCGGCTAAGGATATCCGCAAGGACGGACGAGGTTTGGAGCGCCTTGCCGTGCAGGAGAATGCCACGGTTTCCAAAGCGGGAGCATTCCTGTAGCAGTCCTTGAATGGCGCCGCGACCGGAGAGGGTCTTTTCGGGGAGGATAAGGGTTTCGGGCAGAATGGGGTTAGGCATAGCACATGATGACGGCAATGATTTCGAGGTCGGTTGAGCCTGTATTGAGGATGGCGTGGGATTCGTCTTTGCCGGTGAGGACGGCATCGCCGGCGGAGACAACGGTTTTGGTTTGGCCATCGTCGAGGGTGCCGGAGCCCTTGGTGATGATATAGACTTCGTCCTCGCCGGAGTGCTGATGCATGCCGATGCTGGTGCCGGGGGGGAGGGTTAGCCGGGCGCAGAGGCGGGATTTTGCCGTGATTTCGTCCGACTTGAAGAAGTGTTGAAGGGTGACGTTGCCGGTGCCGCCGCGCATGGCGGTGCGGACTTCGGTTTCCATCTGGTTTGCTTTCCTGATCATGGTTTCTCCACGGTTATCCGGTAGAAGCGGACAGGGATGTTCTGTACCTGATCGGTGCAGGACATGCTGCCCTCAACGCCGGGGACTCTTGTCCAGTTTGTCATGGTTGCCCAATTTGTTCCGGGCGGGAGTAGGGTATCACTGTGGGAGAGGGTGTAAAGTCGATTGGTGGATGAGGGCCAGCGGAGGATCATGATGCCATTGGTGCGGGGTGTCTGAAGGTCGAGGAGGAACAGGCTGGCGGCGTGAGCGGGGTCGGTGCCAGCGGTGTTTTCGGCGGAGTTGATCATGCCATCGTGATCCCAATCGCCGCTGGCGCTGAGGGCGAGGAATGAGGTGCTGGCGGCGGGACCGACGAGGCCGGCGTTGTCCATGGCCCAGACGTTGAAGGTGTTGGTGGCGTCAAGGAGGAGGCCGGTTAGGGTGGCGGACGGGGTAAGGGTGACTTGGCCCTTGGTGGATGGCGAGCGGTTGGTGAGGGCGCAAAAGTAGCAGGCGATGCCGGAACCGGCGTCGGTGAAGCCGGTCCATGAGGCGGTGATGTTGGTGGTGCCAATGAGGTAGGAGCCGAAGGAGTCGAGGGAGAGGGTGAGGGTGGCTCCGGAGGGAGAGGGAGGGGAGGTATCGATTTTGAAGGGGCCGAGGGTGAGCATGGAACTGAGGTTGCCGTAGGTGTCGCGGGATTGGACGGATGCCCACCAGGTGGGGCTGTCGGTGAGGGGTGGGGTGTTGACGGAGGTGCCTGAGGAGGGAAAGGTGAAGGCATCGCCGGGGGTGTTAGTCCAGACGCTGAACGAATAGCCGGCGAGGCCGGGTTCAGTGATGCGGCGCCAGACCAGTGTCATGACGGGATTGGTTGACCAGGTGTTGATGGCGTGGGTCATGTTGGTGAAGCGGACAGGGGGGGGAGGAGGGATGTTATCGACGGTAAAGGGTTGGCTGGTGGTCCATTGGCTCCAGAGCAGGCCGTCCCACAGGCGGGCGCGCATGCGTGTGGAGGTTGAGTATCCGAGGTTGTTTCCGGAGGGGGAGGTGTCCCATGAGGTGGCTAGTGAGTTGGTGAAGGGGGAGGAAGTATTGGTGGTTGTGATGTTGTCGACTTGGGGGGTGGATGCAAAATGGGAAGAGGGTGCTCCCGCGGCGGCGGTGGCGGCGCGTATCCAGGCGCTGGCCCATGTGGTGCCATTGGTGGTCCAG
Source organism: uncultured Verrucomicrobiota bacterium (assembly GCA_964609375.1). Lineage (GTDB taxonomy): Bacteria > Verrucomicrobiota > Kiritimatiellia > CAIKKV01 > CAITUY01 > CAZDUS01. The sequence goes on along the minus strand of CAZSSA010000001.1, from coordinate 62,828 downwards.
TTGAGATCGAGGCTGCAGAGTTCACCATCGGCATCATAGATGGTGTTGGAGAGGGTTACCCATCCTTCGCCATTGGTTGAGGTTTGGGAAGCGCCCAGCCAGGAGAGGATGGGGTGGGACCGGACCCGCATGTATTGGGGAATGAGGGTCAGGGGTACGGTGGGGTCATTACAGGCGACGAGGAGTGCCGCTTCGCGGTCGCCGGTGGGGATGGACCCACTGGTGAAGGTGACGTTAACGGTGGAGGTGGAGGCGGGCGGAATGGTCAGATTGGTTGTGCTCCATGTGAGCCAGGGTTCGACGGCGGGGGTGGGGGAGATAACGAGGTTGTCAATGTACCAGCCTTCTCTTTCTGTGTTTGAATCGGATCCGAAATGGAAACGGATGATGACAAGGTGGTTGGCGAAGGGGGAGAGATCAACGGTGGTCTGGCGCCAGATGCCGTCGCCGGCGAAGCAGGGTGTTTCATCGGGCCAGGGGGACTCCTCCCAGCCGGAGATGGAGTAGGGATAGCCGCCGACGGGAGTGATTTGGTGAAAGGAGCGTCCGCTGTTGGTGGATATTTCGATGATGCCGCCATCCCAGGCGTGCATGGGGCGCCAGCCGATCCAATATCGGGTATCGAGTTCGGAGTTGATCCAGTGGGTGAATGACATCCAGGAGTTGGAGCCGAGGTAGAGTGGAGGAGTGTCGAGGCAGGCGTGCATGTTGCTGGTGTAGAGGCCGAGGGAGGAGTCGCCATTGTACCAGGAGGTGGGGGGGGAGGCGGAGCGGTTGGTGGAGAGGTTCCAGAGATTTCCGGTGCCGGAGGAGGTCCATCCGGTGACGGTGCCGTCGAAGGTGTTGGAGTAGCCGGGCGGGATGAGGCTGATGGAGGCAACCATGTTGGTGTTGCCGAGGTTGGCGAGGATGAGGGGTCGGTTGGTACTCGAGAGGGGGTGCACGATTTGATGCAGGGAGGGTGGGGAGATGTGAAGGAATGGGTAAGTGACGTGGACGGTATAAGGGCCGTTGGTGGCGACAAGGCCGAGGGGGTCGCGGGCGAGGATCCGGTAAGTGAAGACATCGCCGTTGGTTCCGGGCGGGGGGAGTGCGGAGAGGTAGAGACCGGGGGTTGCGGTGGTGAGCATGGCGGAGGATTGCGTGGGGTCCCCCGATTTTGACCATTGAAGGGTTACATTGGCGATGGAGTAGTTATCGGTGATGGTGGCTTGCACGGGAAATGGAGCAGGGTGATCCTGGGGGTCGGGGAGAGGGGTGTGCTCGAGGACGGGCGGGGTGGGGAAGTCGGCACGGTCGTGAGGGGATGTGCGGTCGAGAAACTCGTCGAGGTTGGAGAAGGTGTCGTTGTCGTTGTCGGAATCGGGGGCGGTATTGGTGGAGCCGAAGTAGTGGTATTCCCACCAGTCGTCCATTCCATCGTTATCGGCATCAAGATGGTCAGGCAGGTAGATGGCGGTGGCCTGATGAGGTTGGGTCATGGGAATAGTTGAGACAGGATTGACAGCGGGTTGGAAGGGATCGGGTTGGCGGTTGCCATCGAGCAGCCAATGGGCGAAGATGTAATTGGTGCCGTTGAGGGAGAGGGTTGTGGTGGCTGTGAAGGTGACGCCTGTGGTGGAAGCAGTCCACCAGGTGGTGGTGAATTGGACGTCCGGTAAGGATGAGTTTTGTGACAGCGCGAATTCATGGGACCAGAGCCAGTTGATGGAGGAAGGTTCTGTCAGTACAAAAGTGAAGGAATTGGATGTGCCCGAGGAGGGGGTGCCGCCGGATCCGGTCCAGCCGAGGCAGGCCCAGCGGGCGTTGTTTTCGGGAATGCTGTGGAGGGAGGCGCTTGCTGAGATCACGAGGCCTGAGGGGGAGGTGTGTGTTCCGTAGGCCGGGGTGACGGATCCGTGGGAACCGGGGGATCCTGAGACGGTTAGATTGATGGAGGGCATGATGGTGAAATGGTGAACGGTGGTCGGGGCGTTGGTGGGATGGGTGGAGGTGGTTCCGACGGTGGAACCTGCCTTGAGCCAGTAGTTGATGGTGGTCCATTCCGGCTGGGAGGGGATGTCACCCTGATAAAGGTTGGTGCCGATGCGGGAGAGGGGTGCTGAGGTAAAGTTGGTGGAGCCGTCGGTGTTCCAGAAGATCCACAGTTGATTGGTATCAGCGAGGCAGGAAGGGGTGAGTGAGGCGGTGATGGGATAGGGGGTTCCGGAGTTGACGTCGTACGGTTGCGGGGTGTGGGCGATATGGAAGGCGTTGACCAGGGTTTTGTAGGCGTTCAGCCGACCTCCGGTGACGGTTTTTCCGGTGAGGGAGGGGATGTGATCGACACTGTTGAGAATGGCGTTGCGGATTTCGGTCCAGTCGGCATCGGGCCATTCACTCCAGAGCAGGGCGGCGACGCCGGAGACGTGCGGGGTGGCCATTGAGGTGCCGTTTTTGAGGCCATAGCCGCCCGGGATGGTGCTATAGATTTCCGAGCCGGGTGCCGCGAGATCGACGGATGTAACGCCGTAGTTGGAGAAACTGGAAAGGGCGTCGCGTCGATCCGTTGACGCCACGGCGATGATGTTGGACCAGGGGTAATTGGCGGGGAGGAAGGGGGTGTAGTCGTTATTATTGGCGGCATTTCCGGCGGCGGCGATGAAGAGGAGACCGGCATCACCGCTTTCCCTGATGGCGCTGGAAAGGGCCTGGTCGCCGCCACCGCCCCAACTGTTGCTGGTCAGGCGGATATTGACACCACGTCTGCGCATATCGTTGGCGTAGTGAAGCGCGTCGAGGGCGTCCGACGTGGAGCCGCTTCCGTTGGCGTCGAGAAATCGGAGAGGCATGATGCGGCACTGCCACGTGATTCCGGCAATGCCCAGGCTGTTGTTGCCGATGGCGGCAATGGTTCCGGCGACGTGGGTGCCGTGCGAGTTGGCGTCGGCGGGGTTGTTGTCTTCGCTGAGGAAGTCCCAGCCGTTGATGTCATCGATGTATCCGTTGCCATCGTCATCGATGCCGTTGAGTTTTTCCAAGGGGTTGACCCAGATGTTCGAGGCGAGATCGGGATGGGTGATATCCACGCCGGAATCGATGACGCCGACGATGACGGAGGGGGAGCCCGTGGTGATATCCCAGGTTTCGGGGGCGTCGATATCGGCATCGGCGATGCCGCCGGACTGGCCTGTGTTGTGGAGGCCCCAGAGGGTAGGGAAGCTTGTGTCATTGGGAAAGGTTTGTGTGGTGTGAAGGATGTGATCGGGTTCGGCGAAGAGGATGGAATTGGTTTCCGAGGAGAGGCTGGCGATCAGGCGTGGGATGGAATCGGGGGTGGTGGTTGTGGTGGCGAGAAGATAATAGCCGGGTAAGCGGAGCGTTTTGCGGATACTGATGTGGTGGCGGGTGCAGAGTGCCTGGAGATTGGCCGCGGTGATGTTGGGGCGGGTCCGGATGATGACGTGGTCGGCGACCATGATGTCGCGGCTCATGACCACGACTGGAGTGGTTGGTTTGTCCTGGCGATGCCATTCGACAATGCGCAGGAGAGGGTATTTGAAGTCTGTCCGGACGATTTTGGTGATACAGGACAGATTGGATGAGGACATGACGGGATAGGAAGAGGACGCGAGGGTGATTCCTTGGGCGGCGGGATCAGGAGGGGGGAGCCGGGCGGGGGGCGAAGGCAATGGAGATGATGTATGCTGAGGGGGAATTGCGGGGGTGGGTGGTGCTGTGGAAATCCCGAGGGGAGGCGGAAGAAGTGCTTGTGGATTTGCAGGAGAGGCAGTTGGAGCTGTGGCTGGTCTGGAGCCTCGCGAAAGAGGATTTTGGGGTCCAATGATAAGCCACAGGGTTAATCCGGTAACGATCCATAGAAGACGTTTGTTCACCTTGGTATAATAATGAATTGCTCGCCTTCGCGCTATCTCGAAAGGATTGTGAGTAGAGAAGAGAGGAGCATGCAACCTTGCGGGTGCCTGAAGATGACGTGATTCGAGAGGTTGTTAATTCGTCATTGACTTCAAGCAGGAGGTGGCGATGCTTAATGGACTGGGTCATAAAAACTGTGAAGTCGGGATGTGACGGATGAAAACAAAGTGGATGATGTTGTATAGAGCGGTAAGCCTTTTGGTGATGTGGACTTGGGCGGGACAAGCGGTGGGGAAAAGCATATTAACCAGTTTTTACCCGATCCATATTGCCGTTTTAAATATAACGGCGGATGTTCCCGGGGTGAAGGTGGTTGCGATGGCGCCACCCAGTGCCGGGTGCCTGCACGATTACCAGCTTTCGACTGATGACATGGTCAATTTATCCAAGGCGGATATATTGGTGGTTAACGGGTTGGGAACGGAGAGGTTCATGGATGGCGCCATAAAGCGGTTTGAGAATCTCAAGGTTATTAATGCCAGCGAGGGGATTGTGCCGATGGTGGTGAATGGGGAGGTCAATCCGCATGTTTGGTTAAGTGTAAGTTTGCATCTTAGGCAGGTGAACCACATAGCGGAAGGGCTTGCGGTGGCGGACCCAGACCATGCATCGGCCTATCGCGCGAATGCGTCGGTCTATGCTGAAAGGTTACGGGTCTTGAACAGGAGACTTTTGACGGGGTTCAGCGCGGGTGAGGCAAGGGAAGTGGTGACGTTTCACGATGCGTTCCCCTATTTCGCGCGCGAGTACGGATTTAGTGTTATTGCGGTGGTGGAACGCCATCCCGGGTCGCAACCCAATGCGCGGGAATTGAAGGGAGCCATTCGGGAAATTCGCAAACGGGGGGTTAGGGTTGTTTTTGCGGAGCCTCAGTATCCGTCTTCCTCGGCTGAATTGATTGCGAGGGAGACGGGGGCGCGGGTGTTGATGCTGGATCCGGTAGTGAGCGGGCCGGTAAAGGCTGAAGCGTACCTTGAGATCATGGAGCGCAATTTGGCGGTGCTTCAAAAAGCATATCCGCGCCAGGATGCAGCGGGGCGGACCGAATAGCAGGATGCGATGTTGGCCTGCAGGTCGGATCAGACCGTGGAAATGCCCTCGCGAATGGCAAACTTGGTCAATCCGGCGATGCTTTCAATCTGAAGTTTCTTCATCAGGCTTTCGCGGTGACTGAACACAGTTTTTTCGCTGATTGCAAGTTCGGCGGCGATGGCTTTGGTGTCGTGACCATCGGCAACCAATCTAAGGATGTCTTTTTCCCTTCCGGATAAGCGGCTGTAGAGGGTGAGTGCATTGCTGTTTGGTTTATTGCCAATGGAGCAAGAGTCGGCGATGTCCTTGGAGAAGTAGGACATTCCGGCGGCCACCTTGCGTATGGCGTCGACCAGTTCGCTTGTTTTGCTGGTTTTGCTAACATACCCGGAGGCGCCTGCATTCAGCATCGCGGTTATCAGGGCAGGGTTGGAGTGCATGGAGAGCCCCAGGATTTTTGTCTGGCGGAGAGAGTTCTTTATCAGGCGGGTTGCTTCGATGCCGCCCATGCCTGACATGGTAACATCCATGATGACGAGATCGGGCTGTAGTTCGTTGGCGAGTTGGACCGCTTGTCGTCCGTTGGCGGCAGTCCCGACGATGGTGATATCCGATTCAAGGGAAAGAATAGCCTTGCAGCTTTCCCGTATTAATTGATGGTCATCCACGAGGAGCACATTGATGTTTTTTTTGAGATTCATTGGGAGTGGATTTAATGGGTATTGAGACGGTGGAATGATAGATATTTACAGGCCAATCGCAAGGGGGATTCTCGGGGGTGAAAAAAAATACACAAAGATGTTGACTCTCGTAGCGCTTCTGGTAATTTTCGCGATCTGTTCATGGGCGATTGAGTCCATTAGGTTGGTGTGCATAACTTTGACGAAAGGCTGTTCTGTCTGTTTTTCCTTAAGAAAGGCAAAGACAGGGAGGAAGCTTTTTGTTGTTTTATTTTTGCGTGGATAGAATCGATGCCCATGTAGCTCAGTTGGTAGAGCACGTCCTTGGTAAGGACGAGGTCAGCGGTTCAATCCCGCTCATGGGCTCCAGGTGAACGTGTAGTCAGGTTCAGCAGGTATAGACAGGAAAGCAGTAATAGGAGTACGAACATGGCAAAAGAACAGTTTAGTCGAACAAAGCCGCATGTGAACGTGGGTACGATTGGGCATGTTGATCATGGTAAGACCACTTTGACAGCAGCCATTACATACGTGCAGTCGTTGCGCGGGATGAGCACCTATGTCAAATATGATGAAGTGGCGAAGGCGTCCGAATCGCAGGGGCGTCGGGATCCGACCAAGATTTTAACCATTGCGACCTCGCATGTTGAGTATAGTTCCGAAAAGCGTCATTATGCGCACGTTGACTGCCCGGGGCATGCTGACTACGTGAAGAACATGATTACCGGTGCGGCCCAGATGGACGGTGCGATTCTCGTGGTGAGTGCTTCGGATGGTCCGATGCCCCAGACGCGCGAGCACATTCTTCTGGCGCGTCAGGTGGGTGTTCCTTCGGTTGTTGTGTTCCTGAACAAGGTTGACACCGTGGATGATCCCGAGCTGCTGGACTTGGTTGAGCTTGAGATTCGCGAGTTGCTTTCCAAGTATGAGTATCCTGGTGACGATACGCCGATCATACGCGGGAGCGCGTTGGCGGCGATTCAGGCCAAGACGGCGGATGATCCGGGCTGCAACAGCATCAAGGAATTGATGAATGCGCTGGACAACTACATTCCGGAACCCGTGCGTGTGACGGATAAGCCGTTCCTGTTGTCCGTGGAAGACGTGTTTTCGATTGAAGGTCGAGGGACGGTGGTTACGGGTCGTATTGAGCGTGGAATCATCAAGGTTGGCGAGGAAGTTGAGATTGTTGGATTACGTCCGACGGTTAAGACGACGGCTACTGGTGTTGAGATGTTCCGAAAGTTGCTGGACGAAGGTCGCGCCGGAGACAATGTTGGCGTGTTGCTGCGCAGCACGAAGAAAGAGGACGTGGAACGCGGCCAGGTGTTGGCGAAGCCCGGATCGATTACACCGCACACGAAGTTCAAGTGTGAAGTGTATGTGTTGAGCAAGGAAGAGGGTGGGCGTCATACTCCGTTCTTCAAGGGGTACCGTCCGCAATTCTATTTCCGGACGACGGATGTTACAGGTGACGTCATGCTGCCGGAAGGCGTGGAAATGGTGATGCCTGGCGATAACATTGGGATGACGGTGACGCTGATTGCGCCGATTGCCATGGAGAAGTCGATGCGCTTCGCCATTCGTGAAGGTGGCCGCACGGTTGGCGCCGGTACGGTTGTTGAAATTATCGAGTAACAAGCGATACGGCCGTAAGGTCGTTTAAGTGTGTGAGGGTGGCATCTGAAAGGATGCCGCCTGATGCACCGAAGGATGGATTGTCATGCCGAGGGAACAGGTCATTCTGGCGTGCACGGAGTGCAAGCGGCGTAATTATACGACGACGAAGAACAAGCGTCTGACACCGGACCGGATGGAGATCAAGAAGTTCTGCCGGTCGGAGAAGAAGCATACGATTCATAAGGAGACCCGTTAGTCCCGGGATCGGGAGGCGGGGGTTAGCCTGAGTACAGGCCAGTAGCTCAACTGGCAGAGTACCGGTCTCCAAAACCGGGTGTTGGGGGTTCAAGTCCCTCCTGGCCTGCCATACGAGTGTTGAACGGGAGATAGTGTGAAGAAAGTAATGGATAGCCTGCGACATACGAAATTCTTTATCGGAGAAGTCCGGAATGAATTGAGGAAATCGACGTGGCCGACCCGTAACGAGTTGGTGGAGTCCACGGTAGTGGTGATATTGTCTGTAATACTGTTTGCCGTTTTTGTGGCGGCATGCGACCAGGTACTGAGGGCGGTGATTGGCGTACTCGCGCACCGTTAATCAACACAAGGCCGGGGTTTTCATGATTTTGAAACAATGGTTCGTGCTGCATACGTTGACCGGCCAAGAAGGCAAGGTCAAGGAAAGTATTGAACGGCGACTTGACGCGGAGGAAATGCGGGATTATCTGGGGCAAGTTCTGATTCCGACGGAGAAAGTGTCGGAAACGAAGAAGGGCGTCAAGAGCGTTATAACGCGGAAGTTTTTTCCTGGCTACGTGCTGGTGAATCTCGGGTTGTATGACGAGACCCGGCAAGTTGTTGAGAAGGTTTGGTATTTTATCCGGGAGACGCCCGGAGTGATTGGATTTGTAGGTGGTGATCGGCCGGCGCCTCTCCGGCCTGATGAGGTGGAAGTGCTTCTGTTCCAGGTGGAAGAGAAGAAGGAGAAGGTTAAGCCTAAGGTGATTTATGACCGTGGAGAGACGGTAAAGATTACGGATGGGCCCTTCATGAACTTTACAGGGCTTGTCGAGGAAGTGGATGCTGAACGCGGCAAGCTAAAGGTGTCGGTTGCGATATTTGGGCGATCGGCGCCTGTTGAACTTGAATGCTGGCAGGTGGAACGGCAATAAGCCTTGGATGGACCGGATTCCGGTTCTGGCGCTGCGGTGAAAACGCAGAAGCTCAGGCAGGGGAGTGATATGGCAAAGAAAGTAACAGGAAAAATCAAGCTTCAGATTCCAGCCGGAGCAGCGAATCCGGCGCCGCCAGTGGGACCCGCGTTGGGTCAACACGGTGTCAATATTATGGAGTTTTGCAAGCAATTCAACGCGGCAACGCAGAAGATGTCGGGTCTTGTGATTCCGGTGGTTATCACTGTGTATCAAGATCGGTCATTTACGTTTATTACCAAGAGTCCGCCAGCGTCTTCGTTGTTGAAGCGTGCGGCAGGCTTGGCCAAGGGGTCGGCGCAACCGAATCGGGATAAAGTGGGGAAGGTGACGCCGCAGCAGGTTCTTGAAATCGTCCGCACCAAGATGAACGATCTGAATGCGACGGATGAAAATCACGCCGCCCGAATGGTTGAGGGTACGGCTCGCAGCATGGGAATCGAGGTGATTCGGTAGCCATGACAACGCACGGAAAACGATATCAGAAGATTGCGAAGGACGTTGAGGATAAGGTCTATGATCTTGCCGAGGCTGTCCGTTTCTTGAAGTCGCACAAGAGTGCTAAGTTTGATGAAACCGCCGAGTTGGCGATACGGCTTGGTGTGGATACAAAGAAGAGTGACCAGACGGTTCGCGGAACGGTGGTTCTGCCGCATGGTACAGGGAAGTCAATTCGCGTTGCAGTGTTTGCTGCTGGTGCGGCTGCCGATGCGGCACGAGCAGCAGGAGCGGATGTTGTTGGCAACGAGGACTTGATTGAGAAGGTCAAGGGGGGGTGGACGGAGTTTGATGTGGCGATTGCCACTCCGGATGCCATGAAAGAAGTCCGTAAACTAGGTAAAGTCCTGGGTCCGCGTGGTCTGATGCCTAATCCCAAGACGGGGACGGTGACGGATGATACGGCGGCGGCAGTGCGGGAAAGCAAGGCGGGGCGTGTTGAATTCCGCATGGACCGAGCGGGTAACGTCCAAGTGCCGTTTGGGAAGCTTTCCTTTGACGAGGATAAACTTTTGGAAAACGTGAAGTCGATCATTCATGCGATTGCGTCGGCACGGCCGGCGGCGACGAAGGGTGTATTTATTAAGCGGTGCACGCTGAGTTCCACGATGGGCGTTGGCCTGCGTGTGGATGTGCGTGACTAGGACAGGACGGGGCCATGAGACCGGAAAAGAAATCAATCTATGACGAAATCAGTGCCCGGGTAAACGATTCGGAATACCTTTTGGTTGCCGAATACCAAGGGCTGAAAGTCGAGCAGATCAGCGACTTGCGTCGCCAGCTCCGTAAAGAGGGCGCGCGGATGCAGGTTGTGAAGAATCGTCTTGTGAGGTTGATTGCCCGAGAGAAGGGATGGGAGAAGATGGACCCATCGCTCAAGGGGCAATTAGCGATCGTCACGGGCAAGAATGTTGTTCAGGCGGCCAAGACGCTAAAAATGTTCAATGGTGCAAGCGGGATGCCTCAGGTGAAAGTTGGATACATGGGGAATGTGTATCTTTCTGCCGCCCAGATTGATGCTCTGGCGGAACTGCCTCCCCGTGAAGTGCTGTTGGGACAGGTGGTGGGTACGATCGCGGCGCCGCTCTCACGCTTGGTTGGCGTGTTGAATCAGAAGGTGTTAAGCGTCGTGTATGTGTTGAAAGCAATCGAAAACAAGAAGAACGAGGCGAAGTAAGTTTTTCATAAAACAGGAGACTACAATGGCTGACGAAGTTAAATTGGAAGGCAAGATGGAAGAGATTGTCAAGGCGATCGAGAGCATGACTGTTCTGGAGCTCTCGCAACTTGTGAAGGGCCTTGAGCAGCGGTTGGGCGTAACTGCAGCGGCTCCGATGGCCATGATGGCGGCGGCACCGGCAGCGGGTGCGGCTCCGGCGGCGGAGAAGACTGAATTTACCGTGGTGTTGGCCAGCGCTGGCAGCAACAAGATTGGTGTGATTAAGGAAATACGCACCATCACCGGGTTGGGGTTGAAGGAATCCAAGGATTTGGTGGAAGGCGCTCCGAAGCCTGTCAAGGAAGCTGTCACGAAGGAAGAAGCAGCCAAGATCAAGGAAGTCCTTGAGAAGGCTGGCGCGACAGTTGAAGTCAAGTAACCGTCTTTTTGCGGGACGGTGTCCGGCGGGCGGCGGCCTTTATAGCCGCCGCGTGGTCGTAAGAACCCTGTTGAACAGGTGCTGGAATGGTTGAGAGAACGAACTACGGGAAATTGGTCGAGGTCATCGAGCCGCCGAATCTTATTGAGATTCAGACGGTATCGTACAAGGATTTCCTCCAACTGAATGTGGCCCCGGGGAGCCGAAAGAACATGGGATTGCAAGCCGTGTTCAAAGAGGTTTTCCCGATTGAGAGCTATGATGGACGATATGCGCTGGATTTTGTGAAGTATGAGTTCTCGCTGCCGAAAACGGATCCATGCGAGGTGCTTCGTGAAGGACTGACATATGCCGGGACGCTTCAGGTGACCTTCCGCCTTAAGGAAGGCGATGAAGTGCGTGAAGAGAGCGTGTACATGGGGGAAATACCGCTCATGACCGACCAGGGATCCTTTGTGATCAATGGTGCCGAGCGCGTTATTGTCAGTCAGTTGCATCGCTCGCCCGGAATTTGTTTCGAGCAGTCGGTGCATTCGAGCGGGTCGATGCTGTACTCATTCCGGATCATTCCCGATCGAGGCTCATGGGTTGAGGTTCAGTTTGACGCATCGGATTTGTTGTGGATCTATCTTGATCGCCGCCATCGCCGCCGGAAATTCCTTGCAACCACCTTCCTTCGTGCATTGGGTTATGGATCTGATGAAGACTTGCTGCGTCTGTTTTACACCTTCAGGAAGCTGAAACTCAATGAATCCATTGGTGCTGACGCCTTGGCGAATATTGTATTCCGGGATGACGTGATCGATGTGGATTCGCAGACGGTGCTGTCGCGAAAATTCGAGCCGGTTTCCGAGAATGTATTGTCCCAGATGAAGGCGGCGGGCTTCAAGGAAGCCGATGTCGTGGATGTGTCCTGGGATGGCGGGATCATGTTGAAGAGTGTGAAGGAAGACCCGACTCACTCCACGGATGATGCATTGAAAGATATTTACCTGCGGTTGAGGCCTGGTGATCCCGCGACGGTGTCCAATGCCCGTCAGTTGTTAAAGCGTTTGTTCTTCGATCCGCGTCGCTATGATCTGGGACGGGTAGGTCGCTATAAGATTAACCAGAAGCTAGACAGTGAACTTAAGGATGCTTTAGCCCTTATCAAGGCTGTAATGGCGACCAAGGATGCCGATGAGCGTGAAGCTTTTGGGGGTGTGACGGACGACGCAGAGCGGACATTGACCCCGGAAGGTGCTGATTTGATCGCGGCGATTCGGTACTTGATCAGCATTCGCAATGGGCAGGGTACGGTTGACGACATTGATCATCTTGGAAGCCGCCGGTTAAGGACGATAGGTGAACTCGTTGAGAATCAGTGCCGAATTGGTTTAGCTCGGGCAGAGCGCCTTGTGCGGGAGCGGATGACGTTGTTCGATCCGCAGACTGGGACATTGACGCCGCAGCGATTGGTCAACCCCAAGACGCTTTCAGCGGTGGTTAAGGACTTCTTTGGGCGCAGTCAACTAAGTCAGTTTATGGACCAGACGAATCCGTTGTCTGAGCTGGCACATAAGAGACGGTTGAGTGCACTGGGGCCGGGCGGGTTGAGCCGTGAACGTGCTGGATTTGAAGTGCGAGACGTTCATAGCAGCCATTATGGGCGCATTTGTCCGATTGAGACCCCTGAAGGGCCGAATATCGGATTGATCTCGTCGATGGGTATTTACGCCAAGGTGAACGAGTATGGGTTCATTGAGACGCCTTACCGCAAGGTGTCGAACGGGGTTGTCAGTGACGAGGTGGAGTTCCTGAGCGCCGATCGCGAGGAAAAATATATTATTGCCCAGGCTAACACGCCATTGGATGCGAAGAGTCGGATGTCGCGTGACTCGATTGCCGTTCGGAATAGAGGCGAGTTCCTGGAAGTGCCCAAGGAGAAGGTTGATTACATGGACGTCTCGCCCAAGCAGGTGGTGTCTGTGGCAGCAGGCCTTATCCCATTCCTTGAGCATGATGATGCCAACCGCGCCTTGATGGGTTCGAACATGATGCGTCAGGCGGTGCCGTTACTTGAGGCTGAGCGTCCTTTCGTGGCGACAGGGCTGGAAGGCCGTATTGCTCGTGATTCCGGCGTACTGACACTGGCCGAAGAGTCTGGTGTGGTGACTTATGCTGCCGCGACCAAGATTGTGGTTAACAGTGATATTAAGTCCAAGGGCAAGAAGGATGAGCACACTTACAAATTGCGTAAGTTTATGCGATCAAATGCCGGGACGTGTTTAAACCAGAAACCAATTGTGAAGGTTGGTCAGAAGGTTAAAAAAGGCGACGTGCTGGCTGATGGTCCTGCGACAGCTGGAGGTGAGCTATCACTGGGGCGCAATGTTCTGGTGGCCTTCATGCCATGGTGCGGATTTAACTTTGAAGACGCCATCTTGATCAGCGAGCGTGTTGTCCGTGATGATGTCTTCACGTCCGTTCATATTCAGGAGTTTGAAGTTGGCGCGCGCGACACGAAACTTGGGCCCGAGGAAATTACCCGTGACATTCCGAATGTCGGGGAAGATGCCTTGCGGAATCTGGGTACGGACGGGGTTATTCGTATCGGTGCTGAAGTGAAGCCGGATGATATTCTTGTTGGCAAGATTACGCCGAAGAGCGAAACGGAACTTGCGCCTGAAGAACGGCTTTTGAGGGCTATTTTCGGTGAAAAGGCTGCAGATGTGAGGGACACCTCATTGACGGTGCCCAGTGGGACGTACGGGATTGTCATGGATGTCAAGGTTTCGGCGCACAAGGATATTGAGCGCGAGAAGATGACTCCAGCAGAACGTCGCCGGCAGTCAAAGAATGTTGCCGAGGAGCACAAGACGAAGAAGCAGGAAATTGTTGAGCAGTTAACCGAGGCTCTGAGCAATATTCTATTGGGTGAAAAGATCCCGTTGGATGTGGTTAACGTTGATTCCAATGAGATTATCATTCCAGCCAACAGGAAGATCACAAAGACGCTGCTAAGGAAACTGGCGGCGGAGAGTGCGCACATTGAGATCGAGAGCAGCCCGATCCAGATCAAAATCCAGGAGATCATCGGCGAGTTCCAGCAGAAGTTTGTGGAGCTCGATCATGAGTGCGAAAACGCCATGGATCGTCTGGAGAGTGGTGATGAAGTGGATCAAGGCATCATCAAGCAGGTGCGGGTCTACATTGCCAGCAAGAAGAAACTGTCGGTGGGTGACAAGATGGCCGGACGTCATGGAAACAAGGGTGTTGTTGCCCGGATTCTTCCTGAGGCCGACATGCCTTTTCTCCCGGATGGAACACCGGTGGATATTGTATTGAATCCGCTAGGCGTACCTTCGCGAATGAATGTGGGGCAGGTGTTGGAGACGCATCTAGGGTGGGCCTGCAAGTTGCTGGGGTTGTATGCAAGCACTCCGGTGTTTGACGGCATATCTGAAAAGCACATTAAGGATCTGCTGGATGACGCGAAGCTTCCCCGAGATGGGAAGACCCGTCTTTACGACGGTCGGACAGGAGAGCCCTTTGATCAGAAGGTTGTGGTGGGTTACATTTACATGTTGAAACTGCACCATTTGGTTAGTGACAAGATTCATGCCCGTGCGGTGGGGCCGTATTCGCTGGTAACCCAGCAGCCGTTGGGTGGCAAGGCGCAGTATGGTGGTCAACGGTTGGGTGAAATGGAAGTTTGGGCACTGGAAGCCTATGGAGCCGCCTACGCATTACAGGAGTTGCTGACGGTCAAGAGCGATGATGTGGCAGGCCGTACCCGGATTTACGAATCGATCGTAAAGGGCGAGAATGTGTTGGAAGCGGAACGCCCCGAATCGTTCAATGTGCTGATTAATGAACTTCGCAGCATTGGGTTGGACGTGCGGGCTGAGCGAAAAGAGAAACGTGCTTAAGGGAGGCGGCGGCAACGCCGAGGAATTATGTCGGTAGAACGAACCTTGACGAACGCAGCGGTCCGTGAACGGCTGGGAGTACCCCTTGCCGAGGGGTTTGATTCGGTAAACATCACGCTGGCTTCGCCGGAGACAATCCGGTCGTGGAGCAACGGCGAGGTGAAAAATCCGGAAACGATCAATTATCGCACGTACAAGCCGGAAAAGGGAGGCCTTTTCTGCGAGAGAATTTTTGGTCCGACGCGCGACTGGGAGTGTAGTTGCGGAAAGTACAAGAGGATCAAACACAAAGGTGTGATATGTGATCGTTGCGGCGTTGAAATTACGTTGTCGCGAGTGCGTCGTGAGCGCATGGGGCACATTGAGTTGGCGGTACCGGTTTCGCACATCTGGTTTTTCAAGTGTACCCCGAGCCGTATCGGGTTGGTGCTGGACATCACGGCGCGGGCCCTGGAGCGTGTGTTGTATTACGAGGATTATATTGTCGTTGATCCTGGTGATACACCGCTTCAGGAAAAACAGCTTCTGAGCGAGATGGATTACCGTGAAGCGCAGGAAAAATATGGTGACACGTTTACGGCGCGAATTGGTGCTGAAGCCATTCGCGACTTAATGAAGAAGATTGACATCGAGAAGACCCTGGTTGAGCTCGATGCGCAGATGGCGACAACGCGGAGCAAGCAGAACCGAAAAAAGATTTCCAAGCGGATGAAAGTCCTTGAGGGATTCCTGACAAGCAATATGCGTCCTGAGTGGATGGTATTTGAAGTGCTTCCTGTGATTCCGCCGGATCTGCGTCCATTGGTGCCGCTAGAGGGCGGGCGGTTTGCAACGTCGGATTTGAATGATCTCTATCGGCGCGTTATCAATCGTAATAATCGGTTGAAAAACCTGTTACAACTAAAGACCCCGGATGTGATTATCCGGAACGAAAAACGCATGCTGCAGGAAGCTGTTGACGCCGTTATTGATAATGGGCGGCATGGGCGTGCAGTGACTGGTGCGGGCAATCGTCCGTTGAAGTCGTTGAGTGATATGCTGAAGGGTAAAGGTGGACGTTTCCGCCAGAACCTGCTGGGTAAGCGCGTGGATTACTCGGGTCGCTCGGTGATTGTTGTGGGGCCGGATCTCAAGCTCCATCAGTGCGGGTTACCCAAGAAGATGGCGTTGGTGCTCTTTGAGCCATTCATTATCCGCCGCCTGAAGGAGATGGGTGTGGCGCACACCGTTCGCAGTGCGAAGAAATTGATTGATAAGCAGTCTGACGAGGTGTGGGCGATTCTTGAGGAGATCACCCGTGATAAAACGGTGATGTTGAATCGTGCGCCGACGTTGCATCGGTTGAGTATTCAGTCGTTTGAGCCTATCCTGGTAGAGGGGGAAGCCATTCAGATACACCCGTTGGTCTGTACGGCATACAATGCCGACTTCGACGGTGACCAGATGGCGGTGCATGTTCCGTTGTCGGTTGAGGCGCAGTTGGAATCCCGTTTGCTGATGCTATCGGTAAACAACGTGTTTTCTCCATCGAGCGGCAGGCCTGTGATGACGCCAACGCAGGATATCGCGTTGGGAATCTACTATTTAACCTCTGCTGCACAAAAGGATCGGGCAAAAGACGTCAAACGTAAGGCGGCTGATCAGGCCGTTGAGCATGAGCATTTGCCTATTTTTGGCGATGCAAGCGAAGTGCGGCTGGCGTATGATGATGGAGCGGTAAAGATCCACGACAGGCTTCGCTTTAAGAACCCTGATTTTAAGCGCAGCACTGTTTTTGGTGATTCCACGAGCAGGATGCTGGTGACGACGGTTGGTCGTGTATTTTTCAACGAAATCCTGCCTAATACGCTGGGCTATATCAATCGTTGCTGTGACAAGTCATTTCTTGGAAAAATCATCTGGCAGTGCTACCGCGTGAGCGGAAATGCAGAGACGGTCAGGGTCTTGGATAGCCTTAAGAATATTGGGTTTGAAAATGCCACCTTGGCTGGCATTTCAATCGGGCTGGGTGACATGATTATACCTGCCGAGAAAGAGGGAATCATCGTCAAGGCGCGCAAGGCTGTAGCCGAGGTGGAGAGCCAATATCGTCGCGGTATCATCACGGATGGCGAGCGATATAATAAGATTGTTGATATTTGGACGCATGCTAGCGAAGAGACCTCGAACGCCATGTATAGGGCGATTGAGGAGAATGCGGGAAGCGAGGAGGCGAATCCCATTTTCATGATGGTCGATTCCAAGGCTCGTGGCAGTCGACAGCAGATCCGGCAGTTGGCCGGTATGCGTGGCTTAATGGCCAAACCCTCCGGCGAAATTATTGAGCGGCCGATTTTATCAAACTTCCGGGAGGGGTTGAGTGTACTTGAATACTTCATCAGTACGCACGGTGCTCGTAAGGGGTTGGCGGATACGGCATTAAAGACAGCGGATGCCGGTTATTTGACGCGAAAACTCGTGGACGTATCTCAGGATGTTCGCGTGATTGAGCAGGACTGCAATACCCTGAACGGAATTGAAGTCAAGGGTATCGGCGGTAGCGAAGAAAGCCTGGTGTCCCTCCGTGATCGGATCATTGGTCGGACGACGCTGGTTGATGTCGTCAATACGATTACGCGTGAAGTTCTTGCGCCGGCAGGAAGTCAAATCGATGAGGACACGGCTGATCGGATCATGGATGCGGATGTGGAAAAAGTTCGCATACGGAGTGTGTTGACGTGCGAATCGCGACGCGGAGTATGTGCCAAATGCTACGGGCGTGATTTGGCGACAGGGCGACTTGTTGAAATAGGCGGTGCGGTTGGGATTATCGCTGCCCAGTCCATTGGTGAGCCTGGGACCCAGTTGACGATGCGTACGTTCCATATTGGTGGAACGGCAAGTTCTGTCTTCAAGCAACCGCATGTGATCGCAAAGCATGACGGTGTGATTCAGTACACGAATCTTCGTGTTGTCCAGAATGAATCCGGAAATTTTGTGGTGTTGAACAAGAACGGCTCCGTTGGCGTCTTTGATGATGCGGGCCGGGAGGTGGAGCGGCATACCATGGCGATTGGCGCCATTATCGCCTTGCAGGATGGTGGCAGGGTGAAGAAGGGACAAAGCTTCATTGAGTGGGACCCGTACAGTGTTCCGATTCTTGCCGAGCGTCCTGGTGTGGTTCATTTCCATGGCTTCATTGAGAACGTTACGGTTAAGAAGGATGTTGATCAATCGACAGGGTTGATGGGGACAGTTGTTCTTGAGCACAAGGAGGATTTGCATCCGCAAATTGTCATCACTTATGCAGGCACGAAGGAGCAGCCCACGGCGTATAATATCCCTGCCGGAGCGCATGTGATGGTCAAGGATGGCAAGAAGGTGATGGCGGGCGAAGTGCTGGCCAAGACGCCTCGCAAGGAATCCAAGACGAAGGATATCACCGGAGGTCTGCCGCGTGTTGCAGAACTGTTTGAGGCGAGACGACCGAAGGATGCGGCAGAGATTGCCAAGATCGACGGCTTGGTTGATTTTGGTCCGAATCAGCGTGGCCGCCGCTGTCTGATTATTCGTGACACGGTGACGGGTGATGAGGAGCAGCACCTGATCCCGATGGGTAAGCATATTGTTGTTTACAAGGGAGACTTTGTTCAGAAGGGGCAGCAGTTGACTGAAGGTCCTGTGGTGCCGCAGGAAATTCTTGAAATCTGCGGACCGCAAGAGTTGCAGGAATATCTCGTGAACCAAGTGCAGGAAGTTTATCGCCTGCAAGGTGTGGACATAAACGACAAGCATATTGAGATTATTGTCCGGCAGATGCTTCGTAAGGTCCGCATCACGGATCCGGGAGATACAGACTTCCTTTGGGGTGAGCAAGTTGAGAAGCAGACATTCCAGGAAGTCAACATTAAAGCAGCGGCTGAAGGCAAGCGTCCCGCAGAGGCTTCTCCTGCCTTGCTAGGAGTGACGAAAGCGGCGTTGGAGACGGAGAGTTTTATTTCTGCTGCATCATTCCAGGACACGACACGTGTGTTGACGGAAGCGGCGACGCTTGGACGCGTGGACACGTTGTATGGGTTTAAGGAGAATGTTATTATGGGGCATCTGATCCCTGGGGGGACCGGATTCCCGATGTTCCGCAACATCAAGCTCGTGCCGCTAGCAGAGCCGATTCCTGAGGAAGAGCTCAGACAGGAGAGCGAAGCGGTGAAGAAAGTACAAGAGCTGCTTGGATAATGCTTGACAGACCATGGGGTGCTTCGGCATCATCGCGCGCTTTGTGATTTGGAGGAGTTATAGTATGCCAACAATTAATCAGCTGGTGAAGTATGGGCGGAAGCAGGTCCGCTATAAGAGTAAGTCGCCAGCATTAAAGAATTGTCCGCAACGGCGCGGTGTATGTCTTTCTGTAAAGACACAGACGCCGAAGAAGCCCAACTCGGCCCTGCGGAAAGTTGCGCGTGTGCGGTTGACGAATGGCGAGGAAGTTACCGCTTATATTCCCGGCGAGGGGCACAATTTGCAGGAGCACAGTGTTGTGCTTGTGCGTGGTGGTCGTGTGAAGGATTTGCCTGGCGTGCGTTACCACATAGTTCGTGGGACGCTGGATACGCTGGGTGTGGATGGACGGCACCGAGGCCGTTCCAAATATGGCGTGAAAATGCCCAAGCAGTAAGTCTTAGGACGGCGCAAGAACATGGGACGAAGACGTAAAGCAGAACGGCGTGCGGTTGGGCAAGACCCCAAGTACGGTAGCGAACTGGTCGGCCGTTTGGTCAACCGCCTGATGAAGGTGGGTAAAAAATCGGTGGCAACAGGCATTGTTTACGATGCCTTGAAGGTCATCCAGGAAAAGCATACGGATGGCGATCCGCTTGAAATTTTGCTTCGGGCGATCGACAATGTAAAACCTAGAGTTGAAGTCAAGTCGCGACGGGTTGGTGGTGCCACCTATCAGGTGCCAGTGGAGGTGAGTACTGATCGTCAGGCGGCTTTGGCCATGAGGTGGCTTATCCAGTATGCGAAGACGCGCAAGGGTGTTCCCATGCGTCGGGCACTGGCGATGGAAATTCTGGATGCGTATGCCGAGCAAGGAAATGCGATCAAGAAGCGTGATGATACGCACAAGATGGCGCAGGCGAACAAAGCATTTGCACATTACAGATGGTAGAAGGTGTTGGGCTGGCGCCGGTGTGCGAATGCGCGACGGAGTCCGCCCATGATATTAACGCCAATGGAAACGATTTTGGAGCAGAACCGAAAAGGTGATTCGGCGGGAGAAGTCCGTACGCGTGAAGCGGCGGATCGATCTCGTTCTTTAGTCAGCCTGCGAAATATTGGCATCATCGCCCATATCGACGCTGGCAAGACAACGACCACCGAGCGTATTCTGTTCTACGCTGGTCGTGTTCACCGAATGGGCGAAGTGCATGAAGGTACGGCGACGATGGATTGGATGCCGCAGGAGAAAGAGCGTGGCATTACCATCACAAGCGCCGCTACAACCTGTTTTTGGAAAGATCATCAGATCAATATCATTGATACCCCTGGGCATGTCGATTTTACCGTTGAGGTAGAGCGGTCCTTAAGGGTGCTGGATGGTGCTGTTGTGGTGTTTTGCGGGGTGGGAGGCGTCCAGCCGCAGTCTGAGACGGTTTGGCGCCAAGCGGATCGTTATCATGTTCCCCGGTTGGCTTTTGTGAATAAGATGGATCGTATTGGAGCTGATTTCGATTCTGTGATTAAGCAGATGCGTGAAAAACTTCTGGCGACGCCAGTTGCGGTTCAGATTCCAATGGGGGCTGAGGATCGGTTTGTTGGGGTTGTGGATCTGGTCACGATGGAAGCGATTTCGTACGATGATACGTCTCTCGGCGCCAAAGTGGTGACCTCGGCGATTCCTGCGGAATTTGGTGTTCAGGCTGAAAAAGCTCGGGCGGAGATGATTGAATGCCTTGCTGAACGTGATGAGGCAATGCTGAATGCTTACTTGGAGAATCCCGATGTTCCAGCTGCTGTTTTAAAGGATAGTTTGCGTCGGGCAACGCTGGCGCAAAAGATTACACCGGTGCTTGTGGGCTCCTCGTTGAGGAACAAGGGAGTTCAGCAGTTATTGGATGCTGTTGTTGATTACCTGCCCTCCCCGGTGGATATTCCGCCGGTGGACGGTGTGCATCCAAAGACTCACGAAAAGGTTACTCGCGAGACTGATGACTTTGCGCCTTTGAGTGCATTGGTGTTTAAAGTGATGAATGATCCCTACATGGGGCGGATGGGTTTTGTGAGGGTTTACTCGGGGCAACTGAAAAAGGGACAAAACGTTTTTAACCCCCGCCTGCGGAAGCGGGAGCGGGTCATGAAGCTTGTTCTTCTGCACGCCGATGATCGGCAAGAAGTTGAAACGATCCATGCCGGTGAGATTGGTGCGGTGGTGGGTCTTAAGCAGGCCACAACGGGAGATACCCTGTGTGCGGAAAATCTACCGGTTGAACTTGAGCGTATCCGCTTTCCCGAGCCTGTCATGTCAATGGCTGTTGAGCCTAAATCCCAGGCCGATCGGGATAAATTGACTGAGGCGCTGGCAGCAATGGCTGCTGAAGATCCGACATGTGTAATTTCGATTGATGGTGATACGGGGCAGACCTTGCTGAGTGGAATGGGCGAGTTGCATTTGGAAATATTGAAGGATCGCATGTTCCGTGAGTATAAGGTGCAGGCGAACGCTGGACGGCCAATGGTGGCGTATCGTGAGAGTGTATCCACGAAGGGGCGTGGGGACCACAAGTTTGAGCGGGATATTGGCGGGCAGCGGCAATTTGCTGAAGTGGTTATTGAAGTGGAGCCTGCGCCAAGAGGCGAGGGGACTACGATAGAATTTGACGTTCCCTCGAGTCGTATTCCTTCTGAATTCAAGGCCAGTATTGAGGACGGCATTCGGGATGGTTTACTTACGGGTGTTGTGGCGAACTATTCGCTAGTCGATGTACGTGTGCGAATAATAGGTGGTAGCTATCACGATCAAGAATCAACTGAGATGGCGTTTAGGACAGCTGGCAATATGGCCCTACGTGCCGCGGCCAAAGATGCCGCCCCCGTAATACTTGAGCCTATCATGTCGCTTGAAATTATTCTACCGGCGGAGCATCTCGGTGATGTGTTGAACGACATTAGCGCGCGGAGAGGGCATGTGCATGACATGATCAGCCGGGAGACCGTACAGGTTATTCACGCAAAATTGCCGCTGGCAGAGCTATTTGGATATTCTACGGCCATTCGCTCTCTTACGCGGGGGCGGGCGAGCTATACGATGGAACCGGCCTGTTTTGACGTCGTGCCGGCGGCGATTCAGCAGCAACTTCTGGAACGGTGAGTGGAACCATGGAAAAACAACGCATACGAATACGTTTGAAGGCTTTTGATTATCGTGTGTTAGACCAATCGGTGTCTGACATTGTTGAGACCGCGAAGCGGACAGGGGCGAGGGTTGTCGGTCCGATTCCGATGCCGACGCGTGTTGAGCGCTATAGTGTCAACCGCAGTGTGCATGCCGACAAGAAGTCGATGGAGCAGTTTGAGATCCGCACCCATAAACGGTTGCTGGATATAGTGGAGCCGACGGCAAAGACGGTGGATGAGTTGAAGAAGCTCAACATGCCGGCGGGTGTGGACATAACGATCAAGATTTGAGTGGATGGCCATGCAAGGGATACTTGGAAAAAAAATAGGTATGACGCGGGTATTTGGCGACGAGGGACGCCAGATTCCTGTGACGGTAATAGAAGTCGGTCCGTGCGTTGTCGTGCAGCGCAAGACCAAGGCTAAAGACGGTTACGACGCCTTGAAAATCGGACTTGGGCCGAAGAAGGCGGGACGCGCCAACAAGCCGGAAGCTGGAGAAGTTAAGGGTTTTGGTGGGGTGGCCCAGCAGTATCTGCACGAGTTTCGCATAGACACTTCCGAGTCTCTAAAGGCAGGAGATGCTGTGACGGCTGCGGTACTGGAAGGTGTCTCCTATGTGGACATCATGGGCATTACCAAGGGGCGTGGCTTTCAGGGAGTTGTGCGGCGTCATGGGATGCGCGGTGGTCCCATGACCCATGGTGGTCATTCCAAGCGGCGAATCGGATCGATTGGTTGCCGCTCCTATCCGGGTCGGGTTCACAAGGGGAAGAGGATGCCTGGTCATATGGGACAAGTGAGGGCGACAACGCAGAATCTGAAAGTTGTGCAGTTGCGCGCCTCGGAGAATCTATTGTTGGTATGCGGTGCCGTTCCGGGGCCTGCAGGCGCGATGGTTGTTGTTCGTAAAGCATTGAAGAAGGCGGGGCAGGCGAAATGAGTAAGGTGTCCGTCTATGACATGAAGGGCGCAACTCTCGGGGACTATGATTTCCCGGAAGCGTTGTTGACAAAGCAGGGCCAGCAGGCTGTGCATGACGTGGTGGTTGCTCATCAGGCCGGAATGCGTGCCGGTACCGCTTCGACGTTGGGAAAAGGGGCGGTTAATGGTAGTGGCAAGAAGCCGTGGCGCCAAAAGGGTACGGGGCAGGCACGAGCCGGCTATAAGCAGTCACCTGTGTGGCGCGGTGGTGGTGTGGCGCATGGTCCGCATCCACGGTCATATGAAAAAAAGGTTCCTTTGAAAGTGGCACGACTGGCGTTTCGACGTGCGTTGAGTGATTTGGTCCGTGAAGGGCGGGTTCGAGTGGTTGACCAATTCACAATGGTTGAGCCAAAGACGAAGGCGGCGATGAATGTGATGAAGTCGATGGGGTTGGAAAGCGCATTGATCGTGGTGGATCGGTTGGACAGGAATTTGATTTGTGCGGTTCGCAACCTGAAGCGTGTTGAAGCGACAACGGCACAATCGGTCAGCACCTATCAACTGTTAAGGTACCCAGTGGCCGTGGTCACTCGAGCGGCGATGGATGTGCTGTGTGCTCGACTTGAGGGCAAGGCGGGGAGGAAAGAATGAAGAACGCGTTATCGGCGATTAAAGGCCTTAATATCACGGAAAAGGGAACGCAGATGGCTGCCTTGAACAAGTATGTGTTCAAGGTTGATCCGGCAGCGAACAAGCTTGAGATCAAGAAGGCCGTGGAAGATTTTTTTAAAGTGAAAGTGGTGAAGGTGCACACAATGAATTATCTTGGCAAGGAACGCCGGGAGCGCACGATTCACTACGGAAGGAAGCCGGACTGGAAGCGGGCGATAGTCACGCTTAAGGAAGGCGATAAGATCGATCTTGAGTAGGGAGTAAGGTATGGCTTTGAAGACATTCAAACCGACGACACCGAGCCTGCGTTCCACGCAGTTGCCGGCGTTTGACGAAATTACAAAGACGACGCCTGAACGGTCGTTGACAAAGGTAAAGAGTAAATCAGGCGGTCGGAACGCAGCTGGGCGCATTACCGTGCGGCATCGTGGTGGAGGTCACCGACGTCAGTTCCGACTGATAGATTTCAAGCGGGACAAGAGTGGAATTCCTGCTAAAGTGGCGGCGATTGAGTATGATCCCAATCGTTCGGCGCGAATCGCATTGTTGAATTATAAGGACGGCGAGAAGCGGTATATACTTGCGCCCGTTGGCTTGCAGGTCGGAGCCATGGTCATGTCAGGTCCGGATGTGGAGCCTGTTGTCGGGAATGCCCTGCCGATTGGAAAGATACCGCTTGGTTTAGTTGTTCACAATATTGAGTTGACGGTTGGTGGTGGTGCGCAGTTGGCGCGCAGTGCTGGGCAATCGGCTCAGGTCATGTCGCGTGAAGGGGCTTTTGCCAATGTTAGATTGCCTTCCGGCGAAGTCCGTTTGATTAACGTGAACTGCATGGCCACGGTTGGACAAGTTGGTAATGCTGAGCATGATGGTGTGAAGCTTGGGAAGGCAGGACGCAAGCGGTGGCTTGGCATTCGTCCTACTGTTCGAGGTGTAGCGATGAATCCGGTGGATCATCCGATGGGAGGTGGCGAAGGCCGCACGTCTGGTGGTGGGCATCCGGTAACTCCCTGGGGGCAGTTGACCAAGGGCAAGAAGACGAGAGCTGGGCGGAAGTCGTCGAGTAAATTTATTATCAGTCGGAGAAAATAAGCCATGGGCCGTTCACTCAAAAAGGGGCCGTACGTTGAAGACAAGCTGTTACAGCGTGTCGAAAAAATGAATCGTTCCGGCGAGAAACGTGTGATCAAGACTTGGTCGCGCCGGTCCATGATTATTCCCGAGTTTGTCGGGCATACTGTGGCGGTTCATAATGGAAAGCAGCACATGCCAGTGTACATTTCGGAACATATGGTTGGGCACCGTCTTGGTGAGTTTGCGCCTACTCGTATATTCCGGAAGCACGGTGTGCATACGGACAAGACTGTGGCGTTGAAGTAGACCAGATGAATATAAGTCGCCAAGTCGGTTGCT
Organism: uncultured Verrucomicrobiota bacterium; assembly: GCA_964609375.1. Classification (GTDB taxonomy): domain Bacteria; phylum Verrucomicrobiota; class Kiritimatiellia; order CAIKKV01; family CAITUY01; genus CAZDUS01. The sequence continues at coordinate 37,977 of CAZSSA010000001.1, read as the reverse complement.
GCCGACCGGGTAAGGGTAAGCGTCCCGGGTGGGTATTGGGGCTAGTGGCGATGGTATGTGGAGTCTCTGCCGCTTCAGGGATAGCGGATGGTGAAGTGGCAAGGTTGCAGAGTCAGGTGAAGTGGTTAGCGGATTCGCTGGCAGTGGCCAGAGCTGAAGTTGACATGCTGCGGGCGAGGTTGGATAGGCATGCGGTTGAGATAGCAGGGGGGCAGGGATCGAAAACGTCAGAGGGTGACGTTATTCGCGAGGGACAAGAATGCAGCATTTTGGAAGTAAATGAGGACCTGGGGCTGGCCGTATTAAGCGCTGGGAGGCGGCAGGGGTTGCGACCGGGGATGCGGTTGGCGGTGATGCGGGGAGAGAGGGTGGTGGCCAGGCTCAGGATTGTGGATGTTCGTCCGATGGTCGCCGGTGCAGTGATTGAGCGGACGGGTCGGGATTTTCCCGGGAGTAAAGACCGGGTGGTAGTGGCGACCGGCTCGAAGGAGTAGGAGCGAGGCAATGGAAGTTAAAGCAGTAACGAAGTATGTGCGAATGTCACCGCGTAAAGCGAGGGACATGGCGCGAGCGATACAGGGTTTGCCCGTAGCGCAGGCGCTTAAGATTGCACAATTTAGCGAGCGTAAGGTTGCTGAACAGTTGGAGAAGACGTTACGTTCGGCTGTGGCTAATGCTGAAAACAACGCCAAACTTTCGGCTGATGACCTTAAGGTCAAGCAAGCGACGATCGGTGAAGGACCGGCGATGAAGAGGTTTTGGGCGCGTTCGCGAGGAATGGTGAGCCGGATCCGGAAACGGACCAGCCATATTACGGTAGTGTTGACTGATGAAAAGTGACCGGCTGTGAGCCGGATGAGTGGAAAGGAGCGATGTTTTGGGACAGAAAACCAATCCTATTGGGCTGCGGATTGCAGTTAGCAAGGCGTGGAAATCGCGCTGGTTTGCTGACAAGAAGACCTGTGGACCAATGCTGATCGAAGATCTCAAGATTCGCGATCTAGTAAAAAAACGACTGGAAGCAGCCGCGGTGGCGGATATTATCATTGAGCGCTATGCGAATCGCGTTCGAGTGACAATATGTACAGCCAGGCCTGGTGTAGTTATTGGACGCAAAGGGCAGGACCTTGACCGTATTCGTGAAGAGATTACGAAAATGAGCGGCAAGGATATCTATCTTGAAATTCGGGAGATACGCAACCCCGATACCAATGCACAGTTAGTTGCTGCAGGTGTTGCGGTGCAGATGGAGAGACGGGTTTCATTTCGTCGTGCGATGAAGCGAGCCATTAAGATGGCGATGGAACTCGGGGTGAAGGGTATTCGTATCAAGGTGGCGGGACGATTGGGCGGTGCTGAGTTGTCCAGAACGGAGCAGTATAAGGAGGGGACGATTCCCTTGCATACGCTTCGGGCCAACATTGATTACGGATTTGCCGAGGCCCATACGACGGCCGGAAAAATTGGCGTCAAGGTTTGGATTTGCAAGGACAAGGAAGAGCCGGAAAAGGCAGTAAGGGGAAGATCCAATGCCGCTTATGCCTAAACGAGTGAAGCACCGTATGGTGCAGCGGGGTTCCCGTCGTGGAAATGCCCAGACTGGGAATACACTGGCATTTGGTGAATATGGTTTGAAGGCTTTGGATCGGGCGTGGGTAAAAGCCACTCAGATTGAGGCATGCCGCGTGGCGATGAATCGCCATATGAAGCGGCGTGGCAAGGTCTGGATGAGGATATTCCCTGATAAGCCTGTGAGTAAGAAGCCGTTGGAAACCCGCCAAGGAAAAGGGAAAGGGGCGCCGGAGTTTTGGGTTGCCGTTGTGCGTCCGGGAACGATGTTGTTTGAGATGGATGGAATTCCAGAAGTGATGGCGCGTGAGGCGTTACGCTTAGCAGCTGCAAAGCTGCCGATACGGACGATGTTTGTCAAGCGGCACCGCTAAGGGGCCTGAAAAAAGAAGGATTCGGTGAGCCATGAAGGCCGCTAAATTGAGAGAATTGAGTGTAGATGAAATTGAACAGCAATGTTCAGATATGCAGCGGGAGCTGAGGGTATTGAACATTAGAAAGTCGGCGAGTCAGGTCGAACAACCGTCTCGGATTCGGAGTCTGCGGCGGGATATCGCCAGGGCCAAGACGGTTGCCAGAGAGCGCCAGAGTCAACGGGGTTGATCATTATGGCAGACACTGAAAATAAACGCGGACTTCGCAAAGAGCGCACGGGTGTTGTGGTCAGCGCCGCGATGCAGAAGACGATTGTGGTTCGTGTGGAACTCAAGAAGCGTCATCCTTTGTACGGCAAGGAGATGAAGCAGTATAATAAATTCCATGCGCATGACGAAAAAAATGAGGCCAAAGTTGGTGACAGGGTCATGATTACGGAGACGAGGCCGCTCAGTAAGTTAAAGCGGTGGCGTTTGGTCAAGATTCTAGAGTCGGGCGGCGGCCAATAACACGGAAGAAAGACCATGATTCAGGAAGAAACAAATCTTGATGTGGCGGATAACACGGGTGCAAGAGTGGCGCGGTGTTTCCGGTTAATTGGGCAGCGCAAACGCTTTGCACACATTGGTGATGTAATTCGTGTCGCTATTAAAGAGGCCCAACCGGCTGGCATTGTCAAGAAGGGGCAGGTGTGTCGGGCGATTATTGTTAGGACGGCGCAGCCCATCCGGCGTCCGGATGGGTCTACGTTGAGGTTTGACAACAACGCGGTAGTGTTGGTGGATGAAAAGTTAAATCCGCTGGGGACTCGTATTTTTGGGCCGGTGGCACGCGAACTTCGGGAAAAGAATTATATGAAGATTGTTTCGCTGGCACCCGAGGTGCTGTAATGAGGGGATTATGAATATCCGACGTAATGATATTGTTGTTGTTCTGAGGGGCCGTGAGCGCGGCAAACAGGGTAAAGTGCTGCAGGTGATTACCGCGAGTGGCCGAGCGATTGTTGAGGGTGTGAACCTGGCAACAAAGCATGTGCGCAAGACTCAGGATAATCAACAGGGCGGGATTGTTCGCAAGGAAGCGGCGATCGCACTGGCGAATCTCATGTTGTTTTGTGCACAGTGCAAGAAAGCTGTGCGAACCCAGCGTGTGGTCGAGGGTGGAAAACGTGTTCGTAAATGCAAACGGTGCGGTCAGGCGTTTGAATCGTAAGGTGGTCTATGACTGGACTTAAGGAAAAGTATAAGAGTGAGATCGTGCCGGCGCTGATGAAGTCGCTGGGATGCAAGAATGTGATGGAGGTTCCCCGTTTATTGAAAATAACGGTGAACATGGGATTCAACGCATCCGTCGAAAAAGACGTAATCAAAGCGGTGTCGGAGGATTTGGCCGCCATCACGGGGCAACGTCCGGTTATTACAAAGGCCAGAAAGAGCATTTCCAACTTTAAGCTTCGTCAGGGGATGCCGGTGGGAGCGAAGGTGACACTTCGAGGGAGTATGATGTATGAGTTCATGGAGCGGTTGATCCATGCTACACTCCCGCGCATTCATGACTTTCGCGGTTTGAATCCGAAAGGATTTGATGGTCGCGGAAGTTATACATTTGGTCTGCATGAGCAGACAATTTTCCCGGAAATAGATCCGGATAAGTGCAAGAAGGTGCAAGGCATGAACGTGACACTTGTCACGTCGTCGGCGACGGATAAGCGCGCGCGCGAGTTGCTCACGCTGCTGGGTATTCCGTTCGCGAAGTCGCAGAAGTAATTTACGTCAGGAGGGATCACGTTTGGCCAAGAAATCACAGGAAGTCAAGGCGAGCCGCACGCCTAAGTTTAGTGCGCGTCGCTATAACCGCTGCAAGCGCTGTGGACGACGACATGCTTACATGCGCAAGTTCCAGGTATGCCGCATATGTTTCCGGGAGTTGGCCTCTTATGGTCTGATTCCTGGAGTGATTAAGGCGAGCTGGTGAAATGGAGAGGCTATGAGTTTGTCGGATCCAATTAGTGATATGTTGAATCGTATTCGGAATGCATCGTCGGCTGGATTGAAGAAAGCCGAGGTTGATCATTCGATACTAAAAAATGAAATTGCCGCCATACTGAAGCGGGAAGGCTATGTCAAGGATGTTGCCATTGAGGGCGATGGGATCCACAAGACGTTGCAGATTTCCCTGAAGTACGGCGCTGATCGGAAGCCTGTGATAACGGGACTGAGACGGATCAGTCGCCCTGGGTTGCGGCGGTATGTGGGGTTTGATAAAATACCTCGCGTGCTGGGCGGAATGGGGGTGGCGATTTTGAGTACGCCGTCTGGCGTTATGACGGATACGGAGGCACGTCAGAAGCGTGTTGGAGGAGAATTGCTTTGCCAAGTTTGGTAGGCGCAAGTCTTCCGTATGGTAAGAGCATGGTTGGGGCCTTGAGGCTTTGACCAGAAATTGGTTTTAAACAGGGGACGAGAATGTCAAGAATCGGCAAGAAACCGGTGGCTATTCCGGCGGGCGTGACCGTTCAAGTGGCTGGTCGGCGTGTATCTGTCAAGGGACCCAAAGGTGAACTTGAAATGACGCTTCCACAGTTGATTGAGGCGGCGGTGAAGGATGGGTCTGTTGTAGTCACCGTTGACGAAGATTCGGCTACTGGTCGCAGCAGGCATGGATTAGGGCGTAGTCTTATCGCCAACATGATTGAGGGAGTATCGAAAGGGTATTCGATCAATCTCGAATTGCAGGGGGTTGGTTTCCGTGCAGCTGTGCAGGGCAGCAAAATAACGATGACGATCGGGTATTCAAACCCGGTAGAATTTGTGGCTCCAAAAGGGATAGCGCTGGCCGTTAAGGAGAGCGTGATAACCGTCAGTGGGGCGGATAAGCAGCAGGTTGGGGATGTGGCGGCGCGGATGCGCTCCTATTACCCGCCTGAGCCATATAAGGGTAAAGGAATTCGATACAAAGGTGAACATGTACGGCGTAAGGCCGGGAAGACGGTGGCCTAACCTATGAAGACAGTTGATAGGAAAATTGGTCGGCAGCGGCGGCATGCGCGTGTTCGTAAATCTCTAAGCGGCAATGCGACACGGCCGAGATTGAGCGTGATGATTTCGAACAAGCACATCTATGCACAGTTGGTAGACGATGAGGCGGCAAGGACACTTGTGGCTGTCTCTTCGTCTGGAAGTGGTGGTTCTGGGCATAAGAATATTGACGGTGCCAAACAGGTCGGACAACGTGTGGCGGAGTTGGCTAAACAGATTGGCATTCAGGATATCGTCTTTGACCGGAGTGGATTCAAGTATCACGGGCGGGTTAAGGCGATTGCCGATGCGGTACGTGAAGCTGGGTTTAAGTTTTAAGCCCGCAGGATATGAAAGGGCAGACTGCAGTGACAAAAGTAGGAACAGTGGTTGAAGGTGGGTCGGCGTCGTCTTCGGATGTCGAGGAGCGCGTTGTGTTTGTCAATCGCTGTGCGAAGGTGGTCAAAGGTGGCCGCCGTTTCAGTTTCAGCGCAATTGTAGTGGTTGGCAATCGTCAGGGCCTTGTCGGATATGGGTTTGGCAAAGCCAATGAAGTCGCGGATGCAATTCGCAAAGGTGGAGATATTGCCAGGCGAAACATGTTCCAGGTGACCTTGAAGGATCGTACTATTCCCCATCAGGTGATGGGGCAGTGTGATGGAGGGTACGTACTGTTGAAACCGGCATCAGCTGGAACAGGAGTTATTGCTGGCGGGGGAATGCGTGCGGTTCTTGAATTGGCCGGTGTGCACGACATTTTGGCTAAGTCTCTTGGCAGTGGGAACAAGGTTAATGTAGTGAAAGCTACAGTAAATGCCTTGGAGCAGTTACGTTCACGAGAAGCCATCATGGCGTCCCGTGGTTAAACGATCGTTTTGATTTACGAAATGGGTAGGTAAACATGAATCTTCATTCATTAACAAACACATCGGGTGCTCGGAAGACGAAGAAGCGTCTGGGGCGTGGAATGGCTTCGGGGCTCGGGAAAACATCAGGGCGGGGGCATAAAGGACAGTATGCGCGGTCGGGGCACAAGCATAAGTTGGGTTTTGAGGGTGGGCAGATGCGTTTGATCCGGAGAATTCCGAAGCGAGGATTCACGAATATCAGCCGCAAAGAGTATATTCCTGTTAATGTGGGGCAGTTAGAGTCTTTTGAAAATGGTGCTGAAGTGACTGTTGAGATGCTCAAGAAGCAAGGTTTGGCCAATGGTTCCTGTGCGGGGATCAAGATTCTTGGCGTTGGAAGCTTGACAAAGAAGCTGACGGTAAAGGCCAGTGCGTTCAGTGCCGAAGCAAAGGCAAAGATTGAGGCGGTTGGTGGAGTTTGTGAAGTGATCAACAAGGCGTAGGAATCCCCTTCAAATGCTTTCGGCTTTCACTAACAGCTTTAAAATCCCTGAGTTACGGGCGCGCATTTTGTTTACAATGGGGTTGATCTTCATTTGCCGTCTTGTAGCAAATGTGCCCACACCCGGTGTTGATCCGGTTGCCCTGCAGCAGGTTATTCATGACATACAAAGCCGAGCAGGGGGCGGCTTTCTTGGGCTGATTGACATGTTTAGTGGTGGCGCCATGAGCAATTGCGCTGTGGGAGCGCTCGGCATCATGCCTTACATCAGTGCGTCCATTATTCTTCAGTTAATGACGGCGATTGTGCCTGCGTTGGGGAGACTGGCACGCGAGGGGGATTCCGGGCGTCAGAAAATCACTCAATACGGAAGGTTACTGACGGTTTTCTTGTGTTTGATTCAGGGTTATGCGTTGGCGCGAACATTGGAAAACCCGGAAGTTCTCGGTATTACAAGGCAAATCGTGATGAATCCTGGTTGGGGATTCCGGCTGATGACAGTGTTAACCACAACGACAGGCACTATGCTGATCATGTGGCTAGGTGAACAAATCACGCAGCGGGGGATTGGTAACGGCATATCTCTGATTATCACCGAGGGTATTGTGAGTCGCCTTCCAGCGGCGGTGATGGCCATGTCATACATGTTCAGAGCAACCGAGGATGGGTCGCGCCAATTTTCGCCCTTTTATTTGGCTGGGTTATTGGTCATGCTGTTTCTTGTGGTGGCGGGGACAATAGCGCTGACGCAGGGACAGAGGAAAATACCGATTCAGTATGCAAAGCGCGTGGTTGGACGGAAAGTGTATGGTGGGCAGAGTACATACATGCCTCTTCGGATTAATTATTCGGGTGTAATGCCTATCATTTTTGCGCAGTCGATTCTGATGTTCCCGGCGATGATATTGAATCGGATTCCTAATGACTTTGCACATCGTCTGGGCAATGCGTTAACCATGGACACGGGATTGTACTTAATCCTTTACGGAATCATGATTCTGTTTTTCTCTTACTTCTGGGTGGCAACGCAATTTAATCCCGTGCAGATTGCTGATGATTTGAAGAAATACGGCGGATATGTGCCAGGCATACGTCCGGGCACTCCGACCGCTGAATTTTTGGATTCAACGATGACGCGGATTACTCTTGCGGGAGCGATTTTCTTAACGGTGATAGCGGTTATTCCCACGATCATGTACCGCCAGTTCAGCGTTCCGTGGCTTGTGTCGTCGTTTTTTGGCGGGACCAGCCTGTTGATTGTGGTAGGCGTGATGCTGGATACAATGCGGCAGGTGGAGTCGCACTTATTGATGCGGCACTACGATGGTTTTCTCCGGAAGGGGCGAATTCGGGCGAGAAGGTAGCAGCAGGATTGGCGCCGATGGAAGTGAAGTTGTGAAGGCGATTATATTATTAGGAGCACCGGGAGCGGGAAAAGGGACGATTGCCGAAGGCATTCGTGCCGCGAGTCCATTTGTTCACATCTCTACGGGCGACATGTTGCGAGAAGCTGTCAAGGCTGGTTCCCCGGTTGGAAAAAAAGCTGAAGCTTTCATGAAGCGTGGAGAACTTGTTCCGGATGGTGTAATTATAGATTTGGTGGATGAGCGTTTGGATCATGGGGAAAGCGATGCCGCCTATATGTTTGACGGATTTCCGCGGACACTAGAGCAGGCTCGATTGATGGATGACAGCCTTGGACGTCGTGGGGCGAAGGTTGATTTTGTTTTCTTGCTGGATGCGCCGAGGGAGTTGTTGATCGCTCGGTTGACGGGGCGGCGGATTTGTCGCCAGTGTGGGCAGGGTTATCATGTGATTAACATTCCACCGAAGAAGAATGGAATTTGCGACTTGTGTGGCGGAGAGCTTTATCAGAGGACTGATGACCAGGAAAGCACCATTCTGAATCGTCTGGATGTATATGTGAGGCAGACGGAAAGCCTAATTTCTTTTTATGAGAAGAAAGGCGTTCTTGTTAAAGTTGATTCATCAAAGCCACGACAAGAGACCGTGAAGGAAGTGTTAAGTGCCACGGAGGCACTGACGGCCACATGATCGTCATCAAGAACCGCGATGATCTAAAGCGGATGCGTAACAGCGGTCGAGTAGCGGCATGTGTTCGTGATGAAATTGCAAGAATGGTAACGCCGGGTGTCTGTACTAAACAGTTAGATGAGTGTGCGGCGAAGTTGATTGAGGCGATGGGGGGGCGTAGTGCTTTTTTGGGATATCATGGATATCCCGGGAACATATGCATTTCTATTGACGATGAAGTTGTTCATGGGATTCCATGTCAGCGACGGATAGCGTTAGGGCAGATTGTGAGTATAGACGTTGGCGTTATCGTTGATGGATTTGTTGGGGATACAGCGACGACTGTGATGGTTGGGGTGACGGATCCAGATGTGGTACGGCTTGTGAAGGAGACGGAGAGGGCGCTTGCTGCAGGAGTGAGTATGGCGAAGTCCGGGGGGCGACTTTCGGATATTTCACATGCCATTGAGAGGACGGCGAAGCAAGCCGGTTTTTCCGTGGTAAGAGATTTTGTTGGACATGGAATTGGGCGGCGGATGCATGAGGATCCGCAGATTCCGAATTATGGTGCCCCAAACAGGGGGCCGAAATTAAAAGCTGGCATGACACTGGCGATCGAGCCCATGGTGAATATGGGGGGATTTGCGGTGGAGGTGCAGGCTGATGGATGGACGGTGTTGACGGCAGATCGAAAGCCGTCGGCGCATTTTGAGCATACGGTGGCGGTTGGCGATGATGGGCCGGAGATCCTGACGTTAGGAGAAGGCGTATCCATCTAGGGGTGGATGCGGCATGTTTTTTGATATGGACAGTACGACAAGCGACTGGTAACTTGGCGAACTCTTTTTGGAATGGAGACAGCGGATGAAGGTCAGAAGTTCGGTTAAAAGAATTTGTGAACGGTGTAAGGTTGTGCGTCGCCGAGGCGTTGTGCGGGTGATTTGCACAAATCAGCGCCACAAACAGAGACAAGGTTGAGGAGCGTTTTCATGCCAAGAATATTAGGTGTTGATATACCCGGTAAGAAACAGATTTCGTATTCATTGCGCTATTTATACGGGATTGGACCGACCACGGCGCTAGAAGTTACAGCGAAAGCTAAGATTGACCCCGCAAAGCGCGCCGATGAGTTGTCCGATGAGGAGTTAGCTCGGATCATCAACGTGTTGCAGGGTGAATATCGTATTGAGGGCGATTTACGCCGTGAGATAGCGCAAAACATACGGCGATTGATCAGTGTAGGAAGTTACCGGGGTATCCGGCATAAGCGTGGCTTACCGGTTCGCGGGCAGCGGACAAGTACAAATGCCAGGACCAGAAAAGGGCCGCGCCGGACGGTTGGTGCAGTCCGCGGGAAAGAAGCGCGGGCGTCTGCGAAGTGAGGATAAAGACCACGAGAGGCTACAGAGAGGTATGGATTTGTCATGGCTGATGTAAAAGAAAAAGCGGAGCAGGCTAGCGCCGATGTGTTGGCGGTTGATAACAAAGGGGCAACGCCTGAGGCGATTGGAGTTGAGGGTGCCAAGCTGGCGCGTCAAGCTCGGGTACGCGGAGGACGCGTGGTGCCATTTGGTGTGGTCCATATTCGTGCGACATTTAACAACACGATTATTTCGGTGACTGACAGCAAGGGCGGCGTGATTGCCTGGAGTACGTCTGGTCGCGCCGGATTCAAAGGGTCGCGGAAAAGTACTGCGTTTGCGGCAAGTGTTGTTGCGCAGGAAGTGGCGCGGCAAGCGGTTGGGCGCGGCATGCAGGAAGTTGAAGTTCGTGTTCAGGGGCCGGGGGCAGGGCGTGAATCAGCGATTCGTGCGCTACAGGCGGCCGGATTAAATGTGAGCTTGATTAAGGATGTGACGCCGATGCCGCATAATGGTTGCCGTGCTCGGAAACGTCGACGTGTGTAACGGCAAACGATTTTGAACTAAGAGGAGAATTCGAATGGGCAGATATACAGGGCCAGCCTGCAAGCTTTGTCGCCGAGAGGGCATGAAGCTTTTCTTGAAGGGTGATCGTTGCCGGATGGCAAAGTGTCCGATTGAAACAGGGCGCCCGGCGCCAGGGATGCATGGGGCGCGTCCTTCGAAAAAGACAACGGACTATGGAGTGCAGTTGCGAGAGAAGCAGCGCTTGCGTCGTTTTTATGGCTTGCGCGAGGGGCAGTTCAAGCTGGTATTCCAACGCGCCTTGCGTAAGCGAGGTGTTACTGGTGAGATGTTGCTGCAGTTGCTCGAAATGAGATTGGATAATTTAGTCTATCGGCTAGGGTTTGCGCCCAGTCGGCGGACGGCTAGACAGCTTGTGTTGCACGGGCATGTGACAGTGAATGGCCGCCGAGCTGATGTGGCATCGATGTGCCTGAAGGCGGGAGATAGGATTGATGTCAAAAGCCGTAAGATAAGTCAGGATGCCGTTAAGCGGACGCTGGATTCCCAGAGCCGAGAGCTTTCTTCTTGGCTTGCCTTGGATAAGGATAATTTGCGCGGTGAAGTACTGCGCGTTCCAACCAAGGAGGAGATTGCGCCGTTTGTGAACGAACAGTTGATTGTGGAGTTGTACTCCAAGTAACAGCAGCCCGCCATGCGGGAGTAGTTCTTTTGGGAAAGGTAGATCCATGCCAATCAGATTGAGCAAATTTGAAATGCCGAAGCGACTAGTTAAAGATGAGACGTCTTGCACCCCGACGTTTGCACGGTTTGTCGCGGAGCCGTTGGAGGTGGGGTATGGGCGGACAATAGGAAACTCTCTGCGAAGAGTGTTGCTGTCGTCTTTAGAGGGTGCGGCCATTGCCTCGATTCGCATCGAAGGCGCTCCTCATGAGTTTTGTGCATTGCCAGGGGTTGTGGAGGACGTGACCGATATTATTTTAAATCTAAAAAAGGTCCTGTTGCGAATGCAGTCACGGGAGACTCGTTATTTGACGCTCAAGGTAAAAGGCGCCAAAGAAGTGACCGCAGGCGATATTCAGACAGATGGTACGGTCGAAGTGCTTAATCCGAAGCAGCATATCGCGACATTAGCATCGGATGGCTTACTGGATGTTGTCTTGGAAATCAAGACTGGTCGTGGATTCTGTCCTGCAGATTGGAATAAGAAAGACAATCAGGATATTGGGCGCATTCCGATTGACTCAATATTTTCACCTGTGAAGCGCGTTAATTTTATTGTTGAGAATACTCGGGTAGGGCAACGAACGGACTATGACAAACTTGTTCTGGAGGTTACGACCGACGGGCGGATTACCCCCGATGATGCCATGACTGTTTCGGCGGCTGTATTGCGACACCATTTAGATGTCTTTGTTGATTACGACAAGAATGTGGTGGAGTTTGAGGACACTGAAACACAGGTTGATCTTGAGCGTGAGCAGATGGTGAAAGTGCTCAACATGAGTGTCAACGAAATTGAACTCAGCGTTCGCGCGGCTAATTGCCTGAATAATGCCAATATCACGACAGTGGGGCAATTGGCGCAGAAGAGCGAAGCGGAGATGCTTAAGTACCGTAATTTTGGAAAGAAGTCGCTGAATGAAATTAAAGCGAAACTGGCTGAACTTGGATTGGGACTTGGCTTGAAATTTGACGAGGAGCTTCTGAAGATGTTGAGTGCCCCGGAGGCGGGCAAGGAGTAAGTGCTGTTTTTGTCGGGCGATGTTATTAACGGGTTGAAGAAGCCAGTAATTGCCCTGAGAGCTAATGTGGGGTAGTAAGTGGTTGTTGGGAGTTAGATATGCGACACAGGAAGAATAGTGTAAAACTTGGTCGGTCTCCGGAAGCGCGGAAGGCTTTGCTCAGTTCGCTGGTTAGTAATTTTATTCAGGAGCAAAGGATCCAGACGACAATCCAGAAGGCTAGATTGTCTAGAAAGCTTGCAGAGAAGCTCGTGACTACTGCCAAGAAAGCCCTTGTTTCTGGAAAGCCAGAGGACTTGATGAATGCCAAGCGGAAGGTATTGGAAGTGCTTCGGCATCGAAAGCATGTGACGCGGCTTTTCGAGATGATTGCGCCGCAGTACAAGGACAGGCCCGGTGGTTATACTCGGATTGTGCGGGTTGGGCAGCGAGGTGGCGATGCTTCTGAAATGGTGGTTTTGGAGTGGGTTGATCTCGCCCAGGTCGATAAGCGACGGAAAACGAAGCCGGAAGGTGAAACTCCGGACGGCACCAAAGGTGACGACGAGAAGAAAGTAGAGTAAAATAGGAGTTTCGCGATCGCTTGCATGAGCCCGCCGTAATAGACGGCGGGTTTTTTTATGGTGATGCTTTCCGGGAATGGCGGGGGTGCTTATCACGGCGACAGGTGGATTTCCGACCCGACGTCTTTTTGTCAAGTGCGCGTGTTGAGATGAAGGGTTCGTCAAGGCTGATGGTATTAGGAGTCCGCAGGGCAATTTCCGGAATAGCGAGTAACTTGCGGAATTGTCCTGGCGTGATGCTGATGGCTCGTTTGAACTCGTGGGTGAAGTGACTCTGGTCAAAGAATCCGCAGTTTTCTGCCACAGTGCTGATGTCCAAAGCGCTGGTTGCCAGAAGCTTCTTGGCCTCGGTAATCCGTATTTCCTGAAGTAACTGCTTGAATGTTTTTCCCGTTTCACTGGGTAGGCGATGGACCAGGGTTGAGGTGCTCACGCCGATTGCTTTTGAGGCGACTGACAGGGTGACTGTTTCCTGATAATGCGCCTGCATCCAGCTCAGAATCCGATCGCCAAGACGACGGCCATCAATGAAAATGCGCTCAGGTTTTCGGAAATATTGAAGGATCCATTCAGATACTTCATAGCAACTTTCTTCGGTGGTTGACGCCTGTTCAAGTCTTGCCATATGTCGCAACTCGCGACTGGTGGCTACCGCCCAAGGAATACCATTTAAGATGTCGTGGCTTGTGATTACGGCTAATAATATCCGGACGTGGGCTTTCAATTTTATAAGATCCCAGTTGCTGGCCATGAGTAATTTGGCGAGATAGCGAGAAACGAATTCCATGGCATTGGTTCGATCATTGCGGCTCAGGAAGGTGACTAATTGGTAGGCATCACTCAACAGGTCCGATGTGGAAACATTCTGTGTGCGAAGGTCTTCAAATGCTTCAGCGATGCGACGTTGTTGGTTGTACTTCTCATTTTGAGCGAGGAAGAAGCCGCTGGAGTTTAAGCCACTTGAAAAAGTTGATTCCATGGCTAAGTGACCGAGGCCCCTCAGGGCGCTTGTGGATATTGAATGGAGCGAGGTCAGTTTGGCAAGGAAAGGGTTTGCATCAATTGTCGGCCATGTTTTAAGTGCTTGTTCGATTGTATCGCGAATATCCTGATGTTGCTCAGGGGTGTGAAATCCACCCATGGTTATGCCCCCTGAACAGTGGTTTTGGGGGGCAACTGGGATCGTTATAAACAGGAGGCCTGCCCAGCATTGGTAGAAATAGGGTTCACCAGAAGCCATGGCGTGAACGGTGGCATTGCAGCATGAGTAACGGCATAGGGGGGCTGACACCGCGTGGTTGAGGGCATGGACGCAAAAGGAGCAGACTCTGTTGTTGAGCAACATTGTCTGATCATGTAGCCCGTGATAAACAGCGCCTTGTCCGGAGGTTCTGCCGATATTATCAAGAACAGCTGAAATCTTATTGTTTTGAGAGGCGGATTTCACTTTGCTTAACAGTACAAAAAAAATGCGACAAAGTACAATATTTTGGAATATAAACAGGCAGAATGTCCATATTTATTCGGTGAAGGAGGATGGCGTGTGAAACCGATAGCCCAGCGAGTAAGAGCCGGCGAGTTACTTTTATCTGATGGAGCATGGGGGACTTTTTTGCAGAAGAAGGGACTCAAGCCAGGGGAGTGTCCAGAATTGTGGTGCGTTGAGCATCGTGATGAAGTATTGGACGTGGCGTGTCGCTATGTTCAAGCAGGATGCGACATGATTGAAACAAACAGTTTCGGAGGGACTCGGTTCAAGTTGGAGTATTTTGGATTGCAGGGACGGGTGGTGGAATTGAACAGGGCTGCAGCGGCAATCTCCCGTGAAGCGGCTGGCGTCGACCGGCATGTTATTGCGTCCGTGGGACCGACAGGTAAGATGCTTCTAATGGGCGATGTCACAGAGGAAGAGATTTATGAAGCGTTTCAAGAGCAGATAGATGCCCTGGCGGCTGGAGGGGCGGATGCGGTATGCATAGAGACCATGTCTGCAATTGACGAGGCTTGTTTGGCTGTCAAGGCGGCAAAGGAGCAAGGCTCTCTAGAGATCCTATGCACGTTCACCTTTCAGCACACGGCGGACGGAGGTTACCATACGATGATGGGCGTGACACCGGCTGACGCGGCGCGAGCGGCAGTGGACGCCGGTGCGCATATTGTGGGTGCAAACTGTGGACAGGGAATGGAGCAGATGGTGGCGATAGTGAGGGAGATACGGGTTGCCGTTCCTGATGTGCCGATCATGGTTCAGGCGAATGCCGGACTGCCGAAGAATATAGACGGAATGGATGTGTTTCCGGAAGTCCCGGAAGTGTCAGCGGGGTGGATTCCGGCCATGGTTAAAGCAGGCGCATCGATTATAGGTGGTTGCTGCGGCACTACCCCTGAACATATACGGGCTATTGGATCTGTGTTGAAGCGGCTTCAAAATGTTAAGAGTAAAAATCGGTAATATTGGCTTAAGGGAGATTCGTTCATGAAAAAACTGATTGTTGTTGGCGAGAATATCCATTGCACCCGTGTTTACAAAGTTGGCGGAAATTTCGTCAAGCCTGCGGATGGGGGAGGGTTCGCCATTGTGTATGGAGGGAAGGGGGATACACGGTATTTGCCAATTCCCGATGCGTTTCTTAAAACAGCCGATTGGGAAAATGGCAAGGTTAAGCATTGTGCTGTCGCCGTGTGGCAAGGATTGTATGGTGATGCCAATGGCAAATCGGCGGCGGCGGATTACCTTTCCTATTTGGCGCAACGCCAAGAGGCGTCGGATGCATCGTTTCTTGATATTAATGTTGATGAGTTTAGTACGGATATTCAGGAGCGGTGCCGGGGGATTCGGTGGGTGGCGAAAGTGGTTCAAGGGAAAAGCCGATTGCCGCTAAGTATCGATTCATCCAACCCTGAGATATTGCGTGCTGGTCTTGAAGCCTGCGATATGGGGCGTGGGCGTCCAATGGTTAACTCCGTGTCATTAGAGCGGCAAGATTCGATTCGAGTTGCGGCTGAATTTAAGGCCGTGGTTATTGCCTCGGCGGCAGGAGAGAAGGATCTACCATCGGACACAGAACAGCGGTTGGTGAATATTGCGCGGTTGATGCCAGCGTTGGAGGCCGCAGGGATTCGTGGTGGAGATGTCTACATTGATCCATTGGTTTTTCCAGTGGCCACGGACTCAAATAATGCCAAGGGGTTTATCGATGCGGTGGCGGCCATTCGAAAGCAGTATGGTCCTGACATTCATATCACCGGCGGCTTGAGTAATGTCTCCTTTGGCATGCCGGGCAGAAAACTCATTAATCAGGTGTTCACATGGCTCGCGGTGGAAGCAGGGGCTGACAGTGGGATACTGGACCCGCTTCAGATGAACAGCAAGATTCTCGCCGGGGTGGATACAACCACCGAGGCGTTTGCATTAGCGAAGGCGTTGTTAACCGGAGAAGATCTTTACGGGGTGGAATACATTACGGCGCACCGGGAAGGCCGTTTGGGAGTCGAATAGCGGTTGGTTTTACGAGCCGAGGATCGTGAGTGCGAAAGCAGGAAGGATGGAATCATGACGAATAGAGTAATTCTGGACCCGACACGGATGAAGGATTGGCAGATTGCGGAGGCCGCGGAGCCTTTCATGAAGCCGATTTCGGTCTTGGCTTCAAACATGGGCTTATTGCCTGATGAAGTGATTCCCATGGGCCGGAACTTGGCGAAGGTGGACCAACGCATGGTCATGGAGCGTATACATCAGTTTCCGTGCGGGAAGTACATTGATGTTACAGCCATTACGCCGACGCCCCTTGGGGAGGGAAAGACTACCACCACGATAGGGTTGGTTCAGGGGCTTGGGAAGATTGGCAAAACGGTTATCGGAGCCATCCGCCAGCCGAGCGGTGGGCCAACATTTAATATTAAGGGGTCTGCTGCCGGGGGTGGGCTGGCGCAATGCATTCCTCTGGCTCCCTTTTCGATTCGCCTGACGGGGGATATTGACTCCATTACTAATGCCCATAACTTAGCCATGGTTGCATTGACGTCAAGGATGCAGCATGAGCGCAACTACGATGATGCCCGGCTGGCTCGAACGGGGATTCGGCGACTTAATGTTGATCCCAAGCGAGTGGCGATCAAGTGGTGTATTGATTTGTGCGCCCAGAGTCTGCGAAACATCATCATCGGTCGCGGCGGAAAGATGGATGGTTTTGAGATGGAGTCTGGGTTCCAGATTTCGGTTGGCAGCGAGGTGATGGCAATTCTCGCCGTGGCCAAGGATCTGCGCGATTTAAGGGAGCGCTTGGCGAAGATGGTCGTCGCTTCCGACAAGGAGGGGAACGAAATTACCACAGCGGATCTAAAGGTAGATGGCGCCATGGCGGCGTGGCTCGTGGATGCGATCAATCCGAATTTGCTCCAGACGATCGAAGGGCAGCCGATCTTCGTGCATGCCGGACCGTTTGCCAATATCGCCATTGGTCAGAGTTCCATCATTGCCGATGAAATTGGCACGCGTCTAGCGGAGTACCATGTTACTGAGAGTGGTTTTGCCGCTGACATTGGGTTTGAGAAATTCTGGAACTTGAAGTGCCGCGTTTCGGGACTCAAGCCGAGTGCCGTTGTTATTGTAGCCACGATTCGGGCCCTCAAGATGCATGGTGGCGGTCCAGCGGTGAAGCCCGGGGCAAAGCTTGATGAAGCTTACACGCGCGAGAATCTCGGTCTTCTTGAGAAGGGATGTGAGAATCTTGCGGCGCATATCGAGATTGTCAAGAAGAGCGGCGTGCGGCCAGTGGTGTGCATCAATGGGTTTCATACTGACACGCCCAATGAAGTGGCTTTAGTTCGTAAAGTTGCCGAAGCCAATGGGGCGTATGCTGCACTTTCGCAGCATTGGCTCAAAGGCGGGGAGGGTGCCCGAGAATTGGCGGAGACGGTCGTGGCGGCGGCGGCTGAAAAAAACAACTTCAAGTTTCTCTATGACCTTGACACGCCACTTCGTGTTCGCATTGAGCGGATTGCGAAGGAGATCTACGGGGCGGATGGTGTGACGTATAGCGATGTGGCGCTTGAAAAGGCGAAGCGGTTTGAGTCGGAGCCGGCTACGGCGGCATTAGGGACCTGTATGGTCAAAACGCATCTGAGCCTTTCGCACGAGCCTGATGTCAAAGGACGGCCAAAAGGGTGGACGTTGCCGATTCGCGATATCTTGGTTTACAGGGGTGCCGGGTTTGTTGTGCCGGTGGCGGGGGATATCAAGCTAATGCCGGGAATGGCATCAGAACCGGCCTTTACCAACATCGATATTGATGTAAAGACAGGGAGAGTTCGCGGTTTATTCTAAGCCGGATAACAACAGTAGTGAGGAATCAACAATGGCGATTCATGACGATATTAAAAATAAAGTTTACCACATTGAGGTCGTGACCCCGAAACAGAGCACCGAAGATTTAGAAGGTGATCTTGAGAAGTTTGCGATCAAGTTTAATCAGGTGATGGAGGGGGGGCATGTTGCCTGTATTACGGATAATCCGATGGGGCATTTGAGTTTTCAGGCGACGGATATCATTCCTGAGCTTGGGCTGGAGGTCAAACCCGGGCAACTTTCTGTTCACTTGAACACCTTTCACACAAAGGATGACTTGCATAAGATTCTGGATACGTGTGCTGCACTGGGTGCGAAAGACATTCTTGTTGTTTCTGGCGATGGCAACGAGCGGTTGCCCCGGCTTCAACCTCAAGCGATTGGATTATCATGTAATGCCGTGACTGCTGTTGAACTGGTGGCCTATATTCACAAGACCTATCCTGGTGTGTTCACTCTGGGAGTGGCTTTTAATCCCTATGAGCCACAGGACCACGAAGTGGACAAGCTTCATCGCAAGATCGAAGCGGGCGCACAGTTTATCTGTACGCAACCGGTACTTGGAAAGGATGAGCGGGTGATGGGTCTTCTGAAGCACGGAATACCAGTGTTTGTCGAGTGCTGGATGTCAAAGAAACTTCACCTTCTTTCCGAATGTGTGGGGTACACAATCCCAGAAGATGTGCCTTACGATCCGATGGCGAATCTCAAGGCGTTGCAGACAACCTATGCCGGCTGTGGTATGTACCTGGCCATGGTGGGGCATAAGACACAGTTGCCTTTGTTAAAAGGGCATTGGAATTAAATCTGCATGTTCCGTGCGTTAGGTAATTAATCCATATGGGCGGGAGGGAATTCATGACGGCTGCTGTGATTGACGGGAAAGAAATCGCCAAGGCGATTCGGGATGAATTGGTGATTGAAGTTCAGCGCATGAAAGCACAGGGGGTGACGCCTGGTCTTGGCGTTATATTGGTGGGCGAGGATCCGGCCTCAAGATCTTACGTGACTGCCAAAGAAAAAGCGTGTCACGAGATTGGTATTTTTTCGGATGACAACCGTCTACCAGCGACTACCCGTCAGCAGGATTTGATTGCATTGGTTAAAAAAATGAATGCGGATCCGAAGATTAACGGCATTCTCGTGCAGTTGCCTTTGCCGAAGCATCTAGACGAGTCGGAGGTGCTTCTGGCCATTGATCCGGATAAGGATGTGGATGGATTTCATCCCATGAATGTGGGACGCATGGTGATTGGGGAAAAAGCGTTTTTGCCTTGTACGCCGCATGGTGTAGTGCAGATGCTCGCCCGCAGCGGAGTTCAGATTGATGGGGCGCATGTGGTGATTGTGGGCCGCAGCAACATTGTTGGTAAACCCTTGGCGAATATGCTGATCGCAAAAGGGAAGCATGCCAATGCGACCGTTACGGTATGTCATACGCGGACCAAGGATATTGCCTCCCTTACCAGGCAAGCTGATATTGTGATTGCGGCGGTGGGGCGGCCCAATACCGTAACAGCGGATATGATACGGGATGGCGCCGTGGTGGTTGATGTTGGAGTTAACAGGGTTGAAGATGCCACCAAAAAGCAGGGCTTCCGGCTTGTCGGTGATGTGGATTTTGAGGGTTGCAAGGAAAAGGCACGAATGATCACTCCGGTTCCCGGTGGAGTGGGTCCCATGACGATCACAATGCTCCTTTACAACACCGTTGAGTCTGCAAAGCGGGCGCACAGGTTGTAAGTGTTGTTGTTTCTGATGAGAAAGTAGGGTATTGTGCCGACCGTGTTAGGGGCGCCTGGTGTAGTGTTTGTCGGGCGCCTTGTTTGGTTGTTTATAACGGGAGAATCGGCATGGCTACACAAGATTTCAAGTCGGCATATAAGACCATCATGGATGATCATTTTCCGCCCCGCATGGAGATAGCCTTCATCGATGAGGACGGTCGACGGCAGACGCTGACCTATGAAAAAGTCTCTTGGCTGATTGATAATGTACGCAAGGGATTGCGCTATGGAGAGAATCCCGGCCAGGAAGCCGCTCTGTTTAAGCTGACGGGTGGCAACCTTACACTAGGTGAAGTGCAGTGCATCCATCCGGGCCGTTATCTTGCCTCGGACGTGGAATTACTGCAGTCCGGAAAGCATCCAGGCAAGACGAATATCACGGATGCAGACAATGCCCTTAACATCATGCGGTATTTGACGGATAAACCCTGTGCTGTGATTGTTAAGCACAATAATCCTTGTGGTGCGGCGCGGGATGATTCACTGGCTGAAGCGTACCGTAAGGCGAACATGGCAGATCGGGTTGCTGCGTTTGGTGGTGCTATTGCGCTCAACAGGGCTGTTGATCTTGATACGGCGAGGCTCATTGTTGAAAATTATGCTGAGGTTGTTGTGGCTCCAGATTTTAATGATGGGGTCATGGATGTTTTTTCAAAAAAGAAGAACCTGCGGGTGATGCGGATTGGAAATATGGCAAAGCTCCATGCGTTTGCAGGGGCGGTCACACTTGATATAAAGTCGTTGGTGGACGGGGGCATGATTGTTCAAACGTCGTTTGTTCCCTTGACGCGAGCAGTCTCGGGGTTGACCCAGGCTGAGGCCACTTACAAAGGCAGGGAGTACAAAATAGGACGGCAGCCGACGGAAAAGGAATATGAGGATTTGATGTTTGGCTGGTTGGTTGAATGTGGCGTGACCAGCAATTCTGTCCTGTATGTGAAGGATGGGGTGACTATCAGCATTGGAGCAGGCGGTCAGGATCGTGTTGGCATGGCCCAGTACGCCCGTGACAAGGCGTATCGGAACTTTGCCGACCGACTATGCTGGACACGCCATGGGGTCCCTTATGGCGCTTTGACGGATGAGGTTAAGAAGGTGGCCATTGAGAAAGACACGGCGGACTGCAAAGGTGGTCTGACAGGGGCATGCATGGTATCGGACGCCTTTTTCCCGTTTCGCGATGGAGTTGAGGTGGGGATCCGCGAGGGGATTACCGCGGTTATTCAGCCCGGGGGGTCTGAACGGGACTTTGAGGTTATTGAGGCGTGTAATGAGGCGGATGTTGCCATGGTGTTTACCGGGCAACGGTGCTTTAAGCATTAAGCCGAAGTGGGGGTTCCGTCTAAAAAAGAAAAACCGCCTTTATTAGGCGGTTTTTCTTTTTTAATATGACCCAGTGATCAGTTTGTGACTGACACCCGGTAGAACGCTGGCGTTGGAGCAGGCGCAGAGGCCTTCCACTCATTGGTCCCGCTGGCGTCAGCAGGAATATTGTTGCTAATGGCGGTCCAAGAGTCGATGTCGACCAGATTCGTCGACAGTTGAATCATGGAGGCGGGGCGATCAGGTTCTGTGCTGCCGGACCAGACGATACGCGGCAAACCGTTGCTGAACGTCTGGCTTAAGATTCTCAGCACGGAGTTGGAGTTGCCGGGATGAGTTCGGGCGATATACTCCTTCCAAGTCACCATGCCGTCGCCGTCCACGTCGCTCAGGGACACGCTGTCCCACGTTGGGTAATCTCCGTTGGTCGGGGACCTGTCAGCCATCCAGTAAAGCGGCACGTTGCTTGCAGCCAACATAGGGGCAAACGTCACAAACAAAGAGGAGTTTCCTGTGATATTCGCCCAAACAAAACTATTGCTTACAGCACCCTCCTCTGTGGCGACAAGGTTTGAAACTCCCTGATAAGCGCCGGTATAAACCGAGGAAATCTGGTAGTAGTTTGAAGCGAGAATGACAAAGTTTGTCTCACCGGGGCTGGCTGTGAAAACGACGGGTCCAGGAGGAGTGACGCTGCCTCCGTTGCCGGCAATCATTACATAGACGGTAGGAGCGGCGGCTACATAGCTTCCTTCGGTAGTGGCCACGACGAAGTCATCCAGCATGCCGCTGCCATTTATGGCGATCTGGTTCAACTTGTTTTGATTGTAATTGGCGCACAGGAACCATGAACCCGTTGGTGTCAATGAGCCAGCTGTGTCTGAATATGCCAGAGGGTTCACGAACTCCGTATTGTTTATTTTCATTTTAAAGTACGACATTGATGAATCGCCGTCATGCTTCATATTGACGGTGACGCGTACCCAAGCTCCCGATTCAGCGGCACCAAATCCATTGCTTAGTACGCTCCATTGTGCGGAATGGGGAGGATTGCCATAATCCGCATTTGTCATTACACCATGATACACATTGATGTAACCATTCGTATCGAAGTAGAGAGAGACTTGTGAATTACTGACAGCGAGCATCGTCTGCGAGGTGGGTGCCTCGCTGCGGACCGGCTGGATCATTGTGTCTATAACGATGTCCGACAGGCCGCTGCCATCGAACATATTGGAAATGGTTCCGTCCGAGAACTTCAGCACATTGGAGTGGCTTACGGAGTTTGTCAGATAAGACTGCATAGCAGGTGTGTACTGGATGTTTGTCACGACAGCCACCGTGCCCTCGGTGCCAAACCAGCCGTCATTATTGGCGTTGCTCAGGATCGAAGACCCTGCGCCGTAATTCTCAAACGTGATTTGATAGGGGACAGAAGAAGTCGCCTGAGCGTATGCCAGCTGAGCCAGAACAGAAGCCGCTAATATTCCAATCATTTTTTTCATTTTATTCACCCCATTGAATACAAATAGATATAAAAACATCTCACTTCAACTCTACACTCAGGATACTCGAAGTGCGGATGGATGTCAATCGGTGTGTTTGTAAATAATGTTCGTTAAAAAACACGACGAGAAGGGTCTGTTTCAAATAAATAAGGAGCTGTTTTTAAAATCAGGTTGTTTTACGGAGGGGGCGTCACTACTATGGATGCTTCACCTGCGGACCTTTGTTTTGATGGTGCGGTGTACGGTACGACTTTGTACTGCCCAGCTTCCAAAAGTGTTCAAGGCGTGTTTTGAGAAGGGTGTGTGAGTATGCTTTGTGATAGCTGTCATCAGAGTGAAGCCTCCATTCATGTATCGCAAGTGATTGACGGTAATAGCAGGGAATTGCACTTATGCGAGGAGTGCGCAGAGGAAAGCGGACTGAATGTTCAGAATGTCATGTCCATTCCGGAGATTCTTTTTGGACTGGCGGGTGGTGATGATGCTTCTGGGTTCTTGAATCGCCGTTGTCCTTACTGCCACCTTCGGGGAACGGATTTTAAAAAAACGGGGCGTCTTGGGTGTGAACGTTGTTATGAGTCGTTTGGTGAAGACCTTAAACCGATGTTGGCGGCGATGCATAAAGGCGTGACACACAAAGGAAAGGTTCCAAGGACTGTCCGTCAAGTGGTGGGGGTGAAGTCGAGGGTGGTGAAGCTTCAAGGAGACCTTGATGATGCCATCAAGTGTGAAGACTATGAGCGAGCGGCGCAAGTGCGGGATTTGATTCGGGAGGCGGGGCATGAAGCTGGATGATTTAGTAAGTAAACCCGGCTCATGGTTGCCTGAAGACGGGCGTAATATGATTGTTATCAGCAGTCGTATCCGGTTGGCGAGGAATCTCCATGGCATTGCCTTTCCTGGTTGGGCTGGCGAGGAGGAGTGTCTTCGGGTTCAACGTCAGATGGAGGACGTTCTTGGAACGGTGAAATCGCTTGATTCTGCCATGGGTGTTGACATGGGGGATATCCCATTGCAGGACAAGGATTTTCTTCATGAGCGGCATTTGATCAGTATGGAACTGGTCCGGAAGTCGCGGGGGAGTTGCCTTGTGGTGCGGCCGGACGAGATTCTTGGGGTCATGGTGAATGAGGAGGATCATCTTCGGTTACAAGCGATGCGTCCGGGATTATTACTTAATGAACTATGGCGAGAAATTGACATGATGGACTCCGAAATTGAGGAGAAAGTTCATTATGCGTTTTCGCCGAGGCTTGGGTATTTGACGGCATGTCCGACGAATGTAGGCACAGGGCTCCGAGCTAGTGTGATGTTGCATGTGCCGGCATTGCGATTGGCGAATGAAATCGAGCCAATTATCAAGGGGTTGAGCAAGATTGGTCTGATGGTTCGGGGGCTTCTGGGTGAGGGGACGGAGGCGACGGGGAATATGTTTCAGGTCTCGAACCAGACTACATTGGGTGAATCGGAAGCGGCTATTATTGAGCGACTCGCTCAAATTGTGAATGAAATTGCCAATCACGAGCGAAATGCCAGAATTCGGCTGATGGAGCAGCGGGAAAGCCGGATCCGGGATTTTGTTGGAAGGGCCTATGGTGTCTTGTGTCATGCGAGGGTGTTGACATCGCGTGAAACACTGGACTTGCTCTCCGGGTTGCGCCTTGGATTTGATCTTGGTATGATTGAGGGATTGGAGATGGCGGATATTAACCGGTTAACGCTGTGTTCGCAGCCCGGTCACTTGCAGAAATCGGCGGGGCAGTTTGTGAAGCCTGAGGAGCGGGATGAGTTGCGGGCGGCGCGAGTGAGAGAAGTTGTAAGGCGGGCTACATTGGTTGGTTAACCCGCAAGGATTGGTTTTTATATGGCAAATTCAGGAAATTATACACCGCGAGCCCAGCAGGTTATTCAACTGGCTCGCTCTGAGGCGGAACGGTTCAACCATCCTTATGTTGGGACGGAGCATATTCTGCTCGGGTTGGTGGCGCTGGGATCCGGGGTGGCTGTGACGGTGCTTGATCGCATGGGTATCTCGTTGGAGTCCATGCGGTTAGAGGTGGAGAAACTGGTTGGTCAGGGGCCGGAAACCAAGACAGTCGGCAACGTTCCCTTTACTCCCCGTGCGAAAAAAGTCCTGCAATTGGCGGCGACTGAGGCTCGCACCTTGAATCATTCCTATATCGGGACTGAGCATATCTTGTTGGGGTTGTTGCGGGAAGGAGAAGGGGTGGCCGCTCAAGTATTACGGGCGCTGAATGTTGATGTTGACACGACGCGAGTCGAAGTCATGAAGGAGCTTGATCCGAATTTTGAGCCTGGAGAGGAATCCGAGACTCCGGAGCCAAAGACAAAGCAAACGCCACCGGCTGCCACCAAGCAGAAGACCCCCGCTTTAAACGCTTTTGGGAGGGATTTAACGGAAATGGCGAAAAAGGGAGCGTTAGATCCGATGATTGGGCGAGAGCCTGAGTTGGAGCGCGTCATTCAGATCCTTTGCCGTAGAACCAAAAACAATCCTGTTTTGCTTGGTGAAGCTGGGGTTGGCAAGACGGCCATTGCCGAGGGTCTTGCCCAAGTGATCGTGCAAGGGCTGGTGCCTGATATCTTGAGGAATAAACGTGTTATTGCGTTGGATTTAGCCCTTATGATTGCAGGGACCAAGTATCGCGGACAGTTTGAGGAGAGAATTAAGGCGGTCATGGACGAGATACGCCGGTCTGGGAATGTCATGTTATTTGTTGATGAATTGCATACGATTGTGGGGGCGGGGTCGGCTGAGGGTACGATGGATGCCTCGAATATTATTAAGCCCGCCTTGGCGCGCGGGGAGTTGCAATGTATTGGTGCAACGACGCTCGATGAGTATCGCAAGCATATTGAGAAAGACAGTGCATTGGAGCGGCGGTTCCAGACGGTACAGGTCAATGAGCCGACCGTGGATGAAGCCATTCGGATTTTGAAAGGTATTCGTTATAAATACGAGGAGCATCACGGGGTCAAAATTACTGATGATGCCATTGAAGCGGCGGCCCGGTTGACTGACCGGTATCTATCCGGGAGGCGTCTTCCGGACAAGGCTATTGATACCATTGATGAGGCTGGGTCCCGTGCGCGGATTCAAGCGACCACCCGATCTCCCGACCTGCGCAAGAAAGAACAGGGTATCGAGAAGATCCGGATTCAGAAAGAAGCGGCGATTAAAGCCCAGAAGTTTGAAGATGCGGCTCAATTGCGTGATTTGGAACGCAGGGAACGTGAAGCGCTTGAAGAGAGCGTGAAGAAGTGGCGGGAAGTGTCCCAGAAGAAAAAAGTTAAGGTGACAGCGGAAGAAGTGATGGCCGTTGTGTCCAAATGGACGGGGGTTCCCCTGAAAAAAATGGAGGGCAAGGAGCTTGCCCGCCTTCTTCAGATGGAGGAGGAGCTTGGGAAGACGGTGGTAGGGCAGGATCCTGCCATTTTGGCGATATCAAAAGCGCTTCGGAGGTCGCGTGCGGATCTGAAGGACCCCAAGCGCCCGATCGGTTCGTTTGTTTTTCTAGGACCGACGGGGGTTGGGAAAACCTTGTTGGCGAAAGCGCTGGCGGAGTTCATGTTTGATGATCCGAATGCCCTGATCCAGCTTGATATGTCCGAATACATGGAGAAATTTACCGTTTCACGGTTGGTGGGATCTCCGCCGGGATATGTGGGTTACGAGGAGGGGGGGCAGTTGACGGAAAAGGTTCGGCGCCGTCCCTATTCCGTGGTTTTGTTTGATGAGATTGAGAAGGCGCATCCGGATGTGATGCACATGCTCCTTCAGATTATGGAGGAAGGGCGGTTGACGGATAGCTTTGGGCGTCCCATTGATTTCCGGAATACGGTGATTATTCTGACTACAAACCTGGGCGCTGATTTCGGTCGGAAAGCGGGATTGGGATTTACGGAAACCAGCGGAGCGCTGGATTATGAGATGTTGAAGCAGAGGATGCTTGAGGACGTTAAGCGGATGTTCAAGCCGGAATTCATCAACCGGTTGGATGAAATTGTTGTGTTCCGCCAGTTATCCAGGGATGATACGATTAAGATCCTTGGACTCGAAGTGGCCAAGGTCCAGAAACGTGTGGCCGCCAAGGGGATCGAGTTGGTGCTGATCCCCGACGCGCGGGAGTTCCTGCTGGACAAGGGGTTTGATGTGGCCATGGGTGCTCGTCCGCTTCGACGTGCCGTGCAGCGTTATTTGGAGGATCCTTTAGCCGAAGAGATTCTCAGGGGAGATTTACATGGGGCCAAAAAAGTTGAGGTTGTGAAAGCCGATGGAGGGTTGGCGTTCCGGGTTGTGGCAGGGGTTGAAGTAAACGCCTGAGACTGAAAGGCGCTGGTTTTGGCAAAGGTTAAATTAGGTGAAGGTCGAGTGTTTGTGCGCGCCGTCCCGTGGCGCGCATGTGATTTTCGGGAGGAAACGTGTTTGAATCGTTGACCCATTCGTTGGAACAGGTATTCCGCAAGCTTCGCGGATATGGTCGCCTTTCAGAAGACAATATACGCGATGCCATGCGCGAGGTGCGCATGGCATTGCTTGAGGCGGATGTCAATTATGAGGTGGCTCGTGACTTTGTGTCCAAGGTGAGTGCGCAATGCGTGGGGCAGGAAGTATTGGATAGCATTACTCCCGGGCAGCAGGTGATTAAGCGGGTGCATGACGAGTTGGTCAGCCTGCTTGGCGGAGGGCGGAACCGGCGTTTGGAGCTGAATCCAAAGCCGGCGCCTGTGATGCTGGTGGGGTTACACGGTTCGGGCAAGACAACATCCTCTGCAAAGCTGGCGGCGATGTGGAAAAAGGATGGGAAAAACGTTTTGTTGGTGGGTGCCGATATTCGGCGGCCAGCGGCTGTTGATCAGTTGCGTGTGTTGGCTGGTCAAGTTGGTGTTGAGATGTTGGGACCGGGAAAAGACGAGAAAGTGCCCGCCTTGGGTCACCGGGCCATGGACATGGCAGAACGGAGCGGACGTGATGTTGTCTTGTTTGATACGGGTGGGCGTTTCCAGATTGATGAGGAATTAGTCCAGGAGTTGAAAGAGTTACGGGAAGTCGTGAAGTGCCGGAACACCCTTCTGGTGGTGGATGCGGCGATCGGGCAGGAGTCGGTTCATGTTGCAGATGTTTTTCATAAAGCGCTTGATCTCAAGGGGTTGATACTGACGAAGCTGGATGGTGATGCGAGGGGTGGTGCAGCTCTATCTATTCAGTCGGTTACTGGATGTCCGATCCTGTTTACAGGAACCGGAGAGCACACGGGAGATCTTGATGCCTTTTACCCTGAACGCATGGCTTCCCGAATTCTTGGCATGGGTGATATTGTCAGTTTGGTGGAGAAGGTTCAACTGACGGTTGATATCGAGCAGGTGGCAGATGTTGAAAAGAAAATTCGGGGAAGTCGGTTGGATTTGGAGGATTTTCTTGGTCAGTTGGCGCAGTTACGCAAAATGGGGCCCTTTGAAAATTTGCTCGAGATGTTGCCAATGGGTGGTCAGGTAAAGGCGAAAATGAGAGATGCCGCCAGTGCGGGGCGCGATTTTGAGCGTTTTTCAAGGCGGGCTGAGGCCATTATTCTGAGCATGACGCGGAAGGAACGGAGGCGGCCAGAGATTCTCAATGCTGGACGCAAGCGTCGTATTGCGATGGGGAGCGGCACACAAGTTCAGGATGTCAACGAATTGCTCAGGCAGTTTGACCAGGCGCGGCAGATGGCTAAAAGGATGGGGGCGTTACAAAAGAGGTTGCGCCCTCGACGATAATGTGAAATAGTGACCCACTTTTTACGCCTGTACTCAGGGTGGACTTTGCCCTGCAGGCCATATTTCAAGGGAGGACGGGATGTCAGTTAAAATCAGAATGACCCGAACGGGAGCGAACAAGGATATAGCTTACCGTGTGGTCGCCGCAGATAGTCGAAGCCCGCGAGACGGGAAGAACCTGGAAGTCATTGGGTGGTATGACCCGAAGAAGAAGGGTGTCAATTTCAGTCTTAAAATGGATCGGATTGAGTACTGGACGAGCAAAGGCGCTCAAGTTAGTGATACCGTGAAGAGCCTGTTGCGCAAGTTCCGTGCTTCGGCCAAGACCAGCGCATGAAGCCGTTTGTATTGTATATAACCCGTGCATTGCTTGATCATCCGGGCGATGTGGCCGTCACCGAGGTGACAGGGAAGCAAACGACAATTCTTGAGCTTCGGTGCCATCCCAAAGATGTGGGGCGGCTGATTGGCCGAAGTGGAAAGACGATCAGTGCCCTTCGGGTGTTACTGAGCAATCTGGCGTCTAAAGAGGGGCGTCGTGCGGTTTTGGAAGTGGCGGAATAAGCAGGCCATGGAGCCGTTACAGATTGATGTCGTTACGATTTTTCCGGGTATGTTGAAAGGCTTTCTTGATGAAAGCATCCTGAAGCGGGCGGCTCAGAAGGGGTTGGCGACGATTCAGGCTGTGGATCTTCGCCGGTTTACCAGGGATCGGCATCAGACGACGGATGATAGGCCGTTTGGCGGCGGGCCGGGAATGGTGATGAAGCCGGAGCCTTTGTTTGAAGCGGTGGAGTCGGTGAGGAGACCGGCATCGAAGGTGATATTGATGACGCCGCAAGGGCGGCGTTTTGAGCAGGCGATGGCGGCGCAGTTGGCGCAGGAATCGCATTTGATCTTTGTCTGTGGTCACTATGAGGGGGTGGACGAGAGGGTTCGAACCCACTTGGTGAATGAAGAGATTTCGATTGGCGACTATGTGTTGACCAACGGGGTTCTGCCGGCGGCGGTTGTGATTGATGCTGTGGTCCGGTTGGTGCCTGGTGTTTTGGGGAATGATAGCGCCACGAAGGAGGAGTCGTTTGCGGGTGGTATGTTGGAGTATCCGCAGTATACGCGACCGAAGGAGTTTAGAGGGTTGAGGGTTCCCGAAATTCTGGTCTCGGGGGACCATGAGGAAATTGCCCGGTGGAGGCGCGAGCAGGCGCAAAGTCGGACCCGGGAGAAAAGACCGGACTTGTTGGAATAGAGGTGACTATGATTGCTAAAGCATTGGCCATGATTCATAAGGAAAACCTGAGGCAGGATGTTCTGCCGCCGTTCAACGTAGGGGACACTGTCAAGATACAGGTCCGGATCCGCGAAGGCGGCAAGGAACGTTTGCAGGCCTACACTGGAACTGTGATTGCCCGTGACGGGCATGCGGCTACCGAAACCTTTACCGTTCGGAGAGTTTCGCATGGCGTTGGGGTGGAAAGGGTTTTTCCCGTGCATTCGCCGAATATTGCCAAACTTGAGGTTGAAAGTTCCGGCAAGGCGCGTCGTGCCAAGTTGTATTACCTGCGCGACCGGTCAGGAAAGAGCGCAAAGCTGCGCGAAAAATCCAAGATGGCGGAAGCCTGAGGAGATTTGGATTGCTCCAGTTCGAGCGTCAGGCTTGGGAGCAGGGGCATCGGCGACTGGCAGGAGTGGACGAGGCCGGGCGGGGCCCCTTAGCGGGTCCCGTTGTCGCTGCGGCGTTGGTGTTCGAGCGTGATTTCCTTGAGGATGAGCAATATGGCTTACTCAAGGGGGTTAATGACTCTAAGCGACTTTCCGTAACTCAGCGCGAAGATCTCTATGGATTCCTGACGGGATCTTCCCGTGTTTCTTTTGCGGTGGGAGTGGCGAGCGTCCAGGAAATTGATGACCGAAACATCTTGCGGGCCACGCATCTGGCCATGGGCCGGGCGTTGGCGGGGGTGAAGCCAGCGAGCGATTTTGCCCTTGTGGATGGGCTGCCTGTTTCCGGATTGCCGTGTGCATCGCTGGCGATCATCGAAGGCGATGCAAGGAGTCTAAGTATTGCCGCCGCCAGTATCATTGCCAAAGTTACACGTGACCGCATGATGGTTGATTTGGACCGAGTTTATCCGCAGTATGGCTTCAGTCGGCATAAGGGATATGGGACCAAGGCGCATCTGCACGCTCTTCTCCATTATGGTCCGTGTCCTGAGCATCGCCGGTCATTCCGTCCCATCCGGGAAGTGATTCGGATGCGAGCCGCCGGAGGCGGGGTTACCCCAGCAGGAGCAAACGATCTCTCATGAATCTTTCGTTCCTTCCCTCCCATCTGAGATCGGGGTTGTGGGGTGAGCGGGAGGCGGAATTGTATTTACGGGGGAAAGGGTTCAAAATTCTTGGCAGGCGACTAAGAATCGGGTTGCGTGATGAGATTGATCTTGTCGCCCGTGAGCATGAGACGCTGGTCTTTGTTGAGGTCAAGACTCGCAAGAGTGAGGCTTTTGGGCGGCCTGTTCAAGCGGTTGACAAGCGCAAGCGGCATGCCTTATCGCGTGCGGCGGTTCGTTACCTCCAACGGTTAAAGCAGCCTGTGAATTTCCGGTTTGATGTGGTGGAGGTCGTTGGCGGTCCGGATGGCGGTGTCCCGGTTTTGCGTCATATTGAGAATGCCTTTCCGCTGGATCGGTGTTACGCCTTGCCGTGGTAAAATGTCTCTTCCTGAGGGTCGTAACTGGACTTGAGTTGTTTCTGGGTGATGCGTATTGTACCGGACGCTCAGGCCATCACCAAGGAGAGGAAGCGAACACATGCCGCCACAATTTGTTTTTCAGACTCAGAACCTTTCCAAATGCTATAACGACAAAACTATTTTTGAGGGACTCAGTCTGTCATTTTATTACGGAGCCAAGATAGGAATTGTCGGGGAAAACGGTTCGGGGAAGACCAGTTTACTGCGAATCATGGCGGGTGTGGATCAAGACTACATGGGGACGGCGCAATTGGCCAAGGGAATGAGGGTTGGGTATGTTCCCCAGGAGCCAAAGTTGAATCCCGACAAAACGGTTCGGGGGAATCTGGAAGAGGCGTTGGAGCCGGTTCATGCCTTGATCCGGCGGTACGATGAGGTTGCGGATGCGATGGGGGAGAAAAAGCCTAAAGAGCAGATGGACAAGTTGATGGATGAAATGAGTCGTCTTCAGGAGCAGATTGATGAGATGGATGCGTGGGAAGTGGATCGGCTGCTCGATGTTGCTTCTGATGCCCTTGTGTTGCCGCCCGATGATGCCAATATTGCCACGCTTTCCGGCGGGGAACGGCGGCGGGTGGCCTTGTGCAAGGTGTTGCTGGAGAAGCCGGATCTGCTGCTGCTCGATGAGCCTACGAATCATTTGGATGCAGAGACTGTGGCGTGGATGGAGCGTGCGCTCCGTGATTATCACGGGACGGTTATTATCGTGACGCATGACCGGTATTTCTTGGATCACATCACGAAATGGATATTGGAACTGGACAATGGGAGAGGGATTCCATTTGAGGGGAATTACTCATCCTGGTTGAAGCAAAAGGCAGAATGGTTGCGGCAGGTTGAGAAGAAAGAGAGCCAGCGGCAAAAAGTGCTGGCCCATGAGTTGGAATGGATTAGCAGTTCGCCGGAGGGGCGGCGGAAGAAAAGCCAGGCCCGTATTACCCGTTACGAGGAGTTGTCGGGAGAGCGATTTGAGGCAGGGAAAGACGATGTGTTGATTCAAATTCCGCCCGGACCGCACTTGGGGAACAAGGTGTTGATCCTGGAAGGAGTCCACAAGGGATATGGCGGAATACCCTTACTGGATGACGTTTCGTTTAATCTTCCGCGTGGCGGCGTGGTTGGTGTCATCGGTCCGAATGGGTGTGGCAAGACGACGCTTTTCCGCATGATTGTCGGGCAGGAAGCGCCGGACAAGGGGAGTGTGGTCGTGGGTGAGAGTGTGGTGTTGTCCTATGTTGATCAGCATCGCGATGCATTGGGGGATGGGAATACGGTCTTTGAGGAAATCACGGGAGGCGAGGAAGAGGTGCAACTTGGTGACCGGAAGATGAATTCCCGTGCCTATTTGTCGCGTTTCAATTTTCGTGGTTCACAACAGCAGAAGAAGGTGGGGCAGCTTTCCGGAGGTGAGCGTAACCGGGTCCACCTGGCGAAGTTATTGAAGCGGGGAGGAAACGTGCTGTTGCTTGATGAGCCAACCAATGATCTAGACGTTAACACGATGCGTGTCTTGGAAGAGGCGATCAATCAGTTTACGGGTTGTGTGATGGTGATTAGCCATGACCGGTATTTCCTGGATCGAATTTGTACCCATTTGCTCATTTTTGAGGGTGATGGAAAAATGCGTTGGTTTGAGGGTAATTTTGCAGACTATGAGGAAAAGGTTTTAGTGCGCAATCAGGACCGACTTTTACACCGCCGGGGCAAGTACAAGAAACTGGCGTTGCGATAATTATTTCCGCCTGGCTCGCGGACGTTTGCGAGCTTCGGGCGGCGCCACAAAACGTTGACGTGGGCGTTCCTTGAGGATGATGAGAATGGGTGCACCCTCAAGACCAAATCGGCGCCTGAGTGCGTGCAGCAAGTACTCCCGATAGGCGTCCGTGAGCCGGGTTGGATCGTTGACATACAGGCTGATCCGGATGGGATTGGCCGATGTTTGTGTTGCGTAATAGATCTTGAACCGCTTGCCTTTCAGCATGGGTGGCTGTACACGCTCGCCTGCTTCCGTCAAAACGCGATTAAGCATGGCGGTGGGGATTTGTGTCTGGATTTGCCCGGCGACATAGTCGATGGTTTCGAGGCACCGATTGACGTTGAATCCTTCCTTGGCCGAGACAAAGACAAACGGAACCCACTCAAGGAACTGAATGGCGTGTGAAAGCGCTTCGCGGTATTCCTTTTCCGTGCTGTGGCCTTTCAGAAGGTCCCACTTGTTTATCACAACCACGCAGCCCTTGTGGGCATCGATGATGGTGTTGGCGATGGCTTTGTCCTGTGAGGTTGGCCCCTGGGAAGCGTCGATCATCAATGCCACCACGTCTGCCCGGCGGATACTGCTTTCTGCCCGGAATACGCTATATCGTTCTACGGCACCATCCACCTTGCCCATGCGGCGCATTCCTGCGGTATCGGTGAGGAGGTAATGGCGGGCCGTGGGGCCTTCGCCGATCTGGAAAGGAATGTCAATGATATCTCGGGTGGTTCCCGGAATATTGGAAACGATCAGACGTTCCTGACGAACAATTCGATTGATGAAGGAGGATTTCCCGACGTTGGGCTTGCCGACAACGGTGACTTTTAGAGGCTCAGGGAGATGGGTGATATCGACTGGTTCCCATCCTGCGGTGACTTCCTTCATCAGTTCCTCAATGCCGCGGTTATGGAGGGCGGAGACTCCGAAGACGGGGAAACCCAGGCGTTCAAAAGAGGAGGTCTGAGCATCGCGGTCGGGAGCGTCACATTTGTTGACGGCGATGACCGCCCGCACACCCTTTTGCCGTATCATACGGGCGACGGATTCATCAAGAGGGGTCAGCCCGGCTTCTGCATCGGTGACCAGAATCACGATGGAGGCATCGGCGATGGCGGCTTCGGATTGGCGCCGGGTTTCCACATCAAGGATGTTGCCGCTGACTTCCCGTCCGAATTCGGAAAGTCCACCAGTGTCGATCAAATCATACGGCTTATCGTCCCAGATGGCATGGGCGATTAACCGGTCCCGTGTGACTCCGCATTCCTCGTGGACGATGGCCAGGCGACGTCCCAGCAGGCGGTTGAAAAGGGCGGACTTTCCGACATTGGGTCTGCCGACAACGGATACGATTGGCAACCCGGCGGAGGGGATGACCTCAGGATTTTTTTTCGTGGGCATGGGTTTTCTCGAGTTGGCGGATTCCATCGGTGATGTATTGCAGGGCAGATATCAATGTAAAAGCGGCGGATGGCCAGAGCAGCCAGAGGAACCACCGTGCGGGGCCGAGAGCAAGAACCCAAACAATGAGGCCCATTTGGAAGAATGTCGATAATTTTCCAGTAACACGCGGTCGCACCTCGGTGTGTCCAACCGCTACATGGATCAAAATAGCGCCGGCGATGAGAGCGACATCGCGGCTGATGACGAGTAGAACATACCACACAGGGAGGTGCGGGTTGAAACAGGCACCCCAGGGACCGGTCAAGAGAATAAGAGCAGAGAGGAGAAGGGACTTGTCGGCGAGAGGATCAAGCAGAGTTCCCAGTCGGGTGCGTTCGTTGCGTGATCGTGCGAAGTAGCCGTCCAATGCGTCTGATAAGCAGGTGATGACGAAGACCATTAAGGCTGACCAGCGTAGCATTTCGTTGGGGGTATTTCCTGTGGCGCTGCGCATGTAGTAGAGCGTCAGCAGGATGAAAACCGGAATCAACATAAATCGAGCCAACGTGATGCGATTGGCGAGGGTCAAGTTGGCTGTCATGAGAATGCGCATGAGTTATATTCCGTAAACGGTGCGTAGCATACGTGAACTTCCCGGATTCGCCAATGGTAAAGAAAGGGGGTAAGACTGAGTTTTTGGTCTTTTGTTTTAAGCGGTGCGCGTCTAAAGTCATGAGTCAAACAAGCGGAGTGAATCAGCGCGTGATGGAAACAAACAATACTGGTTTCAGTGTTTACCGAATAAAAACTGCCGACGGGACGGCGAGTGCAGAGATTGTTGCGGAACTGGGCGCCATTGTCAGTTCGCTCAAGTTGCCCTGGAAGCAGGAGGTGCGCGAAATTTTGTTTCAACAGCCGTTTTTCTGGGATCGTGAGACCGAGCGCACGAGAGGCGGATTGCCTTTTTTATTTCCCGTGTGTGGTCGCATGGAGCGGAACGGGGAAAGTGGTTCTTACCTTTACAATGGGCGGGTTTATCAGATCAAGATTCACGGGTTCAGCATGCGTATGCCGTGGGTGGTGGAGTCGGTCGCTCTGGATACGCTGACGGTGGTCTTGAGAGACACTGAAGCCACAAGGGCTATATATCCCTTTAAGTTTCGCGTGACCCTGCGATTCAAGATTGGTTCTGGTGGACTGCGCGTGGAGCAGGAGTATGAAAACAAAGGCGAGCAATCGTTGCCCTATTATGCGGGTTTCCATCCTTATTTTCTGACTCCGCCGGTAGGGGCTGGCAAGGACGCGACAACGGTGCAACTGGCGGGAGTGTCCCGCTGGAACTACAGTGCCCGTTATGCGGATATTGTTGGGCGTGGAGCGGCGCCAGAGTTTCCGGTCAGCGTCGGGGATCCCGCGATCAATGAGGGACTGATTGAAGTTGGAGATCCATGCGAAGCGATCATGCATTACCCTGATGGAGTTGCGGTGCATATGGTGGCGGAAGGCGAGGGGGGGCGCCGTATGTTTCCTTTTGTTCAGCTTTACACAATGGCCGACAAGCCTTTCTTCTGTATGGAGCCTTGGATGGGGTTCCCTAACGCCATGAACAGCATGGGAAGTGTTCGGTGGTTGCTTCCTGGCGGCATAGAGAAGGCTATCTTGAGGGTATGGACCGCTTAGTGTATTGCCTGAACACGATGAAGGATAATTGATGAAAATCGCAAAATTAAATAGGAATCCCCTCCTACTGAGCGCATGGCGGAAAAAAGAGTGGCAGACACTGGTTGTTTCCCTGTTGCTGGCGTTCGTCGTTACATTGATAGGGGCGGCGATAAACTTCAACGAGGTTATTACGGCTTTTTTCAGGCCGCATGCTGAGCAGCCTATTGTTATTTTTATTACGAATTTTCTGGTTCTTTGGTTAATCATCATGCTGGTGACATCGTATCTGCGTTGGCGATACGAGGCGTTGCGCAATGAAGAATTGGAAGACATTATTGATAGCATCAATCCCGATGTACTGCTGGTTGTGGACGCCAAACGCAATATCCTGATGGTTAATAAGGCGATCAATCGAATGTTTGGTTACGAGATGGATGAAGTCATCAATCGCAAGACGGAACTTCTGTATTTTGATCGGCGCCGGGTGCCGGGGGTAAAGCACGAGATTTACGATGTGCTTGAAAAGGAGGGGTTTCATATCGGATGGGCGACGGGGCGTCGTAAGGATGGGAATACCTTTCCTTTGGAGATCATTACGGGCGTGCTTAAGGGACATGGTGGCGGTGTGTTGTTGCTGCGGGATGTGACTCAACGAAAGAATGTTGAGGAGCTTTTACTGGAGCGGGAAAGCCAACTTCGGCAGGCGCAAAAAATGGAAGCCTTGGGTCTGTTGGCGGGTGGTGTGGCTCATGATTTCAACAATCTTCTTACGTCGATCCTTGGATTTTCAAATTTGGCGCTCGAATCATTGCCTGAGGGACACTCTGCGCGTGAGGATATCAAGGAGGTGGTCAATGGTGCGGAACGGGCTGCCAAATTGACCTCGCAATTGCTGGCGGTGGGGAGGAAGCAGGCACTGCAGATCAAGGCGCTGGACTTGAACGACATTGTGAGAGGGATGGTTCTCTTATTAAAGCGGACCTTGGGAGAGGATGTGGTGCTGAATATCAAGCTTGGTGATGATGCGGGATTGGTAGAGGCGGATTCCGGCGGAGTGGAGCAGATTATCCTGAACCTTGCTGTGAATGCGCGCGATGCCATGCCGCGAGGAGGTGTGCTTGAGATCAGTACCCGTAAAGTGGTGCTTGATGAAGACTACTGCCGCATGCATGTTTCTGTCGAGCCGGGCTCCTACGGTGTTCTTATTGTGAAGGATTCGGGGAGCGGCATGAGTTTGGAAATTCGGGAGCGGATTTTTGAGCCGTTCTATACTACGAAGGAAAAAGGGAAGGGGACGGGGCTCGGGCTGTCGACCGTGTACGGAATTGTTCGTCAATGCCAGGGGTGTATTGAAGTTGAAAGCGCCATAGGGATGGGATCTGCGTTCCAGGTTTTTTTCCGCAGTGTTGCTTCAGTGGCTGATGGGGGGAACACGATGGCCCACATGGCATTGCCGCATGGCCATGAAACGGTATTGGTAGTGGAGGATGATGCGGCTGTGCGCAGTTATGCGGGGCGTGCGTTGTCCTCTCTCGGGTATAAGGTTATTGAAACATCGGGAATGAAGGAAGCGCTCAAGATTTGCCGTGAAGTCACGGATCCCATTCACCTGATTCTGGCTGATGTCGTTCTTCCAGAGGGGAATGGCGTGGAGATGGTATCGGAGGCAAGCGTGATCAGGCGGGATTTCAAGGTTCTGTATGTGACGGGATTTGATGAAACATCGATGGTTCAACACGGGCTTCACTTTGATCGTCACCGCTTCATTACAAAGCCGTATGCATTGGAAGTGTTGGCAGAGAATGTTCGTAGAACCTTGGATGACGCCGTGTGAGCGGATTGTCGGGGTTTAGTGCCGCGTGATAGCGTGTCTCGTGTCGAGGGTCCCTTCCGGCGGCCGATCCCCCTTGGCGGCGCTCATCTTTCCTGACCCGGGCTGCCGCCACGCCAAACCGCATGATGTGAGCAATATGAAAAGGGGACATTCCTGCTTTGCGTTGACAAAGGAGTTGACGAGGCTTGTGTGAATGATGCAGGCATGGTAAATTCCCGCTTCTTTTTGTCGGGGTGTAGCGCAGCCTGGTAGCGCGTCAGCCTTGGGCGCTGAAAGTCGTGGGTTCAAATCCCGCCGCCCCGACCATT